>CAZZBE010000012.1:0-37090 GCA_964652715.1 uncultured Desulfobacteraceae bacterium
ATTGCCCGGCCAAGCGGTGGATTTCCAACTCGGCGCGACCACCGGCGGTTTGTCGATTGATCCGCTTACGGCAACCACGGATGTCGAAGGTTTAGCCACCGTAAAGGTAACGTCTGGAAATTTATCCACATCCGTCAGGTTAAGAGCAACTGTTGAGGGAACAACGATTTCAGATCTATCTGATTTTGTAGTGATTAGCACGGCGCTGCCGGATCAGGAAAATTTTTCCTTACTGGCTGCGGATCAGGGGTTTGATTCCGTCAGCGGGTATCGTTACAGGATCACGGCCCATGCCTTCGATCATTTCAACAACCCGGCGCCGGACGACACCGCCGTCTCTTTTTCAGCGGAAGAAGGCCAAATCCAGGATCGCTGTTTTACGAAGGACGGTTTGTGCAGCGTCATGTGGCAGCATACCAGTCCGCCTGTCGGCGTTACGATTTTAGCAACCGCCCTCGGTGAAGAAAGCTTTGTCGATGTCGATGATGACGGTTTTTTCAGCGAAATCGATTTCCAGGAATGGCGGATCGACAAGTTTGATTTGCCTCTGGAGCCATTCCGTGACGACAACCAGAACGGGACCTATGAACCGGGCTCTGAAATCTTTCGGGATTACAACGCGAACGGAATCTATAATCCTGATAAGAACGGAATTTATAACGGAACGCTTTGCAGCGACGAGGCGGAAGCGCAGAGCCTTTGCTCAAAGGAACTTCTCCTGGTCCGGTCTGATGTGGTTTTGGGGGCGGAGGCCATTTTATCGGAAGCCAGGTTGGGCGCCGTGGTTGACGGCGCTTTTGTCGACGGTCAGTTGGCTTTGAGTGTCGGCGACGGTGAAAAATTGGCGCCGTTTGCAACAGCAACAGTGACGGTCATGGTTGTCGATGACAACGGCGATCCTATCCGAACCCCGCTGGATATCCAGTTTGCTTCGACGTTCGCAGACCAAAATAAAGCGGAAATCGACGATTCGGCAACCGCCACCGACGGCGTTGCGACTGCTGTTTACAATGCTAAGTGCGGAGTCGGCGCCGACACCATCACCGCCACTCTCACCGTTGCGGGCAAAACATTGACGGCGGAAGCCACTATCGAAATCATGACGATCAAATTGGGCGCGATGATCAACGGCGCGTTTGTCGATGGCCAGTTGAAATTGAGCATTCCCGATGGCCAAAAACTGACGCCTTTTGGCGCCGAGACAGTGACGGCAATGATCGTGGATGAGAACAACGACCCTCTTCAAACGCCGCTGGATATCCAGCTTTCTTCGGTATTAGTAGAAGAAAGCAAATCGTGGATCGACGACGTGGTCGGCACGGTCGATGGCGTCGCCGCAGCGAATTACAATGCCGATGGCTGGTCCGGTGTCGATAACATCACGGCCACATTAACCGTTGCAGGCGGCACGCTAACGGCGGAAGCACAAATTGAGATCATGGCGGCTGAGTTGGGCACCATGATTGATGGTATTTTTACGGAAGGTAAGTTGGCATTGGGCGTTAGTGAGGGGGAGCAACTCGCCCCTTCGGGGATCGCGACCGTAAAAGCCATGATCGTGGATGAAAACGGCGATTACATCCAAAGCCCGTTAGATATCCAGTTCTCTTCAGATTTCGTGGAAGAAAATAAAGCTCAGATAGATGACATCGTCACTACCGACGGTGGAACGGCCACCGCTGTCTACAAGGCCGATGGCGGAGCGGGGTTTGATACTATAACCGCCACAGTGACCGTGGGCGGCGCTCTGCTGACAGCAAAGGCGACCATTGATGTGGCGGGTGCTACCCCTGCCTCCATTGAATTTGTTTCTGCTGATCCTGAAACAATCGTGCTTTCAGGTACTGGAGGCGAAGATCGACATGAAATTTCTAAGGTTACTTTCCGGGTAGTTGATTCTAGCGGACAGCCTGCGCCGAATCATAAGGTTCTTTTTTCGTTGAGTTCATCTGCTGGCGGTCTTTCCATTGAACCTATCACTGCAACCTCTGATGCAGAAGGTCAGGTTGTCACTTATGTTATTTCAGGAAATGTGGCCACTGCCGTTCGGGTTAAAGCTACGATAACGGTTACATCTGTTAAACCCGTTACCACCCAGTCAGATGTGCTAGTGATCAGCACGGGTTTGCCAGATCAGGACAGCTTTTCCCTAAGTACTGAAGTCTACAACACAGAGGCATGGGAATATGATGGAGAGACTGTTAGAATCACTATCTATTCTTCAGATCACTTTAATAATCCGGTTCCCGATGGCACAGCCATTTATTTTACAACGGAAGGCGGGCAAATCCAGAGCACATGTACGATAAAAGATGGCAGTTGTCCGGTCGAATGGCGCAGTTCGAATCCGAGACCAGCAAATGGGCGCGTCACCATTCTGGCAACCGCCATCGGCGAGGAAAGTTTCGTTGATGTTGATGGAGACGGTGTTTTTACAGAAACAGATAAAAGTGCGGATTCTTGGCCCCTGTGGTTCGATATGCCGACAGAGGCTTTCAGAGACGACAATGAAGACGGTGTATTCAATGGCACGGAAGAATTTCTGGATTTCAATGGAGACAGCATCTTCGATAAAAGTCCTAATGGTAAGTATAACGGAACATTGTGTTCGGATGATGCGGAAAATGAAAGCCTTTGCACCAAAGAACTGTTACATGTTCGGGATTGGCTAGTGCTCATAATGTCAGGAAGTGAAGCTAATATAGAATTTACCGACATTAATTCTAATAGTTTAGAATCTGTGGATCTTCGGACTGTGGGCGGCAGTTTTAGCCAAAAAGTTCCGATCTCGATATCAGACATGCGTAGTCAGCCCATGCCGGCGGATACAACTGTAACAGTGACAACTAATAACGGTACTTTGGTTGGGGCTGATCCATTAGGGCGAATAATTTTCAACGTACCAAACACTGATCAAAATAGCCCGAATTTTTTTGAAGTGACGCTTGAGCGAGAGAACGGTGCTAACGGGAGATCCGAGGGAGAACTAAAAGTGGTTGTGACAACGCCAAAAATCAATGAGAGTTCCACGACCATAACAGTCCGGGACGATGGATAATCGCCCCGGAAATCATGGGATCGACAGTCCGTTCCGCGGACCGTTCAGTGCGATAACAACCGTGGCAAGAATCACGATTCTCCTATTGACCGAATTTGAATGACAGCAGCCCAGCGCGATACCCAGCTTGAATCTGCTTCCTACAAAATGAATATGCATTTGAACCGGTTGCGCCTCTAATGGAACACTCCCTACTATTGCTGCTCTCCCTGATCGCAGGGGCCGTGATTCAGGAATTTTTCTGGTGGTATAATATCCGCCATAAGCTGAACCTCAAGCGATACAAAAACCTGGTTCGTTCAAGCGGTTACTGGATCGCCAGCTTCGCCATGGTCGCTTCCACGACGGTGGCGATCATGGTTTGGAAGCTCGATCAGCTAGACAATTACAGCGTTATCGATTTCTTCATCTTTGGCGCCGCGCTGCCGATTTTCATCAAAGAACTGATCAGCATATCCGGCAAAAAAGAGCGAAAAATCGGGGCCTATTCCAGCAGCTCGATCAATTCCTACTTTTTGATGAGCATCCATGACTGATCCCGCTGACGGCTTCGCGCCATGCTCTCCACTCACTGAAGTGTTTCTCAATCATAGAATTTGGATGCTCAAGCAGTCCATGGGGAACCTTTCGTCATCCGATGCGCTTCCGGACATTATTGGATCCGGCGGATGAATGCCTATGGGAGATCCCTGTACCTTGTAGCGGCCGTTATTTCGGTAACGGTATCGCTCTATTCGTTCCCGCCGGACGACGGTCTGCGTCATATCGGGGTCGCATTCACCGATTTTTCAAGCTGGGGCGAGGTTTACCCCTATTCGGTGTTCGAAAAATTCGGCGATTACGATCCATGGTACGGGTACGACATGACGCTGCGATTATTTGCAAAAGCCGCCGGGCATCTCCCGGGATCCCAGGTCGCGGCCAAAGTGGGCGTCGTTAAAGTCGCATCTTTCATTTTCCTTTCCGTTTTTTTTGTCCTCATACTGAAACAATCCGAGATGCCGGGCGCCGTCAATGATCGAAACGGCTTTACGTTGGCCGTGATTATCATGGTCTTCTTTCTTTTCTTTCCGATTAAACGCATCGCGTTGATCCGTCCCTTCGCTTTCGGCACGTTTTATCTTCTTTACTCGATCGGGCGGAAGGGATGGCTCAACGGCGCGGTCTCATCGTTGATATTGACTTTTTTTTACCCTTACCTTTCCTGGTTTTATATCCTGCCCGCCGCTTTCGCCCATTTTATCAAAGGGGATCGGCGATTCGCCGGCGGCGCGGCCCTGTTCATCCTTCTGTTCGCGGCCGTTCAACCGCTTTCGTTCTGGGGCTTCCAGGTTGAACTGTTCCGATCCGCCGGGGTCCGCCAAACCATCGAACTGAGTATCAGCGAATTTGTTCCGACATGGCGATATGTATCCTTTTATGTATACCTCGCGACGTTCCTGATCCTCTTTCCCCTTCTTTCCGCATCGGCGAGGCGGCTGAACTACACCTCCCTTTTGCTGCTGATCTACCTGTATCCGGCGATGAAGCACGTTCGATATTTTATCGACATCATGCTTCCCCTGGCGTTGACGTGTTTCGGACGGGGCATGTTGGATCTCCTCTTGACGCCCTATGGAAGGTGGCTTGAGCTGTGGAAACGAACCGCCTGGGATCTATGGAAAACGATCCGATCCGTCTTGCCCATGTGTTCAGTGGTAAAAGCCAACGATCATGACGCGACTGAAAAAACGGATATCAAGCTTAAACCATATCTCGCCGCGGGATATCTGATGCTGATCGGCCTGCTGGCGCTCGCCAGCACAAAGCAGGTATCAAAACTTCGATCCTTCCAGGAAGGATTGGCGCCGATTCCTCACAATGCCATGGTTCTCTCGTCGTTCAACCTTCAGTACAAAACCCTGTTTTTGAGACCCGACATTCGGCTGATCCCCTCTTGCGAGCTGGGGTTCGCCGGTGGTTATATTGCCGATGAATACAGGGAATTTTTTAATGAAGGGATGGTCGCACCTTTAGCCAAAAAGGTCGGCGCGCGCTATTTTCTGGATAACCGGAGTATGTATGTGAACCCCACTCAAGGAGATCGCCTGTATCCTCATGGCGTACATGATCCTTTTAAACTGTGGTTGATTCGCGGAACAGAAACTCAAGGAGAGCCTGGATAAATAGTTGCCGCAAATCATTGTATTGAATACTGGTGAGGGCGCCGTCACGGCCGACGAAACATAATGCGTTTTTTTCGGATTCAGCCCGTAAATGGGAAATTCACGGATAAGGCGGTCGAAACCATCTTATGGCTTTTATTCGCAATGGTGTCGATATCGGCGATCATAACGGTTTATTCAATTGCCGAGTCCGCCGTCGTCCCCGGTCCGAATACCGTCGGTGAGGCGGGTAAAGTGTGGTATGCGGAGCGCATCATAAAAGGGGAAAAGATTTTCCTCCGGGCCGACCAGCCGCCCTACTATCCGCCCATGCATGGGCTATTGCATTTTGGTTCTGTCAGCGCCATCGGTTCAGTTCTCGACCTGAACTTCTCTCAGCTGTATTTTGCCGGGCGAGCTATTTCCATGCTCTGCACCCTTGCTGCGCTTATCTTGGCTCTTTCTGTACTCCGCCGGTTAAACCTATGGCGCGATTGGCAAGTGCTCGGCGTATTGCTGCTTCTTTCTTATTATCCGGTACTTCAGCACACCGCCTCTTACAGGCCCGACAATTGGCTTCTATTCGTTGCAATGCTTGCGTGTTATCTGTTAGTAATTAAGTCGAATCGGGTTATCTTTTTAATTCTATCCGTGTTGCCCACTGTTGCCTTTCTGATCAAGGCTACAGGGCTCACAATTGGACTTTCCACATTTATCTGCCTATTGATGCAAAAAAAATGGCGGGAACTTATGACGTACACCGCGCTTTCCGCTTCAGTCCTCCTCATGATGTTGTGGGCCCTTTATTGGTACAGCGGCGGAGCGTATTTTTTGTCTTTTGCAAGAGGGCTAAATGTGGGATACAGCTTGAATCACGCGTTGATTCTTGTACTGCAACCATACTTGTTTCTCACTGTAGCAATCCCCATCGTCTTGATAAAGCATGTCTGGCCTATTCATTCGGGAAGTCAACAAGCTCTTTTTTTTGTTTTTGTATTTTATCTCGTTGAGTTCGCCTGCAATTTCTGTTTTTCGCTGCGGGGGGGCTCAAATGTTTATTATTTCATCTCAGCCTATTTTTTGGGGACGATTTTGCTGGTGAAGTGGTTGTCTTCGATCACCAATTCCAGGTCCAGTCGGTATCGGGAGGCCATACTGTTATGCCTTGTGCTGGTTGTCCTTAAAATCAGCCAGGCCGCCATATTTTCAACATCCTCCTTGAAGGAGGATGTTGCCGTATTGAAAACGAAAAAATATGCAGAAGATCGACCCATTGCAGCTAAGTTCATTAATTCGAAGAATTGGACGTGCTACAGCGACGACGCAGGTTTGAACGTGATGTTGGAACGCCCGCTGGTTATTTGTCCTTTATTGTATCAATTGCTGTTGGAAAGCGGGGTTGTCGCCTACCCGACGATATCGGATCGTGTCGCTGCTAAGGAGATTGATGTCGTGATTTTGACCGATTTGCAGTGGACTTACCGGAACATCGTTAATGTCCCGCCGTCTTTGATCACTGAAATTAAGAGACATTACGTAGAAACGCCTTTAATCGATGGCGTTGGATATAGAATTTTCCGACCTCGATAAACGGATTTAATTTGATTTTTTGGAGAAAGCCGTTTTTCATTTTTTGCCGCTCTCAAATTAGAGCGTATAGAAAAGTTTGACACATGGAGCAGGTTGATATATCCGTCGTCATCCCCTTTTTTAATGAGCAGGATTCGCTCAAGGATCTCTTCGAAGCATTGGTTCATGTATTGACAAATATCGGCAAGCGCTATGAGATTATTTTTATCGACGACGGTAGCAGGGATCAATCCGCTGTTATTGCTCAGAAAATATCAACCGACCACTCCGCGGCGCGTCTAATTAAATTGCGAGGGAACCAAGGCAAAACAGCCGCGCTTAAAGCGGGGTTCGATCATTCCAAGGGGCAGATCGTCCTAACGCTGGACGCTGACCTTCAGGATGATCCGAAAGAGATACCGCGTTTTATCAAAGCGATCGATAGTGGACTCGATCTGGTCAGCGGTCATAAAAAGAAGCGCTTCGACCCAATCCTGAAACGGTGGTCGTCCCGACTGTACAATGGTTTGATGAGAATCATAACGGGGCTCGAAATCCATGATATCAACTGCGGCTTTAAAGCCTACAGGCGATGCGTTGTCGATGAACTATGGCTGTATGGGGAAATGCACCGATTGACGCCGTTAATCGCACACTGGAAAAATTTTAAGGTCGGTGAAATTGTCGTCGAACATCACTCGCGCCGATACGGGGTTTCCAAATATGACTCAACGCGTGTATTTAGAGGCCTTATGGATCTTCTTACTTTGTCGTTTCTCATGCGCTTCTACCAAAGCCCCTCGCACCAGTTCGGGAAGATCGGTTTTGTTTCTTTTTTGTCCGGTTTTTTCATTTGCCTTTACCTGACGATATTGTGGTGCCTCGATTTAGGACCCATCGGAAATAGGCCCTTATTGTTTCTTGGAATTTTACTTATCACTCTGGGCATCCAGTTTTTTGGTTTCGGTCTTCTGGCTGAACTGCAGACGTTTAACGCCTTAAAGGATGATAAGCCCTACATCATCTCCGAAATTATCGACGGATGAGGCCTGTACGGGATTTGCAGTGGATTTGCCAAACGGCAATCCCCTGAACGGGCATACAATCCGAGCGGATACGGGACCCAGGCATCGAAGAAAATACGAGAACAAGAACCTGTTCACCGGTTGGCATTAGATCACTTCTTCAGGCATATCGGCGACGAAATGGATGTGCTGAAGCCCAGCAGGGGTAGTTTAAATATAAGCCCCTGTACATAAATCCGTTTTCCTTTGTTCAGGAGCATACTCATTCGTAATCCGGACCGCATTTCCTATACAAAACAAAAGCTGTTAACCCGTAAGGAAATATCGGATACTTTCGGATAAAAGAGATCTCTTTTAGCAATATTTGAAACAAAAACCAGTCAAGGTATGGATGTACAGCGCTGGATTGTTTCATTTGGCCGTTATTTCTGCGCCGCATCATCCCTCCTATCATTCGATTGAAGCATACCAGCGGGAAAAGAATAGAATTGAAATAGCCTTTTTTAAGGAGCAATAAACGCCCCTTGTTTAGTGTAATAAGTTGTGTAAGATTGTATCTCCGATAATGGCCTAATGCAATATCATGATAACTGAAGAGGAATTGATACGCTGGTACAGTTATAAATAAAACTCCATCATCATTTAGGTGGCTGGCCATCCAATTAAAGACTTGTTTATCATTTTCAACATGCTCTAAAAAGTCCATTGCGCAAATAACATCATATTTCTGGTCCAATGGGAACGGAACTTTATTGATAAACAATCGGTGTACATGTGGGTTGTCCTGAAGTGTTTCTGTCGCGAGCGGTTCAATCTCTACCGCCTCAACTATTCCGAAATTAGAGAGTACTTCAATATTTTTTCCCGACCCAGCTCCGATTTCCAAAATCTGTAATGAAACTCCACTATTAGCTGATGTTGGGCAGAAGAGACCAAGACAAGTCTCTAAAAGCAATCGCCTTCCTCTATGGAGCCAGCTGTCCCACTCCTTTAAATACTGTTCATATGCTTTTTTTTTCATTACGGAACGCGCGGTAGCTGTAGGCTGTCACTCAAACTAACGGGAAAGGCCAATATGTTTTTCGCTTTTTATCAGCCCCTTATAAACAACTTCGACTGAGAACCCGATGATCGCGGTGTCTATGATCTAATTCTAAAAAACGCTTTTATGCATTCGCAATACAACTTAATACTATCAGAAATTAATTATTACAGTAGATGAAAAATTAACCTTTTTGGATGCACACCTCACCTGCATTTTTTGGCCTCTTCGATGTTTCTAATAGGCAAAAGGTGGGTAGATCGATATAGATATGATACCTAAACTCATATAAAAAATTACATGATGCTCACTTCAATTTTCCTGCTTGGTAATCTTTTGGTATATTCAACCACGCCCCCAACCGCCCCAACCCCTCCTCCATCGACACCCCCGGCGCATACCCCAAATCATTCCGGGCCGCGCCGATGTCGAACCAGTGGGCCGCGGCCAGTTCGTCGGCCACGAAGCGGGTCATGGGCGGCTCCGACTGGATGCCGAAAAGCCGGTAAACGACTTCGAAGAGGGCGCCGATGCGGCGGGCGGTTTTGTGGGAAATCTTTTTTTGGACCGGCGGCCGGCCGCCGGCGGCCAGGATGGCGTCCACCATGTCCCAGAGGGGGACGGGCTCGTCCTGGCTGATAAAATAAATTCGGCCGGACAGGGACGGGTCTTCGGCCAGCCGGTCCGCCGCCAGGATGTGGGCGTCGGCGGCGTTGTCGATGTAGATGGTGTCCACCAGGTTGTCGCCGTCGCCGACCCGGGCCAGTCGCTTCCCCCGGGCCAGAATCCGCGGGACCAGGTGGTTGTCCCCCGGTCCCCAGATGAGGTGGGGGCGCAGGATCACCGCCGGCAGCCCCTCGGAAGCCGCCCGGCTGACGTGCTTTTCGGCGATGGCCTTGGTTTCCGGGTATGGCGCGTGGAATTTGTCGGGGTAGGGGACCGATTCGTTGACCCCCTCCATGTGGCCGCCGTGGAAGACGACGCTGGGGGAACTGGTGTGGATGAGTCGGGCGACCCCCGCTTTTTTGCACGCGTCGATGACGTTCAGCGTGCCCGTCGCGTTGGTGCGGTGGTAGCGTTTGTAAGGCCCCCAAATCCCCGGCAGGGCGGCCGTGTGAAACACCGTCTCCACTCCCTCGCAGACCCTTTCCACCGCCTCGGCGTCGGCGATGTCCCCGTGGATCTGCTCGACCCCCAACGCCTCCAGCGCCGCATGGTGATGCCGGGAAAAACTCCGGACCCCCTCCCCCCGCGCCACGAGCCGCCGGACGATGGCCCCGCCCAGAAACCCCCCGCCGCCGGTGACCAGAATTTTACGTTGACCTCCGCCCTCTCTTTGTCCCTCTGTCCCTTTGTCCCTCTGTCCCTCCATCATTTCGCCCATTCCGCCAGCTGCTCACGGAATATCTTGGCGTTATGGCGCACATCCACCGGAAACCCCTTGTGGAACTTGATGGTGGTGATCTCTTTGGTCATGGGGTTCCGGGCTGCATAATTGAGCAGTTCCCGCTTCAGTTCCTCTTTGTTGATGTCCTGGTTTTGCGGGTGCAGTTCGATGCAGATCACCGGTTTCTGCCGGGGCGCTGTCCCCACCCCCACCAGGGCGGACCGCAGCACGGCCGGGTGCTGGTTGAAGATCGCCTCGCAGGGGATGGTGTAAAGCGGGCCGTTTTCCGTAATGACGCGATGATTCTTCCGGCCGCAGAACCATATCCGCTCCTTGGAGTCCTGCCAGCCCAAATCCCCCATCCGGTGCCAGATCGTCTCGCCGTCCCGGATTTTCGCCAGGGCCGTGGCGTCGGGCCGTTCGAAATAGCGCCGGCTGACGATGTCGCCCCGGACGACGATCTCGCCGATGTCCTGTCTCTGGACAGGGAGGTCGTCGTCCCACTCCTCGATGGGTTCGTCGGCGATGCGGATGAGCCGGACATCCAGATCCGGCATGGGCCGGCCGACGCACATGCCGAATCCCATGTCCGTTCCCTTCCGGGTTTCGGCGAGGATCTCATGGCTGCCGATGCAGGTCACCGGAAGGGCCTCGGTGGCGCCGTAGGGCGTGTGGATCTCCGCATCCGCTCTGAGCAGTCCGGAAAAGAGGTCGATGATCTCCGGCGACACGGGCGCGCCGGCGGACACCACCCGTCTGAGGGTGGGAAGCTTCAGATCATGTTCCCTGCCGTATTCCCCCAGCCGCTTGAGCAGGGCCGGGGAGGCGAACATGTTGGTGACCCCCTGGTTGAAGATGGATTCGACGATCTTTTCGGGATTGGCCTGGGCCGGTTTGGCGGGGTCCATGTCGGGGATGACGGCGGTCATGCCCAGGGCCGGATCGAAGAGGGAAAAGAGCGGAAAGGTGGGCAGGTCGATCTCGTCCGGGCCGAAGTCGAAATGGCGGTGCAGGTGACCGATCTGGCCTTCGAACATGCCGTGGGTGTAGACCGCTCCTTTGGCCGGGCCGGTGCTGCCGGAGGTGAACAGGATGGCGGCGATCTCGTCTTCGGCGGTTTCGGCGATGGGAAAGGGCTGCCAGGGCCGGTTGCGCAGGCTCTCCAGGTTGTACCCGCTCCAGAACAGGCGGCGGCCGAGGGTCACCCACTTGGTGACGGTCTTGAAATAGCCGGGATAGAGCCGCCGCAGCACATGGGCCCTGGGGACGCCGATGAAAGCCTCGGGCTTGGTCTCCCGCAGGCAGGCCGCCATCCGCTTGAGCCCCATGCCCGGGTCCACGATCACCGGCACGGCCCCGGTTTTGAACAGGGCGAAGGTCAGCGCGAAAAAGTCGAGGCTGGGCG
Source organism: uncultured Desulfobacteraceae bacterium (assembly GCA_964652715.1). GTDB lineage: Bacteria > Desulfobacterota > Desulfobacteria > Desulfobacterales > JAABSP01 > JAABTD01. Next base: position 11,631 of record CAZZBE010000012.1, read on the forward strand.
GGGTCATCAGGATGGTGCGAACGCCCCGGGTGATGCCGACGGATTCCAGGCCGTGGGCCAGCCGGTCGGATTCCCGGTCCAGTTGCCGGAAGGTGAGGTGGGTGTAGGCCACCCGGCCTTGTTCGTCCCATCCCACGGGGTAGATCACCGCGCGTTTGTAGGGGATCGCCTCGGCGACCTCCCGGAGCAAAAACGCCACATTGGCCGCGGTCGCGTCGCCCAGGGCCTCGTTGGCGCCGGTGGGGCCATCCGGATCGGTCGGCGGCGCAGGCCCGGCATCCGCATCGTCGTCGGCGTCGTCCGATGGGGCGTCCGCATGCCGGTCGGTTTCGGACGGATCACCTTCTGCGGGGGCGACGCCCCGATCGTCGGTTTCTTCCTGGGCGGCCGCTTCTTCCGTCTCTTCCGGATGTGCCTCGACACGTTCCATAATCAACCTTTCCTGGGCGTTGTGAAAGTCATATCCCCATCCGGTTTTCTACATCAGATCGGATGGTTTTGCAAGAAGTCTTGGATGAAAGGGACGACCCGGTCCCCGGCATCCTCCATCAAATAATGGCCCGCATCCGGGAACCGACGGACCTCGGCGTTGGGAAACCGCCGCTCCCATTCCGCCAGATAGTCGGCGTCGAAGACAAAGTCGCGCATTCCCCAGAAGATCGCCATGGGGATGTGGGACAGCCGATGGAGCTGTTCCGACGTCTCCTGAACCATTCCGTAGGCCGGATCCGACGGGACCACCGGAATGTCCTGGACGAACCGGAGGGTGGCGATGCGGTTCCGGGGGCGGTCGTAGGGCGCGATGAGCCCTTTCTTGACCGCCGGCGCCAGCGGTTTCCGGACGGCCATGTAAAGCGCCGCCCGGGCAAAGAGGTTGAGCCCCAGCACCGCCGGGGCGGCCAGGGGCGTCAGGTTTCGCACCAGCCAGAGCCTCAGCGGAAGCCCTTTTTTTCCGGGCGGAAAAAAAGCCGCCGTGTTGGTGACGACGATGCGCGCGATGCGCTCCGGATGGGCCGCGGCATAGGCCATGCCGATCATGCCGCCCCAGTCGTGGACCACCAGGGTGATCCGGTCCCGGATTTCCAGGTGCTCCAACAGCGCCGACAGATCGTCCACCCGCCGCCGCAGGGTGTAGTCGTAGGCCGCATCGTCGGGTTTATCCGACAGGCCGCACCCGATATGATCCGGGGCGACGGCTCTGCAGGTCGGCGACAGCGCCGTCGCCAGGTTTCGATAGTAGAAGGACCATGTGGGATTGCCGTGGAGCATCACCACCGGATCGCCTTCGCCCTCGTCCACATAGTGATACCGGAGGCCGTCGATCTTCAGGAAATGGGACCGGAACGGGTAGAGACGGCGGAAGGCCCGGGTATCGACGCGGTCGGCGGCGTGAACGGTCATGGCGCTACCACCGGAGCCCCAGCATCATGCAGTTGAGGCCGCTGCCGATGCCGAAAAATCCCACCAGATCCCCTTTTTGAAGAAATTCCCGTTCCCCGGCGATGGCCGCCGTGATGGGAAGGGAAACCGTGCCGATGTTGCCCAGATATTCGTAGGTGGTGAAGTCTTTTTCCTTTGGGATGCCGATGGCCTCCAGGATCGTCTTCTGATGGGCCGCCCCCACCTGGTGGCAGATGATCTTGTCGGGCTTGTCGTCGGGCCATGCCATTTTCGTCTTGAATTCCCGATAGGTGTCGATGGCCAAAGCCACCCCGTTCTGGAGCACCCCGACGGAATCGGTCTTCATGACCGGGTACCCCGCCTCCGACGGACCGGCGTCCGGACCCCAGAGGCAGAGGCGGTGGTGGCGCGCGGCGTTCCGGGCCACGCCCCCCAGCAGCCGGTGGCCGCCGCCGGAAAAGGACCCGTCGGTCATGAGAACCGCCACGGCGCCGGATCCGCCGGTGAGGGTGGCGACGGTCTTTTTGAACATCTCCATGGCCGATGCCGGATCGGTCTCCTTCAGCAGCCGGTCGATGGTGATGTCCACCACCTGCCGGGCCGTCTCGCAGGAGACGATGAGGCCGGCCCGGATCTGCCCCAGCTCGATGGCGTTGGCCGTCTGGATCATGCCGTTGATCACGCCGAGGCAGGCGTTGGAGACGTCGTAGATCTGGGCGTCCGGCGCCATCCCCACGCCGTCGGCCGCGGCGCAGGCGGTGGCCGGTTCCAGGTTGTCCCGGCAGACCCCGCCGTAAATCAGCATGCCGATTTCCGCCGGATCGATCCCCGAAGCCGCGACGGCCTTGCGGCCGGCGGCGATGGCGCCGTCGGAGACCTTGACGTCCGGGTCCCAATACCGCCGCTCGTAGATGCCCGAAATGGCCTCCAGCTGGCCCTCCTTGAGGTGGAGCTTTTTGTACAGCGGCGCCAGCCGCTCCTCCAGATCCTCGGAGGCCACCACGTTCGGGGCCAGTTCATATCCGATATTCTGAACGAATACTGTGGAATATTTCATCGATTATATCCTGAATGTTTTGATTTGAATCAGGAAAACGCAACCAGCCGAAATCCGAACCGGTCCATCTTATAAATGTAGAGGCCGTCCACTTTCAGATATCCGTCCGCCGTGATCACCGGTTCGTCGCCCTCCCGGACCTCCGTAACGACCGCTTCCACCTCGACGGTCCGGTTCGACCGGAGGACCTGACCCCTGTAAATCCACTCATGTTCCACGCCCATAAGGGGCATGAACCGGTGGGTGGGCGCGAGATGGGGCCACCGCTCCATGGCGGCGAACTTGATCAATTGCAAAAAGGACTCGACCCCCAGGGAGCCGGGGCAGACCGGGTCCTGGTGGAAATGGGCGTGGAAAAACCACTCGTCCGGGTCCACGGTTTTGACGCCCCGGATGAATCCGAGGCCCTGGGGGCCGCCGTCGGGCGCGTAGAGGTCGATCCGGTCGATCATCCGCAGGGCCTTGGACGGCATGGCCAGGCCGGGGGCCGGATCATGATTCGGATCATCCGGCGCGATGGGCGCCGGGTCGCTGAATTCACGGGATATTCCCCGGGCCGCTTCTTCCGGGGAGGGCGTGTGCGCCGCCGCCGCGGCCCCGCGGATGCCCACCTGCTGGGCCAGGGCCTCGGCCGTAAAAAACCCGAAATTGGTCGTGCCTTCGTAGAGGATCTCTTTGTCCTGGATCACCTGCATGTCGAAGTTTTCGATGATCATGCCCACGGCCTCGGAGGCCTGGGTCAGCCGCGACCGCATGGTCAGCCGGCCGCCGCCCGGCGGAATCGGCCGGTGCTGGACCGCCTTTCCCCCCAGGTTCCGGAATTTCAGGTCCTTTTGACTCCGCAGCGCCGAGCCGACATAGGCGGCCAGCCATCCGCAGGGCTGGAGGGCGATCTCCAGGAGGACGCAGAAGGGCATCGACCCCGACCGGTCGGCCCGGAAATACCAGTCGTCGGCCGGCGGGTCGTACTCCGCCTCGATCCAGCCGTCGGGCTTGAGGACCCACGGCTCGGGGTCGGTTCGCACCACCCGGTCCATGAAAAAATAGGGCGGGCGGGGCAGCCGGGCGATTTTCCGTTCCGAATCGAAGACCTTGTAGGGCGCGCCGAAGGCTTCGGAGGGATTGCCCTCGCAGAAGGCCAGCAGCCGGTCCCGGTCGTACAGAGGGGCGGAGGACGCCTCCCGCCGGTCCCGCCAGAAGGCTTCGACCGTCTCCCGGGTCGCGCCGGACAGCTTCATGGACATGCCGCGGAACATGACGATCTCCCGGCCGTCGGCGTACATGTGGGCGTCGGCGAGGGCATAGGGCTCGGGGCCGTATCCCAGTTCCTTGATCTCCACCTCGTAGATCACATGGTTCGTCTCCGGCGTCACCGGGCCCCGGCATTTGAGGACGGCCGGAACGTCGGTCATCGGTTCGTACCGGGCGTCGGGCAGGTCCGTCACCCAGCCGATGCGCTGGAGAAAGACCCGCAGCGCGTGGGCGCAGCACTCGTACATAAGGGTGCCGGGCATGACCCTGTCGTCCACGAAGTGGCAGGTGAGAAACCAGTCGTCGGGGTGGATGTCCGCTTCGGCCCGGATGAGGCCGATCCCATATCGCCCCCCGGCGGGTTCAAAGGTCGGGATGCGGTCGATGAGGGCCATCCGCCCGCCCGGGAGCCGGAGGGATTCAGCTATGGAAACGCCGGCAAAGGCGTCGCCGAAGGCCGCCGCCGGATCGCCGCGCCGGAGGGCTTCCACGGCCGCGTCGTCGTAGGACTCAGGGGAGACGGCCACCAGGTCGGTCATCTCCTTTTTGCCCGCCGCCGGCGCCTTGTCCGCCCCGGTCGGGATGATGCCGCCGGATCGCCGGACCTCCTCGTTGGTGAAAAACCCGGCGCACCCGTCCCGCATGGTGATCAGGTGCTCGCCGCCGATATACCCGTCGAAGCGGAAAAAGAACATCCAGGTCTCGCCGGACCGGACGAACCGGTCGATGTCGATTTCGTACCGGATCACCTCCCCCGGTTGGGGCGGTCCCCGATGAAACCGGACGGTGGCGTCCAGCAGCCGGTAGGCCCGTTTGCCTTTCACCCGCAGATCGATGCCCAGGTAGGAGCAGAGGAACAGGTCGGCCTGACCCGCTTCCACCGAAATGCAGACCGGCGCCCGGCCGCCGTCCAGGTACCACGCCCCCGGCCGCACATCGTGTTCCGTGACCACCCGGCCGGACCCCATGCTTCCTTTGACCCCTTCCACCGAAATGATCCGGTCCACCAGCATGAGCGGTTCGTCGGGCAGCCGGACCCGGACCGGGTAACGGTCCACTTCGGCGAATTCCGGCCCCAGCACCCGGGCAGCGGAACCGACGGCGAATTCCATGCACATCTCCCGGTCGAAGGCCGCGGGTGGTTTGTGGTTTGTGGTTTGTGGCGGGGAGCTGGTGATGGACCGCTCCAGCAGTTTCGCTTGGAAGGAGAAGGCGTCGCCGAAATTCCGGGTGATCTCGTCCGACAGATCAAGGAAACGCTGATGCGCTTCGGCCGTGGCCGTCATGCCTTCGGTGAAGGGAGCGATGAGCGGTTGAAACAGAACCGAATTTGAATCCGGATGGTCAGGATATTCGACAGGATGGTCAGGATGTGGGGGCGTCATCCTGGATATCCTGTTTTCATCCTGGATATCCTGATCTAAAACAGCAGGAGGCGGCGGCGGGTCGCCGGGCTTTCCGCCCACGGGAACGACGATGGCGTTGCCGGCGGACGGCGGATCGATCGCCGGCGCCGCGACGGAATCATCGTCGCCGTAAAGGGCGTCCATTCGAACCGGGACGCGCTCGGCGATGAGCGCGCCGAGGAATTTCAGGACCGTCAGGTAGCCATCCTCGCCCTTGACGCAGGCCGACGTCGCCAGATGAGGGCGGTCGCCCAGGATTTTGGGGATCATCCGGGTGCAGGAGGCGCCGGGGCCCATTTCCAGAAAGATCCGGACGCCGTCGGCATAGGCGGCCTCGATGGTTTTCGGAAAATCGAACCCATGGAGGGCGCCCATGAGAATGGAATCGGCCGCGCTGTCCATGGTCAGGTCGTGGGCCCGGCCCTTGGGGCAACTGTAGTATCGGATGGCGCCGGGCGGATGGGTGGGAAACAAATGAAGGTCCCGGTAGGCCCCGGCCGCCGGTTCCGCGGCATCGCAGTGGACCGTGACCACGCCGTCCAGATGGAACGCGTCGCACCCCAGATCCCGGATGAGTCCGGCCACCTGTTCAGCCTCGCCGCCCACCACGCATTCGGCGGGCGTGTTGACGATGAGCAGCCGGGCCTGGGGCCATCCCGGCAGGGCGTCCCGAACGGCCGCCGCCGGACGGTTGACCACGGCCACCCGCCAGTCGAAGGGGGCGTCGGGCGCGATTCCCCATGCCTTTCGGGCGGCGCGGCAGGGGCCGGCCAGTTGGGTGGTGAACAGGTCCGTCTCCCGCATCCGCCGGAGCATCTCCCCCCGTTCGGGCCACGCGCCGGTGGCGAAATACCCGGCCGATTCCCCCAGGCTGTAGCCGATCACCGCGTCCGGCGACACCCCGAAATCCCGGACCAGTTCGGCCATGAGCCCGCCGTGAACCACCTGCCCGAAGATCATGTGGAGCGGATCGGAGACGATCTTGTCCAGGGCGTCGGCCTCCCATCCGTCCCGCCAGTCGGTCCGCCAGGGCATGTAGCACTCCGGGAGCATCTGGGATTTGAGCCGGCCGGTCCCCGCGTCCATCCGCCGCGGGATGTGCGGCCACCGCAGACCGATCTCCCGGCCCATGCCCACGTAATGATTGCCGGAGCCGGGAAAAACAAAAGCGATCTCGCCGGTCGGCCCCAGGGGTTCCGGCGAATACCGCACCCCGGTGGGGCCGGCGATGCGGACCGGCGTCCCGTTGGACACGGCCCGCCGGGCCTCGGCGATCCACTGGGTCAATCGGCTTCGGTCGCCGCAGACGATGGAGACGGCCAAACCCGAACCTGCGAGGTTTTCAAAACCTCGCAGGTTTCGATGCCAGGACCCGGCCATCCGTTCAAGGGAACGCCCTTCAGCGATTTGTCCTTCCACAAACGACTTCAACCGGTCCAGCCCCGCCAGCAACCCCTCCGGATCGTCGGCTTCCACGACGAACAGCCCGTAAGGGGCCTCGCCCAGGGGGCGACGGCGTTCCTGAACGATCTTCGCCGGCAGCCCGTCCGGGTCGGCCCGCTCCTCGCCCTCCAGGACCACGTGGGCCCATTCGCCGTCCACGGTCATGGCGGACACGGCGGCCCGGCGGGGGCCGTCCGCCCGGTCCCGGGTCCAGAACTGGGGAAAGGCCGGCAGATGGACCCGATCCGGGCCCGGCAGGGCGGCCAGCGGCTCGACGCCCCCTGGCAACGGTGGGATGATCTCGTGATAGAGGCACAGGGCCGTTTTGAGGGTCGCCGCCAGTCCGGCCGCCGCGCCCATGTGGCCGACGATGGGCGTAAGGGATCCCAGTGCCCATGGCGCAGAGGGGGAAAAGGAAAGGTCGCTCAGGGCTTTGGCCTCGACGCCGTCCTCCTCGGGTACGCCGCTGCCATGGGTTTCGAGGTATGAGATGGATTCGGGCCGGATGCCGGCGTCGGCCGCGGCCCGGTCCAGGGAGCGACGCCATGCCGCCGCCCGGTCGTCGCCCGTTTCCGCCGACGCCCCCCCAACGCCCCCGAGAACCGCGTAGACGCGGTCTCCGTCGGCCCGGGCCTCGTCCAGGCGCTTTAGCACGACAGCAGCGGCGCCTTCCCCGACCATGGCGCCGTCGGCGGACCGGTCGAAGGGCCGGGCGGCGCCGGCGGGCGACAGCCCCCGCAACCTGTTGTCGGCCACCGCCTGCCGGACGTCCCCGGCCAGGTCGATGGCGCCGATGAGCACCGCGTCCATCTCGCCGTTTTGGAGGGCGCGCAGGCCGATTTCCAGGGCCTTGATCCCCGATGCGTCTTCCGCCGACACCACGAAGCTGGGGCCGCCGAACCGGAACTCCCGGGCGACCCGGCTGGCCACGATGCCGCCCAGGGCGCCCAGGGTCCGGGCATGGGTGAGGGGCGGTCCCATGGCGTCCTGTAAGCCCTTCAGCCAGTCGGCCAAATCGTTTTCGGAAAGCGACAGCCCCTCCGCCCATTGCCGGGCCGCCTTTTCCAGGCGCCAGCGGAGATGAAAACCGGCGGCCTCCCAGTCGAAGGCGATGCCGATGACCGCGCCCATGCGGGGACGTTCGCCCCGCAACGGCAGACCGGCGTCCTCCAGCGCGCCAGCGGCCTTCCGGAGCATCAGGAGTTGCTGGGGCAGGATGTCCGGGACCTCGTTGGGCGGAATCCGGAATCTTCCCGGGGGGATGCGGACGGCATCCAGATACGCGCCCTTCCGGCCCCGGTTTTCCAGCAGCCGCTCCGCCGCTGTGTCGGCCCCTTTCCAGCGACCGTCCGGACGTCGTTCAAACGCCGGTTCCCCCCGGAACACCGCCTCCTGGAAGGACCGCGGATCCGACAACGGGCCGGCGGCGATGTCCATGCCCACGATGGCGACCGGCGCGGGCGGGGGCAGGGTCGCCGGCACGGCGTGGACGGCCCCGGCCGATGCCGAGTATTCCGGATCGTGTTCCTCCAGCAGCAGATGGCCGTTGATCCCGCCGAATCCGAACGCGCTGACTGCGGCCCTTCGGGGCGTCGCCGGACCCCGTCGAGGCCATTCATCGGCATCGGTCTGGACCCGGAACGGGCCATCGTCCAAAGGGCTTCCGGCCGCAAGGCCGGTGAAATTGAGGGAAGGGGGCAACACGCCGCGGCGGAGCCCCAGGATGGTTTTGATCATCCCGGCGGCGCCGGCGGCGGTGAGGAGATGGCCGATCATGGACTTGACCGACCCGATGGCGCACTGCTCCCGCCGCCATCCGGAGGGTCCCCAGAGAGCGCGCAGGCTTTTGGCCTCGGTTGCGTCGCCCGCGGGCGTGCCCGTTCCGTGGCATTCGATGAGATCCACATCCGACGGCGACCAGCCGGCCGATGCGTAGGCGGCGTTCATGGCCCGCGACTGGCCTTCGGAATCCGGCGCCAGCAGGTTGCCCCGGATGTCGTTGGAAAGCCCGATCCCCCGGATCACGGCATAGATCCGATCTCCGTGAGCCAGCGCGTCTTCAAGACGCTTCAGGATCACGATCCCCGCGCCTTCCCCCACCACGAGTCCGTCGGCCCCTTTATCGAAGGGCGCGCACCGTCCCGACGGCGACAGGGCCCGCAACTGGCTGAACCCCACCTGGGTGTAGAGGCACTCCGGCCGGGAGACGCCGCCGGCGATCATGGCGTCCGCCCGGCCGGACCGAAGCGCGTCGCAGGCCAGCTTCACCGCATAAATGGACGACGCGCAGGCCGCGTCCAGGGTAAAGGTTCCGCCGCCCAACCCGAACGCTTTTGCCAGGATGGCCCCCGGGTAAGCCGTGACCCGGGCCGCCAGGATGTCCACATCGTCCACATCGTCCACCCCGTCCACATCGTCCACTGAGTCCACCCCGTCCACTTTTCCCCGAACCTTTTCCCCAAACGCCTTCCCCAGAATCTTCCAGGTCAGGGCCGACGACCCGTCCGTGGGCAGGGCGATGGCCGCCAGGGCCACGCCGGTTCGGGCGCGGTCCACCGGGTCCATGACGCAGTCGGCCAGAGCCCGCCGGGTCGCATGGAGCACGATGGGATAGAGCGGATCGAGCCGGGCCAACAGGTCCGGCGGCAGATCGATGTCGGCGATCCGCCGCCGGACATCGGACAAAATCGCATCGGAAATCAGGCAGGCGATGTCGGAATAGGCCTTGTCCGGAGCGACCCGTTCCCCGGAACGAACCATGGCCGACGACGGCGCGATCCAGCGATCCGGCGGCGTCGGCCGGGCCGCGCTTTTCCGGCCGACGATGTTGCGCCAGAAACGGTCCAGGTCGGGGGCGTCGGGGAAGATGCCGGCCATACCGACCACGGCGATGGGATGGGGGTGCGTCATGGATGGTTTTCGGTTTTTCTTCGGTCCATTGATCTAAAAAAAACAGCCCGCTTACGGGCTGGTGGGACGACAAAACAGATGACGGCGGCCCTGTGGCCGACGCGCTAAATAATCTTTTTATATACCGAACTCACGGCGGGAACGCAAGAACCAATCGCGATGGACACAGGCGGGGGCGGTGCGATGGGACCGGCAAAACGGGACCACGCTCATGGCATTCGCGGTCCCGTTTCGGGATAAACCGAGTTTTATTGGACGCTGCTCGCGCCTTTCTTCAAAAACACCACTTGCTCGATGATGCCGGTCCGCGGGTCGTACAGGACTTTGGCGTTGTAATCCCGGGCCGGATCGTAGGTCATTTTTTCCTTGATGGCGTTGTAGGCGCCGACGGTCAGGGCGATGATGTCGGTGATAAACCCTCTGGCCTCGGGGCCCGTCGGTTCAAGCTCCACGGTTCCCTCGTATTTTTCAATCATGAAAAACCATTTGTCCATCCGTTCCGGGATTTCGTTGACGGTAACCGGGCCCACAAACCGGGTGGTCACCGCGTCGCGGCCGCTGCCGAGGGATGCGGACAGCCGCGAATCGAACCGGGACGAATCGAAAAAGTCGAGTTCGGCGGATGCCGCGTCATTCTCCGGCAACCCCTTTTTTACGGGTTCCTCCGTGCCGGCGCAGGCCATGACGACGGCGATCAAAAAAACGATAAAAATTCGGGACCAATGGGATGTCGTGTTGAATCGGTTCATCGTAGCCTCCCGTTTTGGGGTGGGGTTATTCGGCCGATACCCTATCGGACCTTGGGGCCGTTTTGATCGTCAGCGTGTTTTGGGCCGCTTCGCCGCTGTTTACGTCGATCAGGGTCATGAGTTTTTCGAACATGGGGCATTCGCAGGTAAACGATTCCCCCATAAACGCTTCGATGCCGGCGGGCTTTTGTTTAAATGCAAAGGCCTTGATGTGCTCGAGACCGAAATTGGGCGGGGTGACGTACCCCAGCTCCGGCAGCCGGAGGGGCGATCCGGCCCGGATCGGCGCCACTTCCTCCGCCAGATAGGGGTAGAGGATGTTGACGCCGCCGGTGGAATCGATATTGACGAGCAGGATGTGGGCGTCGGCTTCGGACCGGACCACGAATCCGACCGGGTCGTCTTCCAGCAGCACGCCTTTGGGCTCCGTCAGTTCCACGAATACGTTGAAATCCGAATCGGGATAGGCGTGACCGATGAGCCGCCGGGCGCCGGTATGCCGCCTGAGCCGATCGGCCACGGCCCGCGGGGGGACCCGGTCCAGCAGCGCGCCGTTGGCCAGATAGATGTTGACCATCCGCTGGACCGCCCGCTTGGTGAAGGCGCCGGGGGTCGCCAGCATGTCGAAGGGACCGTCTTCCACCACCGCCAGGCCCGGAACGGCGGCCACGGCGTCTTTGACGCGACCGGGCACGCGCTCCAGGCGGATCCTCAGCGGGCCGGCATTGGCCGCGGACGCTTCCGACGGCTCGGATTTTTCCTGCCGCCGGATGCCGCGGAAGAGGGGGGCGTCCAGTATCTCCGCGTTTTCCTCGGCATGGAGCAGTTGCGGCGTCTGGGCGAAGCTTTTCGCCACCGTGCCTTTGGCGTAATGGTAGAGTTCGTTCCAGGAAACGCCGTTGTCGCCGTTGGTGTCGGCCTTTCCGGACATCCCGCGGAGGAGGGCGTCCGTCAGGGCCCCATGGGGTTTGTCGTCGAAGGTCGGCTGGCCGCTCCGGATGGATCGCCGGGTGATGTCCCATGCCTGTTCCTCGCTGGAAGAGGCCGAGACATAGACCACGTTCCGATAGGGGTATTCGGGTTTTTCGGCCGTGTCTTCGCCGTGTTTTCCCGGAGCCTCGTCCATGAGGTCCTTTAACGGGAGTTTAACGTATTTGGGTCTGGCGGTCGGCTTCCGGGAAGAGCGGATGGTGAAGCCGGAATAGCAGGCGTCGAAAATGGCCAGCACCCGGGGCGATTTTCTGTCCAGCCGCTCCAGAATGGGCCGGATGTCCCGGCGGCCCACGATCAACCCGCCGATCATCTCTTCGACGTTTTCGCTCATTTTGAAGTCATAGGGCAACAGGGCGCCGGTGTAGGCGTCGAACCCCCATGGCTTGTACTCGTGGGAACTGGTGCCGTGACCGCTGAAATAAATGAGCACCAGATCGCCGGTTTCAACCCGGTCCGTCAGCCGCTCCATGGCCGACAGGATCGCCTTTCGGGTCGCCTGTTCATCCACCAGGGAGACGATGTGATCGGCCGGAAACCCTTGACCCGTGCGGAGCAGACCGGCCAGAGTCTCCACGTCGTGGGGCGGCCCCTCCAGGCTTTTGCTGGGCGGCAGATAGGGGTAGTCCCCCACGCCGATGAGAAGGGCGTGTTTGGCGGCCCGGCCGTCCACGGCCGGTATCAACAGCAGGCACAGCAGCACCATCGCTGCAAGGCATCGGCTGAAACGCATGTTCATGCCTCCTTTTTCTTCGGTTGCTCGGTTTAAATGGGCGCAATGTTTCATTCGACCCGAATCTCCACCCGCCGGTTCAATGCCTGGTCGGCGGCGTCACTGTAAAGGAGGTCCGTTTCTCCGCGTCCCACGGCTTGGATCCGTTGCGGCGGCAGGGGGAATCGTTCCACGAGATACGATTTGACCGCGGCGGCGCGTCGTTCGGACAGGGGCTGGTTGTAGGCCTGGCTTCCCATGGCGTCGGTGTGGCCCACAAGGATGATGGCGGCGCCCGCAAAGACCGGATCGCTTAATGCCCGGCCCAGGGCCTCGGCCTGGGCCTTTCCGCTGGCGTCGAGCCGATCGCTGTCGAATTCGAAGTGGATGTACAAATCCAGCGAGGCCTGGGCGTGGAAATTGGATCGGGCCGCCGTCAGGGCGCTTTTGATCTCCTGGCTCGACATGCCGGCGGCCGCCCGCGCACGGTCCATCTCTTTCAGCCGGGCCGCCACGCTCGGGAAAGAATGGCGCCGGATCGACTGGCGAAAACAGGCGTAGGCATCTCCGGCCCGGCCCATCTTTTCGTAAACCCCTCCGAGTCGGGCCAATGCCCTGGCTCTGGCTTTTTCGCTACCGGCCAGGTTCCGGGCATCCCGATAGGCCGGAACGGCCTGGGCCAGCCGTCCGTCCGCCTCGCGGGCTTTCCCCAGTTCATAGCTGACGTTGAAATCCGGGCATTCCGCCGCGGATTGTTCCAGCAGGGCGATCCGCTGGCCGAGATCCGCCAAGTTAACGGCGGTTTCATACAGGTGTTTACCCGTTGTGCAGTCGGCCAGCCCCGGGCAGGGGAGGAGGAAAAGAGCGGCGGCCGCCGCGGCGAGGCGGCGTTTCAGGCGTCTCTCCATCATCTTGACCGCCAACTGCCCGGAGACAGCTCGATCGATGCGAACGTTTCCGGATCGACGACCGTTTCCCGCCAGGCCGCATCGGTCATCCGGCTGTCCATGGGGTGTTTGAACTCGTAATACCTGAAGAGCGCCCCCCGGCCGGTCTCGTCCCCGAGTTTTACCGTAGCGACCCGGGGCGGCCCGACGGCCTCCTGGAGGACCAGACCGCCGTTGGGTTCGGTGTGGACGTCCGTGACGATGGGCGCATCCTTTTCGCCGGTGAGGTGCAGGAGCGCGGTGTCGAGATCGTTCAGAAAGGCGGCGTCATCGCCCGACGGGGTTGTCCCCCGGGTTTCGGCCTCCGCGATCCGCCGGCAGCGATCCAGCAGGGTTTGGAAGGCCGTCAACCGTTCAACGATGGGCGCCATGCCGTCGGCGGCTCCGGCATTCCCGCTCAACCCGTCCTTCATGGCGGCCGCGGTTGCAGCCAACCGTCCGTAGAGGGCCGGGGCCGGCTCGATCCAGGCGGTTTCCCGGGCCGGCGCCGGCATATCCAGCCCCTTTCCCGCGACGGTGTAGGATTGTTTGGCGTAGAGCAGGCTGATGTAGCGGTTCCAGGTCCAGAAGGCCAGGGCGCTGTTGAGACGCCGCTCGCCGTCGGGTCCGTTCGGTTCCGCCCCTTTCCTGTCGAGCCACTCGCCGAGGATCGTCAGGTGGGTGGACATCAGGGTGGGGATGTCCATGCTGCCCTCCAGGATGGCCTCGGCACGGATCCGGGCGCCGGCATATCCCTTGTAATTCTGTTCGTCGGCGGCCGACAGCCGATGGGCGGCGGTTTCCGATCCGAGAAGGGCCATCAACTCAAGGCCCAGAGGGAACCCCTTGACCGGTTTTCCGTCGATGATGGCCATGGAAAAGGGCGTTTTTTGGCCCTGGTAGACCGTGACCCGGTCATAAACCAGTTGCTGGAAGGCCGCCGCATCCGGCGTGTAGCGCTGGGGGATGAACCGCCAGCCGGTCAGGGCGTCGCGGGGGGTAACGCCCGGTTCGAGCCCCGATTCCCTGACGATGCCGGAGAGGATGAGGGGCTGACGTCCCGTCTGTCGGGCCCGTTCCAGAAGGCGTCGGCGAATGTCGGCGATCGGGGCGTCGCCCGTTTCCTGAGCGATTGCGTGATAATCGACATGGGTCAGATCGTCGGGGGGACCGAAGAGCCATGTCAGCCGGACCGCCAGCCGCTCCCGCCTGTCCAGCAATTCCGGGTCGGCATGGATCGTTTCCACGATGGTCAGCGCCGCCCGGGTCAGGCGGTCGGCCGCGTCTGTACCAATGCCGGCGGCCTTGCTGGCCGTCACCGGAAACAGCGCGGCGCCGGCGTATTTCATGGCCCTGAAATACCGTCCCAGCGTGTCGTTTTCAGCATATTTTCCCCGAAGGAGAAACTGGCTGAAATCCATGGGCTGCCCCATCAGTTCCGATGGGAAAACCCCTTCGCCATTGCGGATGCGATCCAGTTCGGCGGCCACGACATCGGGACGGGCGGCGGCCCCGGCCGCCGGTCGTTCGGCGCCCGACAGCAGGCAGACGATCAGGCTCATGAAATCCTGGGCGAGGCGGGCGGCCGGATCGCTCGGTTTACCCTGGGTCAGCCTCTGGTGTATTCCTGTCGCCAGGGCTTCGAAGGACGGCCTCAACACCAGGTTTTCAAGATCGGTCACGGTCCGCCGGGTCGCCATGGCGTGGGCCAGGAGGAGAAAATCTTCGGTGATGTAGTTCGGCGTCCCTTCCTTCCGGTTCATTTCGTACAAGTCGAACATGCACCAGGGGGGCTCAGCCGTTCCGCCGTAGCCCGGAACGACGACCAAAAGGGCCGTCAACAGGGCGACGATCCATCCTGCCGTCAAGGGTTTTCCTGCCGTCATGGTCGTGTATCCTTTCCCTGTCCGGGGCGTCAATCCACCACCGTTATAAATTTTCCGGCGCCGAAATAGGTTCCCGCCCGGGCCGTTTCCCTGGCGCTCACCTCGAAACTGCCCCGGGACGCGTAGGACATGGTTTTGAACAGCGCGGTGTAGTGGCCCTCGCCGTCGGTGTAGGCGTTGATCTTCTCTTTGGTTTGAAACACCACGATCAGGCTCTTCCCCGGCGTGGTCGCGGTGAGGGTAAAATCGTCGTCCGGCGCTGGAATGGTGATCTGCGTCTTTCCGGAAACAAAATTGTCGGGATGAAATCGGTTGGGAAAGAGCACCGTCGCCCGGGCATCCTCCGGGGCGAGTTCCAGGATGTTGAGGTACCCGTCATGCGTGACCTCGCAGATGATCTCGAGCGGGTCTCCCACGCGGAACCGCTTTTTGTTGGTCCGGATGGGGATCGCATGGGACGCCTTGTCGGCGAGATGTTCAAGCCGCTCCCAAAGGGTCGCTTCCGCCGACGGGGGCCGGAGGATTTCCACTTTCAGGGCCAGATCTTTGCGGCCGGTGATCTGGGGGTCGTGCCGGCTGCGGGGATTTGAAATGTTTCGATGGATGAACTGGGTGGCCTCTTCCTGCAAGGTCTTGAGGGTGAGGTTGCGGTTTTCTTTGTGGGCCCGTTCAACAGCGTCGAGGACGGCCAGGGTAAACAGGCTGCCCCTGCTGGTGGCCAGGGCCGCCTGATCGTCCCGGGCCGCGCTCAGGGCCACGTACCGGCCGTCGTCGGTGTTTTCGGCCTGGACGGAAAAATTGCCCTTGCCCGCCAGCGGCATGGGCATGCCTTTGTAGAAAAACATCTTGGGTGTGTAACCCGGATTGAAATTCAGGCTTCTGGTGGCGGTGCCGCTGTGGCAGGCGTCGATGAAGACCAGAACCTCTTCCGAGGGGATCCGGGCCAGGAGGCCGTTGAGATCGTCGTCCACGAAGGTGTTGATGAGCTTGCCTCTTCCCACCCGCATGTCATGGGTCACCAGCACTTCGTCGGCCCGGTCGGATTCATCTCCGGAGTGATCGTAGATCTGGGACCCGTGCCCTGAAAAATAAAAAAGGACCCGGTCATCGGGACCGACGCCCCGGACCAGCCATTTGTCGAATGCCTCCCGGATGTTTCTCAGGGTCGCCTGGTCGTTTTTCAGGATCTTGACCTGTCCGTCGCGAAACCCCGCCATCCGCGCGACCTTCTGCATGGATTCCAGATCCTTTTCGATCCCCGGCAGATCCGCCCGGCCTTCCTGGTACTCGCCCACGCCCACCAGCAACGCCCTGTTTTCCGCCCCCGCCGGTATGAAGGTCAGTGCGACCAGAAGGCTTGTCGCCGCCGCCCGCCAAAGCATCTTACCCATTTATCATCCCCCTTCGTTTATTTTTTTGAGAGTATGACAGCCAGTTACGCGTTTATGATCCTTTTGTCAAGGGTTTTTGGTGAAATATTGCCGATTTTTTTTCTTGAAGGTATGAGGCCGGGGCGATGAGTTTATCATTCCGGGCTAATCCCGAAATCTACAACCCTGGGCCCGAAAGCTCTCCTATCCGGTTGAAATTCGTCCTCTATTCTGCTACATCATTAAAGATAGTCGCGATTTCCGGAGTCCTTCAGGCATCCATAAAAAAACGAGGAGGCGTCCCAATGAAGGCGTGCATTCGCAGTATCCTTTTCATGGCAATGGCGGCGGTGCTGTTGGCGCCGTTTTCGGGCCGGGCGGCCGACGAGGCAGACCCCTTTTCGCCCTATGTGGCGTCCTATCCATCGGGCCGGATCGACTGGGACAACGGGGTCATCTACGGCGTGGGCCGGGGGTATCTCCAGGCAAACGGCGGTCGGAAGGGCAGGGCGCTGCGGGCGGCCCAGACCATCGCCCTCCAGTCGATCCTCAAGCTGGCGGCCGGCATCAATCTGAACGACCGGGACACCCTGGAATCCTTCGGCGGCGGCCGGGTGGTGGTGCGGCTCCGGGGGCTGATCCGGTACGAGGAACACGACAGGCGATTCGTCCGGGAGACGGCCCGGCCCTATTTCGAGGTGACGCGAAAGGCGCCGCTCAAGGGGGTGGAGGGATTGACCACCCGGCTCCTGGATCATTTCCAGTCGACGCAACTGCCCTGGCCCGTTTATCCGGAAGAGAGCGCCGACCAAACGCGGACTCCTCCGTCCGAAACCGAGACATGGCTGGTGCTGGACGGGCGGGGGCTTTCACGGGGAGACGATGTGGCGCCGGCCTTATTTCCCAGGATCGTGACCCCGCGGGGAGAGACCGTTTACGATTTGAATGATGTGGAGCGGACCGCTCTCCAGGAACGGGGCATGGCGCGGTACGTGGTGTCCGACCGCGGTCTGGACGACCGGCGATCCAAGGCGATGGCGCCGGACGGGATGCTGGATATGATTTGGAACCTGCTCCGGCCTGACGACGCTTTCGCCGGGGAAGAAAAAGGAGACCGGCGACGCCGGCGGAAGCGGCTGGTGGTCAAGGAGGTGAAGGAGGCCGGCGGTCTGACGAACACCAACCTGGTGATCAGCCAGGAGGACGCGCGGGCCATCAAGGCCGAGGACGATGCCTCCAAGATCCTCAAAAAATGTCGGGTGATCGTGGTGGTCAACAGCCCCATCGGCGGCATCGAGGGAAAACTGCCCCGGGCCCTGGCCCGTCAGGACCGGACCGCCGACCCGTGATCGGCGCCGGCAAAGCCCGCGGATCCGCCGGTTCCACCGAACGGCTGGCCCGCTATCAGGTGCTTTTGACCATCCTCTGCACCGCGGTTGTCCTGCTTTCCACGGTCCTGATCTATCGCCAGGGACTGCTCAACCGGATCGATTACCTCCTTTACGACCTCCACTACAAATGGCGGGGGCCGCGGACCCCCGCCGGAGACATCGTCCTGGTCCTGATGGACAAGGCCAGCGCCGAGGAGTTGGGGCGGATGAAATCCTCCTGGTCCCGGCGGCACATGGCGGCGGCCCTGAACCATTTGTGCGCGGCCGGGGCCGAAGTCATCGGTCTGGACTTGATCTTCATGGCGCCGGACAGCGACCCCGGGGCCGACGCGGCCCTGGCCGCGGCCATGGACGGGTGCAACAATATCGTCCTGGCCCGGGGCTCTTCCACCCACGGCGGCGAGCTGGTCTCCATCGACCGGTTCCAGGAGATGACGATCGGCGACGGGTTTATCGATTTTTTTCTGGACGAGGACGAGGTCCTGAGACGGATCCGGTATCTCAACGCCCGGCCCCTGCCCGACGGCGGCCTGGAATTGCTCCCCTCCTTCGCCCTGGAGCTGGCCCGGACCTTCCTCTATCTCGATTTCCAGTTCGATTTTTCCTCCGGGGAAGCATTCCTGCTGGGCGGGGCGGATCAGGCCCGGCTCCGCCTGCCCCAACCGGAACTGATCGTTAATTTTCCGGGGAATTATACGGCGTACCCGACCCTTTCCTTCGCGGATGCGGCGACGGGCCGGTTTCCCGCGTCGGCCGTCAGGGGGAAGCTGGTGATCGTCGGCAGCAGCCTGGCCACGGAAAAGGATGTGTTCAGCACCGCCTACACCCGCTTTCAGGCGCCCGACGAAAGCTTCGAGGATCGGTTCGGCGCCGTGGTCCAGGACATCCTGGCGGTCAAGGATCTTGGCGTGGCCTGCCACGCCCACGGCGTGGATACGCTGCTGAGCGGCACGTTCATTCGCCGGGTTTCGGTCCGACAGGTCATCGTTCTGACGGTTTTCCTGGGCATCGCCGGCGTCCTCTTTTACCTGCCCAAATTTCACATGACCGTCGAGATGCTCGTGCTGGCGGCGGCCGTCGCCGGCGTCCTGGGCGCGTCCCACTGGCTGTTTCTGGAGCGCCGGTTGTGGCTCGACGCGGCCCCGCTCCTGACCGTCCTGATCCTCCAGTACGTGGCCGGCATGGGGCTCCAGAAAGTTTTCAGCCGGCGGAAAACCGCTTTTATCACCGATCTGTTCGGCCGATACGTCTCCCATGGGGTCGTGGACGAGCTGATCAAGGGAACCGTCGATCTCACCCTGGAGGGGCGGCGGGCGGAGCTGACGATCCTCTTTTCGGATCTTCGGGGCTTCACCACCATTTCGGAAGGGTTGGGCGCGAAACCCACCGGCGATCTGCTCAATGTGTTCTTCTCCAACATGATCCCCATCGTTTTCAAGCACGGGGGCACCCTCGATAAGCTCATGGGAGACGCCATCATGGCCTTTTTCGGGGCGCCGGCGCCCCTGGCGAATCATCCGGTCCGGGCGGCGGAGACGGCCCTGGAGATGCTGGAGCGGTTGCGGGAGATGCGCCGGGAAGCGGCGGTCCCGGGCATCGACCGATTGCGCCTGGGCGTCGGGCTCAATACCGACGAAGTGACCGTGGGCAATCTGGGGTCAAACGATTTCATGGATTACACGGTCATCGGCGACGGCGTGAACCTGGCCTCCCGCCTCGAGGGGTTGAACAAGGAGTACGGCACCGAGATCATCGTCAGCGAACACACCGCCAGAAAACTGGGCGACCGGTTTTTATTGCGGGAACTGGACAAGGTGCGGGTGAAGGGGAAAGAGCAGGCCGTGACCTTGTATGAGTTGATGGGCGACCGGGAACGGCTGGCGGATTTTGCCGACGCGGAGCGGTTGTTGACGCTGTTCACGTCGGGGCTGCGGGCGTATCGGGATCGGCGGTGGGACGAAGCGATCCGGGAATTTCAGGGCGCCCTGGAAATCGCGCCGGGGGATGGGCCGTCGGCGCTCTACATGAAGCGGATTGAAGAGGTAAAAAATCTGTCTCTCGATACGGAATGGGATTGGGTAAAGCGGTATGATCACAAGTAGATCCGGGGCCATCGATATATTCGACGGCCCCGGATGTGCGCGATATTGGGCTGGTTATTATTTAGATCAGGGCCTTTACACTCTTTAGAAAAATGGACATGCCGATCCTTTTGATTTCAACGAGTTATGGCAAAAAACGGTGTCCATTTTTATTTATTGTAAAATCGAATTGTTACGCCAATAATCGCCAAAAGATGTCAGGGTCCTGTAGATGTGACGGTCAACTGGCAGGTTTTTGTCTCATATGGTTCGCTGAAATGCGTGCTGCTCCCCGACAAAGCATGGGTTCCTGGAGCCAGATACCCGGTGCAATGGTATGAATTGATCTCCCAGGTTCCATTAGCATCGTTAAACTGTACACGGGTTTCCCCATCCTGAGGCAAAGGATCGCCGTCAAGCAATACCGTCAAAGAAACAGCAGTTTGTTCCGAAAGCGCATCGGCCTCTGTGGCGTACCCGCCTTTGGACATTCGAATCCACTGAGAGGTATCGGCGCTGAGCGACGCGCCCCCCGACGATTCGCAGGTATCCATGCCGATGGAGAATTCCGGGGACGGCAGCTTGTAGTCTTGGACGCACAGATCGACGAGCGCGGCCTCCTGGAAGGGGATGTCCACAATGTCGGAATATCCTCTGGCGTAATTGACGCCTTCTCCGGTGCGCGCCCGGGTCCGCATGGTCCATTGCATTGATGTGAAGTTGTCTATTTTGCTTCTGGCATCGGTGATGCTGTCCGCGGGGATGATGATCTCTTCGATGTCATATTCTCGGTCAAATGTTGAATAAAACACGTCCATGCCGTCCTGGGTCCAGAGGCCGATCTGGATGCGATCATATTCGCCGTCGGGATTAGCCCATCGAAGCTTCAAGCTGCTGTCGTCCAACCATTCATAGCTCATCAAGTTTGCGTCATGTATTGGCAACACCCGTTTCCCTGGGAAGTAAAAATTGTGCGTGGCGACTTTTGCATTGGCGGCAAGCGCTTCCCAGATATAATATCCCGCTTCAGGTTCAGTTCCTTCGGCAAAAGTGACGCCCCAGTTTTTATCATAGCGCGGCCCCCAGAAATCGAATTCCGACGTGGAATCGTTCCAGGAGGCGCCATAGGAGAAAGAGTCATAGAAAGTTAGCTTGTCGATGGGCACTTCGGTGTAATCGCTTTTCCTGACTTTGATGTCAACGATGTCCTCTTGGTTGGCGCCGATGCCGTTTTTTCTGATCTCAAGGAAACCCCAGAAGCCGTTTCGCACGCTGTCTGGGAAAACGCGGTATTGGAAATGGGGGGGCCAGGGGATGGAAAGGTTGTCTACATTACCAATGATGGATGCGTTTTCCAGTTGTTCTAAGCCGTCATATGTACCGCCGTCATAAGATTCCTCTTGAATTGAACCGACGCCTTTTGCAAACCAGTTGTACTCTTCCTCTAACTCTTCGCCCTCTACATCATCGAAAAACAGGAGCTTCGCACAGTCGGGAAAGTAGCCGTATGGTGTATTAACATCCTCGAATCCTAAAAACTCGGTCGTAAAAGATCTTGTTCTTAGCATCCCGTCAGGGCGCACTATCATGGTCGTCGATGTCCTTGGATCGCCGATTGACATGTAGCGATCAATTTCTAAAGGAGGATCAAATCGATAAAGCCCTAATGGGTCGTCATTCCAGGGTGGGTCACCTACTTGCCTTGTACCGTGCAGGTATAAATATGCGCTGTCATAAGAAAGAAGATCCATATCGTCGATTTCGGTCATGTCCGCATAGTCTTCATCGAAAAAAGCCGCCTGATAGGCGTCTACGCCGTTAATCGATTCTGTGCCGACAATTTCTCCCTTCCACGTATCTCCAAAGTCAGTGGAAATAAGATGCATGTTGCCCACTGCTAGTGGCCAGTAATCGATGAAATCGATCGTCACGTTGTTCCATGGAAATTCCATCGTATCGGAATAGCTTCGCGCGTAATTCATATTCTCTTCCGTAATCAGGCGATTTCTCACAATCCACTTGGCGCGGATGGGCTTGTGAAGGTTGGTTATTTTCTGGATCTCCCCCGCCGGAATCACCGCCTCCGCCGTATCCGGGGGAAGGGAGATGTAGGCCAGGTCGTTCCAATCCTGGTCCATGAGCAATAGATTGATGTCCTGGTATTCACCCTCCGGGGAACTCCAGGATAGCAGGAGGTCGCCCCCCGACAGCCAATTGTGGCTCATGGAACTCTCTGGCGTAACGGGCGCCGTCACCCTGCCGGGGAAATACACCGTTTCCCTGAGAACCTGGCCGGATGCGGCCGTGACCTCCCATGTATAATTTCCTTCGGGGAAGAGGAGTTCTTCCGGAAACCGGATCAGATAGTCGCTGGATGGGTTTGGCCCCGACAATTCGACTTCGCCGGTATCCGGATCGAATATGCCTGTGAAAGATTCTCCCAGGTAGAGTTCGGGCGCTTGGGTCGGAACCGGGTTCCCGTTGCTGCCCTTCAATTCGATCTTCCGGACATCCCTCGGCTGAACCGGCCGGCCGGATTTGGAAAGCCCTATATCTCCGCGATATTGATTTTGTGCGCTGTCGGCATAGGTTCGGTACTGAAGGTACCGGAAATCGATGGAAAGCATCGCAAAAACCTCGATCAGGCCGGCGTCCGTCACACTGCCGCTCTCCACCGTAAGTCCGCTGGCTTCGCCGCTGTAGAGTGTGTTGCCCTCCGAGTCGAGCCCTTTAACCACGACCCTGCGCTCCGGTCCGGGGGGGACATTGTCGATGGTGGCCGAGTGAGCCGAACACTCCCAGGGACCGCCCGAGGCCAGCAGGACTTCCGATCCATCGAGAACGGGCTCCGTTTCTATTCGGTCGGGGGATGTCGAGGTGTCGGATCCGTCGGAATGAGAATGGTCCGTTTCGTATCCATACACTTCAGCGGTTACCTCGAAAACCCCGGCGCTTTCGCAATCCACGGCTTCGGCCCGGGCGTTGGGATTTCCGTCCGGGTCTTCCCACTGGACGCGGAATGCAATGCCGCCGCCGGGAACGGCGCCATCGTTAACCGAAGCGGACGACGATGAATCGCCGCCCCCGCCGCCGCATCCTATCCCTGAAAACAGCAACGACAAAGCCATCAAAAAAACAATAAAATTGGAACACCGTTTATTGGCGTCGGCGATCTTCATATCGATCTCCTTTTCTTTCCGTTGAATTGCCTCGCGGCAATCTTACCATTCGATGCGGATGGAACCGCCTGAGTCTTCCAGGGGCTCAAGCACTTCAACGACAACATCGTCCTGGGCTGTATCGACCTGTTCGAAATTCAACTCTTCCAGGTGGATGGCGGTTTCAATCTCATCGAGCCCTTCGTCGACCTCTTCATCCAGCACGGTGTATTCGATGGCCTCGATTTCCGCTCTGCTCATGTCGGGCATCATGTCCGGCGTTGAGCGCAGGGCTTCAATGGCCAGATCGAATCTCGGGTCCAGATTAACGGCCTCCTGAAAGGCTTGACGCGCCTGGGAAAACTGGCGGCGGTCCAGGAAATCAAGGCCCCGGGAGTAGTTGAGGAAGGCATCCATGTTTTCCGTATGTCGCTTTTCGACGGCCTCCTTTACCGCGGGCGCCAGATCCACCATGCCGAGGGTTTCCAGAATGCCGAAGACCATCTCCTTTTCCATTCCGAAAAAGTCCTGCCTGGGTCCCCGCGTCCGGGGGCGTCCCATGGTCGTGATGTTGATGGTCTCCACGACCGATGCCCGAAGCGCCAACACGTTCTCTTCTTCCGGGGAGATGACGCCCTGCACCAGATGACGGGCCAATAGAAGACGCCCGCTCTTGACGGCGGTGTCCCGATCCACGATGCCGGTCTGGCCCAGGCGGATCTCCTGGAGCAGGGCCTGCATCCGTTCCCGCTCCACCACCTGAAGTCGCGGGATTTGAGACAGATCGGTGATGATCATGGCCGTCAAGCCCTTGGACAGGGCCGGTCCGTCCTCAATGCCGGTGGGCTGGAAATTGAACACCGCCAGAGTGTTTTTTTCCACCTGACCCGGCACGGCGGTCTCTCCGTCCCGCACAGCCCGCCGGGCGTCCTGGGTTGCCTGTCGCAGTTTGAGAACCGTCAGCCGTTCCCGCACGGCATCGGTTTTCGGGTCCCCGGTCGGCGCCGTCGCCAGATACCGGTTCCACGCTGAAATGGCCCCTTCCCGGTTCTGCTCGCTCAGATAGACCTTGCCTAAATAGAAGAGGGCCGCGTAATTGTCCGGCTGCTGGTTCACCGTTTCCTCCAAGAGGTTTCTCGACGCGCTGCCCACCACATAAGTGTCTCCGCGGGCCGCCGGCGGCGCCGCCAGAACGATGCAAAGGGCCAACCCAATGGCCGTCAAAAATGCTTTTAGTGGTTTCATGGCATGTCCCCTTTTTTTAAAACCTGACGCCGGCCCGCAGCGTGAAGGTGGTTTTATCGAAATCGAACAGATCGCCGTTGCCGTCGTTGGTGATATAGGCCACTTCGGCCGCCGCGAAAAAATGGTCCAGAAAGTGCTGGGCCACTGTCCCTACGAAGGTGTGGCGTGTATCCTCCCGTTCGGTTCCGTAAATGGTTGAAGGCGCATCCCATGAGCGGTCGGTCCATCGGTAGAAGAGCAGCATCTCGGTCTCGGTGGGGAAAAGGGCCAGAAAGGAGAGGGACAGGTGTTCGGCGTCATAGGACTGAATGTCCTCGTCGGCGTCGTGGATCTGGTGGGTGAACCGGCCGGAAATGGTGTACCGGCGGTCCGCCAGGTAGATGTTGGGGCCGAAGGAGAATCGGTGGTCGGCATTGTCGTAGCCCCGGTCGGAGTATCGAGCGGGGTCGTATTGCTCGACGGACAGGGCGTACCCGCCCTCAAGGCTGAACCGGTCCGTGAAATAGTGTTCCCATCCGGGTTCGAAAAGGAAGCTGTTGGAAAGGGCGTCGCCGCCGTAGCGCTTGTGTTCGTATCCCAGGGGCGCTTTGATGAGATCCTGTTTCCCTTTCCACCACGGACCGATGCGGGCGGCGCCGTTCATATAATTATAATCGGTGTCTTCAGAGCTGTAAACGTAGTGGAACATCACATCGCCGTTGAGCAGGAACCCGTCGGGCTGGCCCAGGTCGTTGAGAAACCCGGCCCGGAAATCCGTCACCCAGTTGCTGCTTTCCTGTTGCTCCGAATCAGGGTCGAGAATGATCCGGAACAGTGTGTCGTCGATATCCCGATCGTCCGGTCCGCTGTTGATGTTGTCGTCGTACTGGTAGGCCTGGGAAACCTGCAGAAACCAGGAGGATTTCCGCTTTTCTTTTTCAAGTTCCTTTAAGTATCGGCTGGCGACATTCTGGATTGCCGGCGGCGGATCGGCGGCCAGGACCGACTCGAAAGCGGTTCTCGCGGCGCCGTAGTCCCGGCAGTTGTAATGGGCGATGCCGAGTTCCAGGCGGGCCCGGGTCATGTCCGGCCGGGACGCCAGCACCCGCCCCAGCTTCTCAATCGCTGGTTTGCACTGGCCGGACCGGCCGGCGCTGACCCCGGTCCAGAAAAGCAGATCCAGGGAATCGGTGCGTTCCGACAGTTCCTTAAACAGAGGGTAGGCCCGATCGTAGTCCCCGTCGTGATAATATTTCAGGGCCGTTCCCAGATCATTGCCCGGTGGCGGGGTCGCTGCTCCGGCCGGCGGCGTCGAAAAGACGCCGACACATAACCACAACAGGCAAATCAACACCACCGATGGGCATCGCTGCTTTCTTTTCATCTCATCTCCTTTCCACTCTGGTGCGAATGCAAGGTGGTCAGTGTAGACCGGGTTAATGAATAGTGCTGCAGGGGACGATATCGATTTCGACCCGCCGATCCAGCGCATCCCGTTCGTCGTC
>CAZZBE010000012.1:37190-42400 GCA_964652715.1 uncultured Desulfobacteraceae bacterium
TGCAGGGGACGATATCGATTTCGACCCGCCGATCCAGCGCATCCCGTTCGTCGTCCGTTCCGATGCCCACGATGTTCTCCCTGAACCCCATGCCCACGGCTTTGGAGCGCGCCATGACGGTGGGAAAACTCGGTTTCAGCAGCCGCTGGATGTTTTGGGCCCGGGCCAGGGAGAGTTGGTCGTTGAATTCGGCGGAACCGGTTCGGCTGCAATGGCCCACGATCCGGAGACAGTGCTCCGTATTCCGGAAGTAGCGGCCGATCTGGCGGAGCCAGAGGTCGTATTGGTCCTGCATCTCGGCGTCGCCGGCGAAATCGGCGGAGTTGACGGCAAAGAGGAACTTGACCGTCAATCGGCCGTATCGTTCCACGCTCAGTTCCACAATGCGGGCGAAAGCGGTCTCCGCTTCGGCGGTCCGGCCCAGTTTCCGGTTGGCCATGTAGAGCCCGGCATAGGTTCTCAGGGTCTTGCCGTCCGGCCGCGCCTCGGCCCGTCTGAAAAGATCCAGGGCGTTTTCGTAGTCGCCCGCCTCGTAGACCGTGGCCGCCTCCGTCAGAATGGCGCGGGTCCGAAGGGATTCCATGGTGACCGGCGCTTTGCGGTCGGCGTCCCCGTCCCGGAAATAGAAGGGGCTGTCCCGGTAGAGGGCGGTGGGGGCGAAATCGAGATTCCGGTCGGATATCCACGCCTCGCCGGTTCCGATGACGCGGATTTCCTCCAAATCCCGGATCTCCGAGACCACCTGGTAGTAGCGGTCTTCGGCGGCGCCGCCTTCTTCCAGGGGCGCCAGCCGGATCGCGCCGGAGATGAGATAGGCGGCGTCGCCGAGGGTGTCGGTGGTCAGCCGTTCGATGCGAAGGCCCTCGTAGCGTTGCCCGGCTTCCGCCTTCATGATCGCTTCGATCCGGCGGCTGACCTGGGGGACTTCGGCGCTGTCGGCGTCGGTAAAGGGTTCGATGGCCACCAGATCCCCGGCCTCGGAATGGGCGGTCAAGTTCGCCTGGGCCCGGTCCAGCAGGATTCGGGTCAGGGACCGGATGGCCGGTTCGAAGGGCTGGGGCGGCGCGGCGGCCGGCCGGCTCGGCTCGGTGGGCGCGGCGGCGCAGGCCGCCAGGATGCAGACGCCGGCAAGGAGAATCACGAACAGGCTGGTGCACGGTTTGGATGCCATGGTGTCACCTTTTCGATAAGGGGTTGGGGGTTGCGGCTGAGCCGGGCGTCAGCGCCGGTTCAGGGAAGCGTTGACCCGTTCCGGCGCGAAATCGCTGACCTCCAGCCGGTGGCCGGCGACGGTTTTGCCGTCGATCAGCACCGCCAGTTCCTCGCTGGTTCCCCTGAACCGCAGGTCGAGGATCAGCAGCCCGCCGGCCTGGTTCCAGCCCTCTTTCCGGGCGCTCACCACCTTGTCGATGCCGTCCACGGCGTCGGCCGCGGCTTGGTAATCCTGGAAGTTTCGGACCCCGGCGATGTGGAGCTTGACCGGCGCCCCGTTGTTGAGGAAATCCTGGAACGAGTCGGTGATGGCGGACGCCAGGTAGTCGTCGGCGGCCTTGCGCGCCGCCTCCCGGAGGGCCAGCGAGGCCCCGCTCAGCGCGCTGGCGTGGGCCGCCGCGCCGTTGCGGACCACGGACCCCAGGATCAGGCCGGTCTGGGTCTGGAGCACGCGGAGGTTGAGTCCGGCCTGGAGGGAGTGGAGTCCGCTGCCGGCGTAGGCCTCGCCGGCGTTTTCAACGGCGGCTTTTCCCAGGATGAGATATTGGGCGCCCATGGAAAAGCCCAGCTGCCTGGCGGCTTGGCGGTTGCCGGCCAGGGCCTGGCGGGCCTGATCCCCTTTTTTCGCCCGGGCGAGTTGACCCTTGTCCACCAGATCGAACCCTTTTTCCTTCAACACGGCGGTCATTTCCGTTTCGGCGAAAGCCATCCCGGGATCGCGCATGCCCAGGTACTGCTCCTTGATCAGGACCATCAGGGTGGGCCGCTCCATGCTGTCCAGGAGGATCTTCATGGCGATGAGGTCGTCCTTGATCTTGTCCAGGGAGACCTCGGCGCGGATGGTGACGATATGCTGACCGTCGGCTTCCATGGACTTGAGGGTCTGGTACCGGGTGATGTAGCCCTGGGTGCGGGAGAAGATCCGGTCCTTCTGGACCTCGAAGTTCCGGACTTCGGTTTCGGACTGGATGAACACCCCCACCGCCTGCTCCACCGCGGCGCGCTGGGCCTGGCGGACGGCGTCTTCGTGGGAGATGAAGCTGATCCCCTCCGCCTGGACGATTCGTTTGTCGCCCCCCGACGGGGCCGGCGCCGTCTCGGAAGCGGCGGGCGACGATCTTCCTGTCGGCGCGCTTCCGGAACCGGTTTGCGCGAGGGCGTCGGCCGCTTGCCGACGGTAGGCCGGATCCAGGTCGATGCTTTTTTGGAAGAGCCGTTCCGCGGCGGCCCGGTCGTTCCGGTCCAGGGCTTCGAGGCCCTGGGAGAAATAGAGGGCGGCCCCGATGTCCCCGCCGGACCCGGCGGGCGCCGGCGTGAAATTGACCCGGAAGGCGGACGCGATCTTGTCGCCCAGCCCCTGGATCAACTCCATGAACCGGTCGCTGTCCCCCATGATGGATTCGGCCATGATCACTTCGCTGGTCTCCACCCCGATGATCCGGGTATCGATGCGGACCTTGCCGCCCAGGACGATGAACGACCCCAGCCCGATGGCCTCGGCGCCCAGGATCTTCCCGGCCTTGACGGCCGTGGATTCGTCCACGGCGCCGGTCTGGCCGAAGGCGGTCTCTTTTAGCAGGCTCTGGATTTCAGCCCGTTCGATGAGTCTGAGGCCGGGGCCGCCCCGTTTCAGGTCGGTGGTGAGCATGGCCGGGATCCCCTGACCGAGGGGGGCGAATTTATGGGGGTCGGTGACGGAATTGTTCTCAAAGGGCAGCAGCGCCAGGGTTTTGGGCGCTGTTTGGGGCGACGACCGGGGCGGCGAGGATCGGGCGGCGGTCGTCGATGCGTACGCCGGCGACCGGGAGGCCCCCTGGGACGGCGTCTCCGCGCACCCCAGCGCGGTCAAGAGAAAAAGGGTCGAGGCGATGGCCGCAAACAACCGATAAGTCCGCATAGGCTTTTCCTCCCTGGATCCGTGTTTCCGGTGGTGAGAATATCAATATCATCTCAGAAAAACAACAAGACCGGGAGAATGTCAAGGTAAATTGTAATGATTTGACAAAAACTGAATCAGATTCGCCGGAGCAGCCGCTCGTGAATGTTGTCGAACCCGCCGTTGGACATGATCAGCACCAGGTCTCCGGGCCGGAGGGTCGGGGGCAGGGCGTCGAGGATGGCGTCGGTGTCGGGGTAGAGGCGGGCGTCGATGCCGCGGCGGCGGAG
This sequence comes from uncultured Desulfobacteraceae bacterium, assembly GCA_964652715.1. Classification (GTDB taxonomy): domain Bacteria; phylum Desulfobacterota; class Desulfobacteria; order Desulfobacterales; family JAABSP01; genus JAABTD01. The sequence continues at coordinate 40,569 of CAZZBE010000012.1, forward strand.
GTCCGCGACCAGGGCGTCCACGGATATCCGGTCGGCTTCGGGCACTTTGTGGAAGGCGGAGGGGACCCGGATGAGGACCCGGTCGGCGGCGTCGAAGGCGCCGGCGTAGGCCTCCTGGAAGACCTTTCGCATGGAGGAGTTCGTCCTGGGTTCGAACACGGCGACGAGGCGGCCGTCGGGATAGAAGGGCCGGACCGCCCGGAGGGTCTCCCGGACGGCGGTGGGGTGGTGGGCGAAATCGTCCATGACGGTGATCCCGTCGCGCACGCCCCGGATCTCCTGTCGTCGCTTGATCCCCTTGAAGGTGGCGAGTCCTCGGGCGATCTCATCCGCCGAAAGGCCCAGTTCGCGGGCCGCGGCGATGCAGGAGAGGGCGTTTAAGAGATTGTGTTCGCCGGTCATGGCCGTCTCGAACCGGCCGAAGGGCCGGCCTTTCCGGATGACCTCGAACCGGGTCCGGGGCGGATCGATGGCGACGCGGCCCAATCGCCAGTCCGATTCCGCCGCTTTGCCGTACCGCTCCAGGCGGCGGGTCGGGGTTCGGGTCAGGTCGGCGATGTTCGGATCGGCGTCATAAACCGCCAGGAGCCGGCCGGACGGGATGATCCGGAGGAAATCGGAAAAGGCCGTCCGGACATGGTCCAGATCCCGGAAGATGTCGGCGTGGTCGAATTCGATGCTGGTGAGAATCGCGGCGTGGGGCGGATAATGGAGAAACTTGGGGCCTTTGTCGAAAAAGGCGGTGTCGTATTCGTCCCCCTCGATGACCATGGCGTCCCCGCCGCCGAAACGGTAGGAGCTGTTGAAGTTCTTCAGAATGCCGCCGATGAGAAAGGACGGGTCCCGCCCGGCGGCCTGGAGCATCCAGGCCAGGAGGGAGGCGGTGGTGGTCTTGCCGTGGGTGCCGGTCACCACCAGCCGCTGTTTTCCCTCGGCCGCGAACCGGTTGACGGCCTGGGGCATGGAAACGAAGGACAGCCCCAGGTCGAACATGGCCGTCACCTCCGGATTGCCCAGGCTCACCACGTTGCCCACCACCACCAGGTCCGGCCTGGGGTCGAGGTTGGACCCCCGGAAGCCTCCCATGACCGTGATCCCCTTTTCCGCCAAAAAGGTGGACATGGGAGGATAGACGTTGGCATCCGATCCGGTGATCCGAAAGCCGCGGTCCTTGAGCAGGCAGGCCAGGGCGCCCATGGCCGTGCCGCAGACGGCGGTGAAATGGATGTGGCGGACCCCGTCGGGAATCCGGTTGTTCGTCAGATCCAGGGGGTAAGACGGCGCCGTCATTTGCGGCCGAACCGGTCTTTCAGGCCGTCGAGCACCTCCCGGGCCGCGCCCACCGTCCGGTCGATCGCTTCGGCGGTGTGAGCCGCGGAGACAAAGCCGGCTTCGAACTGGGACGGGGCCAGGTAGATCCCCTTGTCGCGCATACCTTTATAGTAAGCGGCGAAGAGATCGAGGTTGCTGGTTTTGGCCTCCTCGAAATTGGTGACCGGTCCGTCGGTGAAAAAGAAGCCCAGCATGGACCCGACCCGGTTGCCCGCGGCCGGAATGCCGGCATCCCGGGCGGCTTTCAGCAGGCCGGCGGCCAGTTCCCCGGAGAGCCCTTCCAATCGCCTGTAGAACCCGGGCTTTTTGAGTTCCTTGAGGGTGGCCGCGCCGGCGGCCATGGCCAGGGGATTGCCGGAAAGGGTTCCCGCCTGGTAGACGGGCCCCTGGGGGGCGATCTGCTCCATGATCTCTTTCCGGCCGCCGTAGGCCCCCACGGGCAGACCGCCGCCGATGATCTTGCCCAGGCAGGTCAGGTCCGGTTCGATGCCGTAGAGGAT
>CAZZBE010000013.1:0-12106 GCA_964652715.1 uncultured Desulfobacteraceae bacterium
AACCGCCTAATTTTTCTCGCCTGAAAAGAACCCGGCTTTATAGTATTCCCGGTTCATCCGGGCGATGTTGACAATCGAAATCTCCTTGGGGCATTCGGCTTCGCACTCCCGCTCGTTGGTGCAGTTGCCGAATCCCAGGGCGTCCATGGCGTTGACCATGGCCCAGGCCCGTTTGGCCGCTTCGGGCCGGCCCTGGGGCAGGAGCGCCAGGTGGGAGATCTTGGCCCCGGTAAAGAGCATGGCCGAGGCGTTGGGGCAGGAGGCCACGCAGGCCCCGCAGCCGATGCACTGGGCCGCGTCCATGGCCTTGTCGGCCTTGTCCTGGGAAACCGGGAGGTTGTTGGCGTCCTGGGCGCCGCCGGCGTTGACGGAGATGTAGCCGCCCGCCTGGATGATCCCGTCCAGGGCGCTCCGGTCCACCACCAGGTCTTTTAAAACCTTGAACGCCCGGGCCCGCCAGGGCTCGATGGCGATGGTGTCGCCGTCGTCGAAGTGGCGCATGTGGAGCTGGCACAGGGTGGTCCCCTTTTCCGGGCCGTGGGCCCGGCCGTCGACCACCGTCCCGCACATGCCGCAGATCCCTTCCCGGCAGTCATGGTCGAAGGCGATGGGTTCCTTGCCGTCCACGGTCAACCCTTCGTTGACCACGTCCAGCATCTCCAGAAACGACATATCGGTGGATATGCCGCGGGCCTGGTAGGTCTCGAACTTGCCTTTGTCCTTGGCATTTTTCTGACGCCAGACCTTGAGGGTGAGATGGATGGTCTTTGTCACTTGTAACTCCTTTGTGTCAGTTTGACGTTTTCAAACGCCAGCGGCTCCTTGTGGAGTTCGGGCGCCGCTTCGTCTCCCTTATACTCCCAGGCGGCGACGTAGCTGAAATTCTCGTCGTCCCGCTGGGCCTCGTTTTCCTCGGTCTGATACTCCTCGCGGAAGTGACCGCCGCAGGATTCGTTCCGATGGAGGGCGTCGATGACCATCAATTCGCCGAACTCCAGGAAATCGGCGACCCGTCCGGCCCGCTCCAGGCTCTGGTTGAGGTCTTTTTCCTCGCCGGGGACCAGGACGTTTTCCCGGAATTCGGCCCGGAGCTTCTGGATCCGCCCCTGGGCTTTCTGAAGCCCTTCGGCGTTCCGGGCCATGCCGCAGTACTCCCACATGATGTGGCCGAGTTCCTTGTGGAAGTCGTCCACGGTCCGTTTTCCATTGATGGAGAGGAGTTGGGTCGCCTGGGCTTTCACGGCGTCTTCGGATTCCGTGAAGGCGGGATGGTCGGTCGTCACGTCGCTGTTGCCCGCGGTGGCCAGAAAATCGCCGATGGTGTAGGGGATGACGAAATAGCCGTCGGCCAGCCCCTGCATCAGGGCGGAGGCGCCCAGCCGGTTGGCGCCGTGGTCCGAGAAATTGGCTTCGCCCAGGACGTACATGCCGGGGATGGTGGACATGAGGTTGTAATCGACCCAGAGGCCGCCCATGGTGTAATGGACCGCCGGGTAGATCATCATGGGCACTTCATAGGGGTTCTGGGCGGTGATCTTCTCGTACATCTGGAAGAGGTTGCCGTATTTTTTCTCGATGACCGCCTTGCCGTCCCGCTGGATGGCGTCGGCGAAATCGAGGTAGACGGCGTAGCCGGTCTCGCCCACCCCTTTGCCCTGGTCGCACTGTTCCTTGGCGTTCCGGGAGGCCACGTCCCGGGGCACGAGATTGCCGAAGGATGGGTATTTCCGCTCCAGGTAGTAATCCCGCTCGGATTCGGGGATTTCGTTGGGCGGCCGCTTGTCGCCGGGCTCTTTGGGGACCCAGACCCGGCCGTCGTTTCTCAGGCTTTCGCTCATGAGCGTCAGCTTCGACTGATAGTCGCCGTGGACCGGGATGCAGGTGGGATGGATCTGGGTGAAGCAGGGGTTGGCGAAGCAGGCCCCTTTTTTATAGGCCCGGTAACTCGCCGTCACGTTGGAAGCCATGGCGTTGGTGGAAAGGAAAAAGACGTTGCCGTAGCCGCCGGTGGCCAGGACCACCGCGTCGGCTGCGTATTTCTCGATCTCGCCTGTGATCAGGTTCCGGACCACGATGCCCCGGGCCCGCTCGTCGACGGTCACCACGTCGAGCATCTCCCGGCGGGGGAACATCTTGACCTTGCCGGCCGCGATCTGGCGGGAGAGGGAGGCGTAGGCGCCCAGCAGGAGCTGCTGGCCCGTCTGGCCCCGTGCGTAAAAGGTTCGCGACACCTGGGCCCCGCCGAAGGAGCGGTTGTCCAGCAGGCCGCCGTATTCCCGTGCAAAGGGCACGCCCTGGGCCACGCACTGGTCGATGATCTCCGTGGAAACCTGGGCCAGCCGGTAGACGTTGGCCTCCCGGGCCCGGAAATCGCCGCCCTTGACCGTATCGTAGAAAAGGCGCCAGATGCTGTCGCCGTCGTTCTGGTAATTCTTGGCCGCGTTGATGCCGCCCTGGGCCGCGATGGAGTGGGCCCGCCGGGGGCTGTCCTGGATGCAGAAGTTCAGCACGTTGTAGCCGAGTTCCGCCAGGGATGCGGCCGCCGCGCCGCCGCCGAGGCCGGTTCCCACCACGATGACGCTGTATTTCCGCTTGTTGGCGGGGTTTACCAGTTTCAGATCGAACCGGTGCTTGTCCCACTTGTCCTGAATCGGGCCGCCCGGTACTTTCGAGTCAAGCTGCATGTCTGGCCTCCTTAAACGCTGATCGATATGAAGATCGGAATGAACCCGAATCCGATGCCGATGACGACGCTGAACACGATGCTCAGGCCCCGGATGAACGGCGTGTATTTGGGATGATCGACGCCGAGGGTCTGGAACGCGGACCACAGGCCGTGGCTGACGTGGACCGCCGCCACGATCATGGCGATGATGTAGATGAAGATGTACCCGCCGCTGTTGAAGGTCTCCGTCACGATATTCCAGATGTTGGTTCCGGTCTTGTCCACGAAATGGAAGTTGAGCAGGTGCAGGATAACGAACAGGAGCAACAGGATGCCGGTGTAGGGCATGGTCCGGGAGCCGATGGTCCGTCCGCCGGCGGCCTTCTTGACGGAATACCGCACGGGCCGGGACCGCCAGTTCTGGTAAAAGAGGGTGAGCCCCGTGGCGACGTGAATGATGGCCAGCGTCAGCAGACCCCATTCCGCCAGCGTGACCAGAGGCCCCAGCGAATGGAGATGCTCCGCATAGCTCAGGAATGCCTCCTGGCCGATGTACAGGGTCAGGTTGCCGGCCAGGTGCGTGGCCAGGAAGCCGCAGAACGCCAGCCCGGTGAGGGCCATCATCAGCTTTTTCCCGATGGAAGTGCCCAGGGTGTCCGTAAACCAGTTCATGTTTCCTCCACCTGTGATGAATAAAGATTATTCAGAAAACCGCATACAAAAAACCAAACCAAAATATTTAGAGTCTTCATTCGGGCGTGTCAACATAATTCTTCAGCCACCAGCCGTCCCATTCGGCCGACAGGATCGCGTCGCACATCCGCCGGCCCGTATCGGTTTTGAGCCGGCGGACGATGTGGGCCAGCCATTTTTCAGGGGGGCGATAGCCGACATCCGAGAGAGCCTTCAGATCCAGCACAAAGGACAACTGGTCGGCGTCGTGGGCCAGCCGGGCCTCCAGGGTCTCGCCGTCGTTGAACTCCGCCATCAGGTCGGCGAACGCTTCGCCGAAGGGCAGCCCCCGGAGGGCGTCGGCCACGGCCCGGTTTTCGTCCTTTTCCACATACCGCTTCTGGACAGAGTTGAGGTCGCCCGTTCGGGCCTCGGGCAGGTCGTGGATCAAACACATGGCCGCCAGCCGCTCCCGGTCCGCCTCCGGCGTCGTCTGGCCCATGACGTAGGCGATAAACGTCGTCATAAAAGAGTGTTCCGCCACCGATTCTTTTCCCGCGCCCAGGAAATGGTACCCCGAGCGGGGGATCTCTTTGAGCATCTTGGCTTCAAACAACAGGTCCGCGATCCGGTCCATCCGTCATCCTTTCGTAGGCGATTCAGTTTCAAGTTTATTTTTCAACCGCTTATCATAGGTCCGCCGACGTTTCAAAGCAACCAAATTTCTTGACACTCTCCCAACATTTGATTATTCTAATCAACTTAACCGAGCCCCGCCATCCGGCGACGCGCGTCGGGGTCATTGCGATCGATCCGATACCGAATTCGACAGCTCATTGCTTGGGAGATTTTTCATGGTTCCTGGTCAAATCGACATCATCCACATGGTCCTCAACGCCGGCCCGGTGGTGCAGTTCGTCCTTTTTCTGCTCCTCTTCTTCTCCATCACCTCCTGGGCGATCATCTTCATCAAGTGGCGGTACCTGCGCCGGGCCTTCAGGGAGTCGGACGAGTTCATCGAGGTCTTCTGGGAGAGCCGGGATTTCTCCGTGGCCTTTAAAGAGGCCGAAGACTACCCGGGCAGCCCCATCGCCCGGATCTTTTGCATCGGGTATCTCGAACTGCGCAAGCTGGCCCAGTCGGACCGGGAGGAGAACGGCGGATACGACGGCCCCGGACAGCGGTCCCTCGACAACCGGCTGACCGGGATGGACAGCATTCAACGGTCCCTGCGGCGGGCCATCAACACGGAGGTCACCCGGATGACCCAGATGGTGCCCTTTCTGGCCACCACCGGCAATACCACCCCCTTTATCGGCCTTTTCGGGACGGTCTGGGGGATCATGAACTCCTTCCACGGCATCGGGCTCACCGGGTCGGCGAGCCTGGCGGCGGTGGCGCCGGGCATTTCCGAGGCGCTGATCGCGACGGCGGCCGGTCTGGCCGTTGCCATTCCGGCGGTGATCGGGTTCAATTATTTCATGCAGAAGATCCGGCTGGTGGAGGCCGAACTCCAGAGCTTTACCGCCGATTTTCTCAACATCGTGGAACGGGACATCATCCCCACCAAGGGAGGAAAAGGCTAAATGGCCATCGGAACCAGCACGGATCAAATGATGTCGGACATCAACGTCACGCCATTCGTGGACGTGATGCTGGTGCTGCTGATCATCTTCATGGTGACGGCCCCCATGATGACCCAGGGGGTCGAAGTGACCCTGCCCCAGGCCACCTCCGAGCCGCTCCCCAGCCAGGAGGAACAGCTCATGGTGACCATCGCCAGGGACAAGACCATTTTTATCAACGAACAGCCGGTCATTTTCGCCTCGCTGAGCGACAAGGTGAGGGCGCTGACGGCGGGCCGGACCGACCGGCCGGTCTACCTCCGGGCCGACGAGGGGATCCCCTACGGCGACGTGATCCGGGTGATGTCCCGGATCAAGGACGCCGGCGTCGCCCACGTGGGCATGGTCACGGTTCCGTTGTCGTCAACGGACGAAAAGGACGACCTGAAGTAGCATGGACGCCGCCGACCGGGGACATGCCTCCCTGTTTCACTCCGACGACGCCGATATCCGGGTGTTCTTCTTCACCCTGGCCGCGTCCATCCTCGTCCACCTCTCCTTTGTGGTGGCGCTGATCTTTGCCTCGGAGTACAGCCCCGCGCCGCCCCTTGCCGCCTCGGTGATCGACGTGACCATGGTGACGCTGCCGGAATCCCGACCCGGGCCGGGGCCGTCGGGCGTCGCGGAACCCGCGGCCCCGGCGGACGAACCGGACCCCCTGACCCAGGCCGAGCTGGAAACCCTGCTGATCGACCAGCAAGCGGCCCCGCCCCCGGAGCCGAAACCCGAAACACCCCCCGAACCCGAAACGCCCAGCCCGGAACCCGCGCTTCCGACGCCGCCGGCGCCGGCCCGGGAGCAGGTGGTGATCGACCCCAAGGAGCCTAAAGAACCGCCGCCGGAAACGCCGAAAGAAGAGAAGACAGCGCCGCCGCCCAAGCCTGAAACGCCCCCGGAAAAACCGGCGCCCGTTCCGGTCAAGGCGCCCAAATTCACCAAACCCTCGGCGCCGCCTGAAGCGATGGAAGCGCCGGCGGCGGATCAGGATTCCGTCAAACAGGCCATCGCCGAAATTCAGAAAAAGATCGCCCGCCGAACTGAAGGACGGTACCGGGTGGCGCCGGAAGCCCCGCCCGAAGAACCGGCCCCGCCCCGGCGGACCGGAAGCGGCGGAACCGGCGACGGATCGGCCGGCGGCGGAACCCTGGGCCTTCAGGCCAAGGCGGCCATCACCTCCTACGCCGGGAGCGTATTGCCCGACCGGATCAACCGGAACTGGGCCTTTTCCGAGCATCTGGCCAGCCGCCGGTTCAACCTGGAGGCGGTGCTGGTGATCAGGATCCGTTCCGACGGGGAGATCGTGGACATCTGGTTCGAAAAGAAATCGGGGGACCGGTATTTCGACAACTCGGCCTACAACGCCGTGGTCAAGTCGAACCCATTGCCGCCGCTGCCCCAGGCCTACACGGCCCATGCCGACACTTACACCATCGGGTTGCGGTTTACGCCGTCCGGTCTCAACTGAGCTTATCAACCGTCTGACCAACGCAACGAGGAGGTTATGCCTATACATCGCGCCATTTGCATCGTCTGCATCGCAATAGCGGCCCTGTTCCTGGTTCCGAACACGGGACGGGCGGCCCATGATTACGTGGACATCAGCAACCCCTCTCTCCAGAAGATCCCACTGGCGGTCCCCGTCTTCCATACCCCCTCGGGCCGGCCGCTCCAGGTGACCAGGGACGCCGCCGACGAACTGGCGAAGAATTTAGACTTCACCGGCTATTTCCAGATCCTCGACCGCCGCCGGTTTCTGGTGGGTCCCAATCAGGGCGGCGTCGCCGCCGGGGAGATCGCCTTCAAGGACTGGACCCGCATCGGCGCCGAACTGCTGGTAACCGGCCTCGTCAGGGTGGAGGAGGGGCTCATCGAAATGGAACTCCGCCTCTTCGACGCGGTCAAGGGCGAACAGCTGGTGGGAAAGCGGTACAAGGGGTGGCCCAAGGACCAGCAGAAGATGATCCGTCGGTTTTGCAACGAGATCATCCACGGCCTGACCGGCGAGTGGGGCTATTTCGACAGCCGCATCGCCTTCATCTCCAACGGCACAGGAAACAAGGAGATCTACATCAGCGACTTCGACGGCGAGGACGCCGAGCGGTTCACCCGCCATAACAGCATCACCCTGTTTCCGGCCTGGTCCTCCGACGCCAGGAAGATCGCCTACACCTCCTATGCCAGGGGCGGTCCGGACCTTTTCATCCGCCCCCTGACGGGCCAGGAGATCGTGGTCGTCTCCAAAGAACGCCTCAACACCACCCCGGCATGGGTTCCCGGCAAGAACCAGCTGGCCGCCACCTTCTCTTTCACCGGGGACCAGGAGATTCATCTGGTCTCGCCCGGAGGGAACGTGACCCGGAACCTCACCGATCACCGGGGCATCGACACCTCCCCCGCCTTTTCCCCCGACGGCGCATCCATGGCCTTTGTGTCGGACCGGAGCGGCAGCCCCCAGGTCTACATCCGGGACATGGGCGGCGGCCAGGTCCGCCGCCTGACCTTCCAGGGCGGGTACAACACCCAGCCGAGCTGGTCGCCCCGGGGGGATCTCATCGCCTATTCCTCCATGGAGGGCGGGGAAATCAACATTTACGTCATTGATCCGGAGGGCCGGCGGCCCCGCCAGCTGACCCGGGGAGCCGGACGAAACGAATCCCCCGACTGGTCGCCGGACGGCAGCATGATCGTTTTCAGCTCCACCCGGGAAGGTCCTTCCCGAATCTATGTCATGACCGCCTACGGCACGGATCAGCGACGCCTGCTCTCCCTGCGGGGGGAACAGACGAGCCCCAAGTGGTCGCCGCGATTGTCGCGCAACTAACCGAATTTAATGTGAAAAGGAGGAGACATGCGAAAAGCGTTGTGCATCCCGATGGCCCTGGCGGTGGTTTCCCTGGTTTTTTTTTCCGCATCCTGCGCCAAAAAGACGGTGACGCCCGAGCGGGGACCGGCCTACGAGGAAGGCCCCGGGCCGGAGGACGCCGGCATCACGGGCCGCACCGGCCGGTACGAGTACGAAGAGGATACGTATCGCTCCACGGTGGAGGATGAAGGCATACGGGAGGGAACCTACCGCGACGAGGCGACCCAGCGGGAGATGATGGCCGCCCGGAGCGAATTCGAAAACGAGGACATCTACTTCGCCTACGACAGCGCCGCCCTCTCCCGGACGGCCCAGGAAAAGCTCCGGGAAAAGGCCCGCTGGATGAAGCAGTACCCCACGGTGTCGGCCGTGGTCGAAGGCCACTGCGACGAGCGGGGCACCAGCGAATACAACCTCGCCCTGGGCGACCGCCGGGCCGAGAGCGCCAAGGCCTACATGGTCAACCTGGGCGTCTCCCCTTCGCGCCTGGTGACCATCAGCTACGGCGAGGAACGGCCCGCCGACCCCCGGAAGACCGAAGATGCCTGGGCCCGGAACCGGCGGGCGCATTTCGTGATTGAATAAGAGGCAATGGTAATGGGTAATGGGTAATGGGTAAGGAAAAAACGTGATGATGAAACGGCACTTGCTTGTCCTGGCGGTTTTTCTGCTGACGGGCGTCGGCTGCGCCACCCGGGGCGACGTGATGGCCCTCAACGATCGGTTGGTGGGCCTGGAACGGCGGAGCGCGGAGCTGGAACAGCGGAACCGGGTTCTTCAGCGGGAAAAAGAACGGATCCTCTCCCGGCTGGGGGAGTTCAAAAAGACCCGGGAAGCCGAGGAGATGGACATCCGGGGCCAGTCCGCCAGCCTCCGGGCGACATTGGAGCGGTTCAGGGAGGACATCCAGCGCCTCAACGGGCGGATCGAGGAGACGGCCCATGGACTTCGGACCGACATGGAAGGCATGGACGCCCGCATCGACCGGCTGGAGCGCTACATCAACCTGGACCGCCCGGCGGCGGGGTCCCCCGGCATACCGGAGATGGCGCCGCGCCGCGAACCGGAGATGACCGAAGCCCCCGAGCCCGAGACGGAGCGGGAGCGGGAACCCGGCCTCCGCTATCCGACCCGGGAGTCCGTGCCGCCGCCGGTGGACGCCGACGGCGGCCGGCCCCGTCGGCCGGCGGAGCGGCCCCGGTCCATCGACGGCCAATACGCCATGGCCAAAGGGCTTTTCGACCGGGGCGACTATGTCGCGGCCCGGCGGGCGTTCCAGGAGTTGATCCAGGCCGCCCCCCGGTCCCCCCATGCGGACAACGCCCAGTTCTGGATCGGCGAAACCCATTACCGGGAGCAGAAGTACGAGGAGGCGATCCTGGCCTACCAGAACGTCATTGAGCAGTACCCCAACGGCAACAAGATCCGTGCCTCGCTGCTGAAACAGGGGCTCGCCTTCTACATGCTGGGCGACAAGGCCAACGCCCGCCGGATTCTGGAAGCCCTGATCCACCAGTATCCGTCCTCCAGCGAGGCCAACATCGCCCGGAACAAGCTCAACGCGTGGTAAAGATCGTCGGCATTGACCCGGGGCTGGCCGATACCGGGGTGGGGGTGGTGACGGGCCGGGCCCTGGAGGTGGCCGGGTTCGCCTACGGCGGCATCCACACCCCGGCCCGGACCCCGCTCCCCGACCGGCTCGACCGGATCCACTCCCGGCTCTCGGCCCTCCTGAGCGAAGAACGGCCGGGGCTGATGGTGGTGGAGGACATCTTCTCCCTCCAGCGGTACCCCAAATCGGGGATCACCCTGGGCAAGGTAACCGGCGTCATCCTCCTGGCCGCCCGCCGGCAGCGGATTCCGGTGGTGGAGGTCCCGGTGCGGGAGGCCAAGAAGGTGCTCACGGGCAACGGCAACGCCAGCAAGGGGCAGTTGGAACGGTCGGTCCGGCGGCTCCTGGAACTGGACAGGCCCATCGCCCCGTCCCATGCGTCGGACGCCCTGGCCCTGGCCCTTATCGGCCTGTTCCGGTACGCCGATCCGCTCCCGGCGGATGCCGCCCGGGCCGGCCAAAGGTCATTCCAGCCCGTTTCATGATCGCCTATCTCCAGGGAACGATACTGAAAAAAGCCGGGGACCGGGTGCTGCTGCTCACCCATGGCGTCGGCTATGAAGTGATGCTGCCCGGCTTCATGGTGGAGCGATTGAAGGAGAAAGCCGAGGGGGAGGACCTGACGCTGTTCATCTACCACCAGCAGAGCGAACGCCAGCCCAAGCCGGTGCTCATCGGGTTCCATCGCGAATCCGAAAAGGAGTTTTTCCAGCGGTTCATCTCCGTGGCCGACGTCGGCCCCCTCAAGGCGGTCAAGGCCCTGGAGCGGCCCGTGACCGACATCGCCGCCGCCATCGAGGCCGGCGACATCCGACAGCTCTCCCAGCTCAAGGGGATCGGCAAGCGCACCGCCCAGAAGATCGTCGCCACCCTGGGGGGCGCCATGGACGGGTTCGCCCATCCGGCCGGCGAGACCGTCGCCGCTCCTGAAGAGATCTCGGCCCAGGTCCTGGGCGTGCTGGTGGAGCAGCTGGGCCAGAAGCCGGCCGACGCCAGACGCCGCATCGACGCGGCCCTGGCCCGCAACCCGGATGCCGCCGATCCGGGGGCCCTTCTGGACGACATCCTGGCCCGGATGTAGCCCCCATACCCCATGTCCGACAGCATCCTCACATACGATTCCGGTCAGCGCCAGGACTTGATCTCCGGCGAAGCCCTCCCGGCCGACACGGCGCCCGAGATCCTCTCCCTCCGGCCCCGGTCCATGACCGATTACGTGGGCCAGGGAGAGACCGTGGAGACGCTCTCCATCGCCATCCAGGCGGCCCGGAAACGGAACGAGCCCCTGGACCACGTCATCTTCCACGGCCCTCCCGGCCTGGGCAAGACGACCCTGGCCCACATCATCGCCGCGGAGATGGGCGGCCGGCTGACGGTGACCGCCGGACCGGCCCTGGAAAAGGGGGGCGACCTCATCGGCATCCTCACCCATCTGGAGGAGGGGGACGTCCTGTTCGTGGACGAGATCCACCGGACCCCCCGGACCGTGGAGGAATTCCTCTACCCGGCCATGGAGGATTTCGCAGTGGATTTCGTCTTCGACAAAGGGATCCACGCCCGGAGCCACCGGTACCGCCTCAAGCCCTTCACCCTGGTGGGCGCCACCACCCGGGTGGGGTCCCTGTCGGCCCCGCTCCGGGACCGGTTCGGCATCTTCCGGAGCCTCCACTTCTACGAAGAGGCGGATCTGGTCAAAATCGTCACCCGCTCCGCGGCCCTCCTGCAGATCGCCATCGAACCCGAGGGGGCCGGGGAGCTGGCCCGGCGGTCCCGGGGGACCCCGCGCATCGTCAACCGCCTCCTCAAACGGGTGCGGGACTACGCCCAGGTGCGGGCCGACGGCCGGGTGAACCGGGAGACGGTCCGGGCGGCGCTGTCTTTGGAAGGGATCGACGAGCGGGGACTGACGGACCTGGACCGGCGATATCTGGCCACCATCATCGACTTTTACGACGGCGGTCCGGTGGGGATCGAGGCCATCGCCGCCACCCTCCAGGAGGAAACCGACACGCTGGTTGACGTGGTGGAGCCCTATCTGCTAAAGATCGGGTTTCTCGTCCGGACCTCGTCCGGGCGGAAGGCTTCCTCGGCGGCCTATGACCATTTAGAGCAACTCGCAACGAATAAACGCATCAACCGTCGCGCCTGACAAGGAGACGCTATGCCGGTGATAACACTTTCAACGGATTTCGGCGCCGTCGATGAATACGTGGGGGCCATGAAGGGCGTGATCCTGACCATCTACCCGTCGGTGGCCATCGTGGACGTCACCCACGAACTGCCGGCCCACGACGTGCGCTACGCGGCCCACGCCCTGGCCGCCTTCTACCGGTTTTTCCCCAGGGACACCGTCCATGTCGTGGTGGTGGACCCCGGCGTGGGGACGGACCGCCGCATCCTGGCCGTGGAAACCGACGTCCACACCTTCATCGCGCCGGACAACGGGGTGCTGACCGCGGTCATGGAGCGCGAACCGGTCCGGCGGATCGTATCGGTGGAGAATCCGGCATATTTCCAGGAAACCGTGAGCCAGACCTTCCACGGCCGGGACGTTTTTTCGCCCGTGGCCGCCTGGGTCTCCAAGGGGGTGGACATCGGCCGCATCGGCCCGGCGGTCGATCCCGGAGAAACGGTCCGGCTGTCGCTGCCGGAACCCCAAAAGATCGACG
>CAZZBE010000013.1:12206-40723 GCA_964652715.1 uncultured Desulfobacteraceae bacterium
GTCGATCCCGGAGAAACGGTCCGGCTGTCGCTGCCGGAACCCCAAAAGATCGACGACCGGACCCTGACGGGAACCGTCACCATGGTGGACCGGTTCGGCAACCTCACCACCGACATCGACGCCGATACCCTGGCCGGTTTCGTGGGGGCGACCCGCCCCGAAAACGTGTCGGCCGCGATCAAAGGGCATCGGATCCACGGCCTGTCGAACACCTACGCCAGCGCCGGAACCGGCGAACCGTTGATGATCGTCGGCAGCCGCGACTATCTGGAGATCGCGGTGAACCAGGGAAGCGCCCGCCGGCATTTCGACGCGGCGGAAGGCGAATCCCTGAGCCTCACCCTAACCGAAAGGAGCACCGTTCCATGATCCAGCCGAAGCGATGGTGGATCCTGATTTTATTGATCGTCGTTTTTGCCGCTGTCGCGCCCGCCATGGCGACCCCAACCGGTTCAACCCCATCCGACGCCGACGCCGCGCGGTCCCGGAGAGCGGGCGACGCCCCGGCGGAAACGACGCCCGAACCCCCGGCCGGCCCCGACGTCCTCATCCAAATGGCGTCTCCCGGCGGCGAGGCCGCCTATGCCGTGATCGTGGAGAAGTCCACCCAGCGCCTTTTTATCTATGCCTACGACGGCGCATACGAGAAAGTCTTCGAGACCGAGTGCTCCACCGGCAAGGCCGACGGCCCCAAGCGGAGAAAGGGGGACAGCAAGACCCCCGAAGGCATCTATTTTTTCAATGACGAACACGAAGACAAGGAACTGTCCCCCATTTACGGCGTCAAGGCCTTTCCCACCGACTACCCCAATCTCCTGGACCGGATCGCCGGGTTCACCGGCAGCGCCATCTGGCTCCACGGCACCAACAAGCCCCTGATGCCCCGGGACTCCAACGGCTGCATCGTCCTGAAGAACAAAGACCTCCTGAAGGTGGAACCTTACATCGCCCTCCACCGCACCCCCATCATCGTGGTGGATGCGCTCTCCTACGGCGACCCGGAACTCAACCGCATCGCCGCGCAGGCCGTGACCGGTTTTCTGAAGGACTGGGAGACGGCCCTGGAGACCGGCCCGTACCACGCCTACCTGGCCCACTACGGACCGTCCTATCTGCCCGACATCGCGTGGTGGAACACCTGGCGTCGCTACCGGGAAAAATACAAGGCCAAGGGCGCGACGCCCGATGTGGAGATCCGGAACGTATCGATTTTCCGAACCGACGACATCTACGTGGCGCTCTTCGACGAGTTCCTGGACACCGGGGACGAACCGGGCAAGGCGTGGCGCATCGGGGCCCGAAAATTCTTCATGACCTATGAAGACAAGCGGTTCGCCATCATCGGCGACGCCTACCAGAAATTGTCCGAACGACTGGCCGGCCGGCGGGGCGACAATCCCCTCATCGCCGCCCTTTCCATGGTGGAACGGACCAGGGCTCTGGACGCCGCGGTGGCGGCGAAATCCCCCCGGGTCGTCCGGATGGTGGACAAATGGCTCCAGGCCTGGTCCGACCAGGATATCCAGGCCTACGGCAGCTTCTACGCGGACGATTTCAAATCCAACGGCAAGAACAAGGCGGCCTATCTCAAATACAAGGACCGGCTCAACCGGATCTACGACTACATCCGGGTGGAGCGCGGCGACCTCTCCATTGAAAAAGGGCAAAACGGACACCTGATCGCCTCGTTCCTCCAGAAATACCGCTCCAGCGGCCACCGAACCGTGGGCACCAAGCGGCTGGTACTAAAGGAAGAAGAGGGCGCATGGAAGATTTATCGCGAAACATGGCAGAGAAAATAACCCGACCCCCGCATCCCAAGGCCCGGAAGCGGCCCCGGCAGTGGACCCTGATGATGGTCTCCGACGACGGCGAGGTCAGGACCGCCCGTCCGAACAAAGGCATCCGGAATCTGCTGCTGGTCCTGCTGGCCATATCCCTGGCCGCCGCCGCCGCGTTTTTCTTTCTCTGGGATCGATCCCGGGCGGAAAACGAACAGCTTCGCAAAACCGTGGCCGCTTACCAGGGGCGCCTGGCGTCCATGGGCGTCGACAAAGAGGAGATGTCGGCCCTCCTGGCCGTCTACCGGCCTTCGACGGAACCCCCCGCCGGGACGCCGGAGGAGATCCCGCCCGAACCGGAGACGGCCCCGCCCGACAGGTCTTCACCAGCGCCGGCGCCGGAACCGGAGGCTGGCGAAGAGACCGGTCCGGCGCCGCCGGTCGGCGCGCCCATGGCATCCTACGACGATGCGGCCCCGCTGGTGTCGCCGGTGGGCATCGAGGATTTCGAGACCACCCTGGGGGAGCTGAGCGGGGCCCTCACGGTGGCGTTCAAGGTCACCAACATCGACCCGGATGTGGAGAAGGCCGAAGGGCACGTCATCCTGGTCCTCCGGCCCGAAGCCGACGGCGCCATCGGCGGCGGCCTGGCGCTGCCGCCGGTAACGCTCATCGGCGGCCGGCCCGCGGGAAACGAAAAAGGGCAGGCCTTTTCCATCACCAACTTCAAGCGGATCCGGTTCACCGCCGGCGGCGAAACCCGGCCGGAACGGTTCAGGACCGCCACCGTCTTCGTTTTCAACGACGAGGGAAAGCTTCTGATGGAAGAGGATTTCCCCGTCCGGATCGACACCAACCCGTAACGGTCGTCCCTGAGACCGCCCGGAGGATCACATGGCAAAACCCAAAGACAGCATATCGATACTCGACGCCGGCCTGACCATGGACGGGACGCTTTCCTTCCGGGGACGGTTGATCATCCGGGGGGAGTTCAAGGGGCGTCTGTCGGGGGAGACCATCGTCATCGGAGAGGGGGGCGAGGTCTATGCGGACGTCAAGGCGGGCAGCGTCGCCATCGGCGGCCGTTTCGAAGGAAAGGTCCGGGCCATGCGCGAACTGACCATCCTGCCCACCGGCGCCTGCCAGGGCAAGGTGATCTGCCGGGACCTGATCGTGGAGCCCGGCGGCATCCTCAACGCCGAGGTGACCCGGCTTTCGGCCCAGGGGACGGAAGACCTGGATGCCTTCCTATACGAACCCGCCGGGGAGGAATGACGCCGTTCGACGCCGGGTTCCTCCAGGCCGCTGGGCCTTGCGGCAATAGACGACGAGGCTTTTCCCCAGCAGGGGATTGAGCAGCCATTCCAGCCGCCGGACGAGCCGGGGCCGGGTCATGAGATCCCAGACCAGGAACCGGTGGTAGAGATCGATCGCCCTTTTTCCCCACCCCTTGCCGTCCTTCCCCACCAGACAGATCAACCACCAGTACGGCGAATGGAGCGCGTGGGCCCAGTGGCGGGACCAGGGGACGAGACCGGCTGTTTCCAAAAGACGGCCCAGCCGCTTCCGGGTGTAGATGCGGATGTGCCCCCCCGGGTTGGCGTGGTAGTCGTTCGAGAGGGCCCAGCAGATCCGTTCCGGCAGATACCGCGGCACGCTGATAACCAGGGGGCGGGACCGCCGGGTGACCCGCGCCAGCTCGGCGGCGGCCGCCTCGTGGTCGGGGATGTGCTCCAGCACTTCGGAGCAGATGGTGAGATCGAAGGCGTTGTCGCGGAAGGGCAGGGCGCGGATGTCCGCCGCCGCCATCCCGGCGTCGCCGCCGCGGGCGATCAGGTTCCGATGGTCCGCCCACTGTCCCTGCGCCGCTTTCACCTCCGCCGGGTCCCGATCCGCCCCCACGACAAAAACGCCCGGGTATTCCGCCGCCTTGCAGACATGGCGTCCGCCGCCGCAGCCGATGTCGAGCACCCGCGTGGGGCGATCCGCCGATCGGTCCGGGGGAAACCCGTCGATTTTCCTGAAATCCACCGTCAGCACCGGACCAGGGTCTCCCTGTAGACCGCCGCGGTCTTCTCGGCCGCACGCCGCCAGGTGAAATGGTCGTGGACCCGGTGATACCCCTTCCTGCCCAGGACCGCGGCCCGATGAGGGTTGTCCAGCAGACCGCCGATGGCCCGGGCCAGGGCCCCGGCATCCCCCGGCGGCGTCAGGACCCCGGCGTCCCCCACCACCTCCGGCAGGGCGCCGGCGCTGGTGCTGACCACCGGCAGTCCGCAGGCCATGGCCTCCCCCGCCGGCAGCCCGAACCCCTCATACATGGACGGCACCACCGCCACCGAGGCCCGGGCGTACTCCCGGACAAAGGCCCCGTTGTCGATGCGCCCGGTAAACCGGATCAAATCGCCGATGCCCAGCTGGCGCACCAGCCGGACGATCTCCCCGTTCTTCCTGGGGATCCCCACCACGGTCAGCCGGACCTTCCGGGGCGGCGAGGCGCCGTTCCGGGCCAGCCGATAGACCGCCAGCAGCAGGTGGCGCAGACCCTTCAGGGGCATGTCCGCGCTGTTGGTGACGATGAGCCGGCCCGGCTCCCGCTCTATCCCGGGAATCGGATAGAACAGGCCGGTGTCGATGCCGTTGGGAATGATCCGGAACCGGTCCTCCGGTATGCGGAAATCCCGGGCGATGTCCGCGGCGGCGCGCCGGGAGACCGTCAGGATGCGGCCCAGGGTCCGGGCCACCCGCTGCTGCATGGCGATGAAGGAAAACCACCGGCGCTGCTTCAGCTTCCGCCAGGGGGCGGATTCCGCGCGGACGGCGATGTCCCGGTCCCGGGTGATGGGATGGTGAATGGTGGCGACGGTGGGGGCGCGGAGGCTCAGGCCCCAGATCCCGTAGGAGAGGCTCTGGTTGTCGTGGAGGATGTCGAAGTCCGCCAGCCGCCCTTTCAGGTATCGATAGAGCCGGAGGCCGAAGGTGAAGGGTTCCGGAAACCCCTGGGTGGAGACCCCGGCCCACTCCAGGAAGTTGACGGGGTCCGACAGTTCCCGGATGGAGGGGACCCGGAACGGATCTTCCGGATTGTACAGATCGAGGCAGGGAATCCTGACGACGGGGATGTCGTCGTCGAGGAGGGGCGCCGGCGGCCCGGTGATCACCGTTACCCGGTGTCCCAGATCCGTCAGGGCCCGGCTCAGGTTCCGGACATAAACCCCCTGACCGCCGCAATGAGGGTTGCTCCGGTAGCTGACGAGGCCGATGCGGAGCGGTCTCCCGTCGCCGGCCATCAGACCGCGCCCTCGTCGGACAGCGCCGCGATGTCGTTCTCGCCGTACCCCAGTTCCCGGAGCACCGCCGCCGTGTCCCGGCCGAACGCCGGCGGCGGGGTGCGGACGCCGCCCGGGGTCCGGTCCAGCTTGACGGGGGTCCCCAGAAAGGGCATGGCCGCGCCGTCCTCGCCCTCCAGATGGACCACCATCTCCCGGGCCCTGGCGTTTTCCCCCCGGAGGACGGCGTCCACCTCCGACACCTCGCCGATGCAGACGTCCAGTTCGGTGAAGATCGCCGTCCACTCGGCCAGGTCTTTCTCCAGAAACGCGTTCCGGAAAAACCCGATCATCTCCGCCTGCCGGGACGGGTCGTGCTGCGAGGGGATGAAATCGGGCCGGCCGAACCATTCGCACACCGTTTTCCAGAACCGGGGCTCCAGCGGCGCCATGGCGAGGTGTTGGCCGTCCCGGGTTTCGAAGATGTTGTAGTAGGCGAAGCGGTGGGACCAGTCGGAGTCGCCCCGTTTCGGCGGCCGGCCGGTGCGCCAGAACATTCCCGCCGCATAGGGGAGCAGGGCGGTGACGCTGTCGGTCATGGCCACGTCGATGTACTGCCCCTCGCCGGTCCGCTCCCGCGCATGAAGCGCCATGAGGATGCCGATGGCCGCGTAAAGGGCCCCGGAGAGGTCGCCCAGCTGGACGCCGGGAATGCAGGGCGGCCCGTCCGCCGGTCCGATGAGGGAGAGGGCCCCGCCGTATCCGGTGAAATTGATGTCGTGGCCGGCCAGGTCCCGCAGGGGTCCGGTCTGGCCGTATCCGGTCAGGGAGCAGTAGACGATGCGGGGATTGACCGCCTTGACGGACGCGTAATCCACGCCCAGCCGCGCCGTCACCCCGGGACGGAACCCCTCCAGGATCACGTCGGCCCGGCGGGCCAGATCGAAAAAAATCGCCTTTCCTTTGTCGGACTTAAGATTGAGGGTCATGTGTTCCTTGTTCCGGTTGATGCCTTCGATCACCGGCAGGGATTCTTTCCCGAACCGCCGGTCCTCGATGGCGATCACCCGGGCGCCGTGATCCGCCAGGATCATGGAGCAATAGGGCCCCGGCAGCAGCCGGGAGAGATCCAGCACCAGACAGTCTTGGAGGGCGCCTTTCATCTGTACTTTTCCTTTTCGCCTGTGGTAAGGTTCGGCCGATGGCCGCGGCTGTCAAAACCGATTTATCTACATGGCCGATCCATGCGGCGTCAAGGATTTTTCATGAAAAAAGACACCCCATTCCCGAAGCGCGTCACCCTGGTGGAAGTGGGACCCCGGGACGGATTCCAGTTTGAAAAGACGATCATCCCCACCGACCGGAAAATCCGGTTCATCGAGGACCTCATCGCCGCCGGGCTTCGGTGGATCCAGGTCGCCGCTTTCGTCCACCCGGAAAAAGTGCCCCAGATGGCCGACGCCGAAGCATTGGTTCAGGGGTTGCCCCGCCATGACGGCGTCGCTTACACGGCCCTGGCCCTGAACGAAAAGGGGGTGGAACGGGCCCATGCCGCCGGTCTGGCCCACGTCGAAATCTCGGTGTCGGCCAGCGACTCGCACTCCCGGCGGAACGCCGGGCTGCCATTGTCGGATGCCCTCCGGCGGGGGCAACGGATGATCCGGATGGCCGCCGAACGCCACATGGGCGTCACGGCTGGAGTCCAGTGCGCCCTGGGCTGCGCCTACGAAGGCCGGATTCCGCCGGAACGGGTGCTGGAAATGGCCGAAGGGTTTCTGTCGGTCGGCGTCGATTATCTGTCCATCGCCGACACCACGGGGATGGGGAACCCCCGATCGGTGGCCGAATTGCTGGAAAGGTTGATGCCGCTGGCCGGTGAGACGCCGGTGGGTCTTCATCTTCACGACACCCGCGGTCTGGGACTGGCCAACCTGACCACGGCCCTCGGGTACGGGGCAACCCGCTTCGATGCCTCGGTGGGCGGGATGGGCGGATGTCCCTTCGTACCCGGAGCCGCCGGCAACATCGCCACCGAAGACGCGGCCTACCTGCTCGCTTCCATGGGGATCGAGACCGGCATTGATCTGGCGTGCCTGTGCGGGTGCGCACGGGATCTGGCCGGCTTTTTCGGGAAATCGTTGCCCGGGAAACTCCACAACTTGCTGGATTTATAATCTTTATAGAAGATCACGCCTTTGAAGGGTCGCCCGATCCCATGGCCGCATGCGTTTTTAACTGCTCGATCTCCCGCAGATCGAGGCCGGTCGCATCGGCGATCTGATCGACGGACAACAGCCCCATTTGGAGCAGCCGAAGGGCGGTCTGCCGTTTTCCTTCTTTTCTGCCCTCTTCCCTGCCTTCCTCCCGGCCATGCTTTTTAGCTTCGTTCAGGAACATAGCTTCGTCTTTCAATGCCTTTTCTCTTCTTTCGGCCAGTTCCCGTGTCCGTTCATCCGCGCTCAAGGATTTGAGGGCATCGAGCGCCTTATGGATCATTGGGTTGTGGTATTGTTTCTCCATGGCATCGCCTCCCTGTTCATGGGCATTATTGAAAAAATACAGCCACTCCAAGAGATTATCCGCTGCGTCTCTCCGAACGTGTTTTTCTATGGTCGGCAATTCGAAAATGTGGAGCGACAGATCGTCATTCAACGTCAAATCCGGGTGGCGAATATCTCTGAGCACAAATCGATAGTGGAAATCGGAGGAAGCTGGAAACGGCGCGTAATCCAGAAAATGGATGCCGATGACCGGGTGAAGCGCCGTATAATCTTCACCTGACTTTAACTGATCGCCGTACATTCTGCAAAGATAGTAAAGGGTCCTCTTGGGATAATTGTCGTACTTCCGGACCTGCATTTCAATATCATATTCATGGCCCGATCCGTCAACCGCGCGGATATCCAGTATGATAAATTTCCGATCGAGTTCATCCGGCAAAATGTCCGAATTTTTGACGTCGATGGAAACCACAGGCCCCTGACGCGATCGCGCCAGTACGCAATTGACAAGATTTTTTAGAATTTCAACATCTTTTGTGAACAGCTTCTTGAAGACGAAATCGTTTTTTGGACTCAGCAATGATTTCAAGGCGGATGTCCCTTCCATATGCATAGTTTCATTCAGCCCCTACTCGTCGAGATAAACGATCTCGGCGTCCAGATCCTTCCCCCGGATGTGAAGCAGGGCCACGGAGATCGGTTTGACCTGCCGCCGGGGGCCGGCGCTGCCGGGATTGATAAAAAAGACCCCGTTTTTCCGCTGGACGCGGGGCATGTGGGTGTGGCCGGAGACCACGGCGCTCATGCCGGCGCCGGCGGGGTCCAGGTCCATCCAGTCCAGGCTGTGGACCATGTAGATCCAGTGGTCCCCCGCCTCCACCACTTCGGTCAGCGGCGTGTCTTCAGCCCATTTTCCCTGGTCCATGTTCCCCCGGATTCCCACCACCGGGGCGATTTCCCCGAGTGATTCCAGGATGCCGGGCAGTTCCGAGTCCCCCGCATGGAGGATCAGATCCACCCCTTTGAACTCCCTGGCGATGCCGGGGCGGAGCAGGCCGTGGGTGTCGGATATGACGCCGATATCCAGGTTTTTCTTGTCCTTGAAATCCGTTTCCATGTCTCCCTTTCCATGGGGTCTCGCGCCGTCCCGGAGGTGGTCAGGCCGTCGCCGGACGGCACACGTTGAGCGGTTGCCCGCATTTTTTGCATTTGGATTTGGCGCCGGCGGCCGGCACCCTCCGGCCGTCGATCCAGTAAATTTCAGAGCAGTTGCCGCACCGGCGCCGCACCTCGCCCATGGCCTGTCGCCAAAAGGTCTTTTGTTGCAGCGACAGTTCGTCCTGGTTAGGGTAGACCGCCGGACCGCCGGTTTTCAGGAACGACAGGGTCCCCTTGTCCACATAGACCGAATCGATTTGGGAAACGAGGTGGAGAATGAACTGGCGGAAGTTGGTAAAAGAACTGGACGTGGGCTTGTTCAAAAACTTTCCGTATGCGATTTGCTGGCTGTGGAGCCGGTAGGGGCGGGATTTTCCCGCCAGAAACAGGTCCGCGAACACCTTGCCGGAGGTCATGGCGGCCAGCTGCGACACCCAGATGGCATAGATCTCCTCGAACCGCGGCGGCGCTTCCCCGGGACGGTAGAGGTTTAGTCCCCCGTCCATGGGTTCCACCTTCATGGCTTCGCGGGGGGCCACCGACTTCACGTCGTATCGGGGCGGCGCGCCGGTGTCCTTGATGACCTTGAGCCGCCTGGCCAGGGGGATCGCCGGGGCGGTCGGTTTGGGCGGCGCAGAGACCTCCGGGGGAGCGGCGATCCCCGTTTCATCCTTCCCGTTCGCTTTTGGAGCGATCGTCCGGGACCGGCCTTTGAGTCGCCCGACCGCCTTCTGGGCCTCTTTAAACCATTTGTCGAATTGGGTTCGCTTCTCCGGATCATCCCCTTCCGCCTTCCGGCCGCGGAGATCCGCCATGAGCCGGCGATAGGCGCCGGCGGCTTCGTCGAACATCTCCGAACGTTCCATCAGCCGCGCGATTTCAAGCTGCCGGTCCGGCTCCAGCACCGCCGGGGGATTCCGATCCGCGATTTCCAGATAGGTTTCGATGGCGCTTTCGGCATCGTCCCGGGACAGGTGGAGACGGACGGCCCGGCCCAGCTCCAGCATCCCCGCCCGATCTTTGCCCTGCTGGAAATAGGCCATGCTCAGGTCGCCGTGGGCCAGGGCGTGGTCCGGATTTTTCAGAAGCGCCTTTCGGAGATCCATCACGGCGCCGTCCAGGTCTCCCTCTTGGAGCTTCCGGGATCCGGACGCATAGTTACCGTCCACCAGATCCGTTTTCCGATCCAGGGCCGGCGCCAGGACGTTTTCCTCGAACCCGGTAAATTTGAAGATCAGGGCGATGGCGGCGCCGAACAGGAAGCCCCCGATGTGGGCCCAGAACGCCACGCCCCCGCCCCCCGAGGCCATATGCGCGCCCTTGTAGGCTTCGAAGAGTTGCTGGAGGAGCCAGAGCGGCAGCATCGCGTAGGCCGGGGCCTTGAACGTGCCGCTTTTCATCCGGAATCCGAAAAAGAAGAAATACCAGAAATAGATCCGGGTGTTGTACAGCCGGATCATGAAGGCGCCCATGAGGGCGGCGATGGCCCCCGACGCGCCGACCAGGGGCACATGGCTCCCGGGGAACATCCCGGCATGCATGAGGGTCGCGGCAACGCCGCCCGTCAGGTAGAAAATCGGGAAAACGATCCGGCCCCAAAGGTCCTCGATGTTGCCGCCGCACAACCATAGAAAGAGCATGTTGAACAGCAGATGAAGAAAGCCGCCGTGGAGGAACATGGAGGAGATCAGGGTGAAGACGCCGCCCCGGGCCGGTATATACCCGTATTTGCGGTAGAACTCGTCGCCCAGGGCCGCTTCGAATTCCGCGATTCGCCGGTTAAGCTCCCGCTGCTGCTCCCATATCTCCTCTTCCGACAGGTAATCCGGCCGGGATGTGAACACTTCCCCGCCCGCCAGTTTTTCCATCCGCCGCAACTGGTCCAGGGCCTGGCGCCCCTCCGGCGGAATCCGGTCCAGGGTCTCCTCCGGGATCTCCAGATACGGATGCCGCATATAGTACCCAAAAAAATCCTCGGCCTCCCGATTGAGTTCCCTTCGCGTCTGGGGCGCGACAATGGCGGTGACAGCGTACAGCAGCACGTTCAGGACCAGGATGCCGATGGTGATGTAGGGCCATCGCTGGACCTGGCCGCTTTCGTGGCTGAGGGGGAGGATGATCATGGAAAACCCCTTCGGTTCGGGTTACACCGGGGCGGCGCCGGCGGGATGCTCCCTGTTTTGTAGATGATTTTCGATGAAGGGGCAAGGTCTTCTTGACCTTTCTCCGATGAACGGCCCCGTCCCTGGATATATTTTATCCAGCATGATGGCGGGAGGGGGCGGCAAGCGGGTAGAAAGTATCCATCTCGCTGTCGGGACCGGCCAACCGATCCGAAGCTTTCTTGGCGGTCATGCTTAATCCAGATTTAATTCGTATTGTTTTCAAGTTGTTAAAAATTTTTTGGCAAATCTTGCGCATTTTGGCATGGGGATTGTAATTAACATTGGGCAGAGTTGGAACGATCCAAAATGGATCGGCCTTTTAACCCTTAATGTCCTTTATAAGGAGGTTTCACCATGAAGCGCATCACAAAACGCATCATCGTCGCAGTGTCCGTCATCGCCCTTGTGGGCATCGGTTCTTACGCATTCGCCGGACGGGGAATGGGCTACGGGCGCGGCATGCAAGGCGGAATGGGGTACGGACCCGGCGGCGGAGGCTACAATTGCCACTACGGCGGACCGGGCACGGCCGCCAATATAAATTCGGAAAAAGCCGGGAAGCTCCACGAAGCCCGGGAGGCATTTTTCCAGGAAACCGCCGATCTTCGCGACAAGATCTATCAGAAGACGGAAGCGCTGCGATACGCCCTCTCCGCTGAAAATCCGAACCCCGAAGAGGTGTCGGCGATCCAGAAGGACCTGTCCGACCTCCGGGCCGAATTCGACCAGAAGCGGGTCGCGCACCGGATCGAAATGCGGAAAAATTTCCCCGAACTCGCCGCCGGACAGGGCCGCGGGCACGGATTCCGCGGCAAGGGCCGGGGACGGATGATGGGCCGCGGTCCCATGGGATACGGCCCCGGCGGCCATGGCGGGCACATGGGGTATGGTCGCGGGATGCGCGGCGGGTGGTAATCGTCGTCCGCGACGGTTGACGCAGGCATCGGCACAAACCGGAACGCCGGTCGCGAGTCATCGCGGCCGGCGTTTTCTGTTTGCAAAAGGCGAATTTAACTATTCTTGACCCCAATTCCATAATAGTATATACTTTTTTGGATTGCCATTCCATAATAGTTAAAAAGGACGACGCCATGTTCAAAACCCGCCTGATATATTCGGAACTTTTCCAACAGAAAGAAAACGGCAAAATCACGATCCTTTTAGGCGCCCGGCAAGTTGGGAAAACCACTTTGCTGCGGCAACTGCATGCGGCGTTGAAGGAAAGTCATCCATGCCTGTTTCTGGACTTGGACATTTATTCCCATTACGAGCAAGTCAGCACCTATGAGAACATTGTCAATACGCTGAAGCTGAATGGCTATAATACGGGTAAAGGCGATCTATTTATCTTATTTCTTGATGAGTTTCAGCGGTATGCGGATATCAGCAGGGCGCTGAAAGCGATATGCGACCACCATCCGGATGTCAAAATTTACGCATCCGGCTCTTCGTCTTTGGCCATCAATGAACAAATCCAGGAAAGCTTGGCCGGCAGAAAGCGCATTTTGCGAATTTATCCCCTGAATTTCAGCGAGTATCTGCATTTCATTGGCCGAGACGAACTGAATCGGCAGATTGAAAACCTCCCGAACGTAACCACCGACAACTTGCCGGGCCTGATACCGGATGCGTATCGGGAGCTGGACCGGTTTCTGATTTACGGTGCATATCCGGAAGTTTCCCTGACGCCGGATCGGGAAAAAAAGGACGTTCTGGCCTCGATTTTCGATCTCTACGTCAAAAAAGATTTGGTTGATTTTTTAAAAATCGACCGGATTCAGCACGCTAAAACCCTTATTCGACACCTGGCGATCAACCACGGTCAGGAAACCCGATATAACGGGCTGGCCCAAGTGGCCGGCATCGATCAAAAAACAGCCAGGAATTATGTCGAAATTCTCAAGGAGACATTTATCATTACCGTTCACCCGCCCTGGTTCACCAATCGAAACAAAGAGTTGGTGAAAATGCCCAAAATCTATTTCCTGGACAATGGGGTCCGGAATTATTTTATCAACAATTTTAATCCAGTGGATGTCCGAAAGGATGCCGCTTTTCTTTTTGAGGGGTTTGTGATTTCCGAACTGATCAAAGCCGGTGCATCCATCGAGACCCTAAAATTCTGGCGCACCAAAACAAAACAGGAGGTGGATTTGGTTCTGGAAGAAGGGGGCGAGATCAAGCCGGTTGAGATCAAATGGAAAAAACAGTTGAAACCTTCGGATTTCAAGGGACTTGAACAATTTAGAACCGCCTATCCGGACCGCGGCGGGCGATATATCGTCAACCTGGGGAGCAATCGAACCGGCGCCAATGGCGTTCGCCGCCTGTCTCCATTTGAAATCAACAGGTTAATCCACCCGGTTTCAGATTGACGCATCAAACTCCTTCAGTTTCCGATAAAGCGTTTTCCGCCCGATCCCCAGAATATCGGCCGCTTTGGTGCGGTTGCCCTCCACCCACTTCATGACCCGGCGGATGTGGGCCCGCTCCAGATCGGCCAAGGTCATGAAGGGGGAGTCGTCGTCGCCATCGGCGGCGGATTCGGTCAGTTCCCGGGGCAGGGCCTTTTCGGTGATCAGGCCGTCTTCCGAGAGGATGATGCCCCGTTCGATGACGTTCCGGAGTTCCCGGATGTTGCCCGGCCAGCCGTATGCCATCAGGGACGCCATGGCCGAGCGGGACACCCGGCAGGGCCGATTCGTATTCGTACACAGTTTCCCCAGAAAATATTCAACCAGGGCAGGGAGGTCCTCCTTCCGGGCCCGCAGGGGGGCGAGGTCGATGTTGAAGACGTTGATCCGGTGGTACAGCGCCTCGCTGAACCGGCCCGCTTTGACCTCGTCCTTGAGCAGGCGGTTGGTGGCGAAGATGAACCGGATGTCCACCATCCGCTCCTCCTTGTCGCCCACCCGGCGGTAGGTTCCGGTTTCAAGCACCCGGAGCAGGGCGGCCTGGACCTCCAGGGGGAGTTCGCCGATTTCGTCCAGGAAGAGGGTCCCCTTGTGGGACAGGGCCATGAGACCGTCCCGGGATTCGTCGGCGCCGGTGAAGGCCCCCTTCCGGTGGCCGAAAAGTTCGCTCCGGATCAGTTCGTGCTGGAGGGTCCCGCAGTTCTTGGTCACCAGGGCCTGTTCGGCCCGGCCGCTCCCGCCGTGGATCACCATGGCCACCGCCGACTTGCCGGTGCCGCTTTCGCCGGTCAGCAGCACCGGGGCCCCGGTGGGCGCCACCCGGCCCGCCAGGTACCGGACTTCCTCCATGGCCGGCGAATGACCGATGAGTTTGAGGCCGACCCGCCCGTCCGCCTGGGCGTGGCGGAGCAGCCGGTTCTCCTGCCGGAGCCGGGCCCGCTGGTGGGCCTTTTCCACCACCACCTCCAGCCGGTCGAGGTTGAAGGGTTTGGTGATGTAGTCGTAGGCTCCCATCTTCATGGCCTCCACAGCCCCGTCGATGTCGCCGTGTCCGGTGATGAGGATCCCCTCCGCCTCGGGCGCCATCCCCTGGAACCGTTCCATCAGCTCAATGCCGTCGCCATCGGGAAGGCGAATGTCGAGGATGATCACGTCGAAGGCATGTTTCTTGACCGCCGCCACGGCGCTTTTGGCGGTGTCGGCCAGGGTGATTTCCCGGTGGGGAGCGGCGAGTTCCTTTTCCAAAAGGCGGCGGATCGATTTTTCGTCGTCCACGGCAAGGATTTGGATGATGTCGGGGGAGTGCATAATGATAGGCTTTATTCTGTTTATAACGGATTTTGGGGAGCCGCCCCCAGGGCGATGCCCTGGTCTGGTATGTGGCGCCCTTTCAGGGCCGACCCCAAAATCCGTTATAATCAGGCTTTATTTAAGGTTAGCTGATGTACTTTTTTCTTTTTCGGGCATCCGGATGGCCGACCTCCCG
Source organism: uncultured Desulfobacteraceae bacterium (assembly GCA_964652715.1). Taxonomy (GTDB): domain Bacteria; phylum Desulfobacterota; class Desulfobacteria; order Desulfobacterales; family JAABSP01; genus JAABTD01. The sequence goes on from CAZZBE010000013.1 coordinate 26,981, forward strand.
AAGCAGGTTTTCGAGTTTCGTTTTTCCGAGGGCGCCCAAATGGGCGCTCACCAGCTCTCTTAATTTGGCGATATCGATTTCATCCACCGTCTCCAGGATGCGTTTCGCGTCCTGGTCGTCCCTGGGCTCCATGGTGGCGAGCTTCATGGCGACCATATGTTCCGCCGACGCCAGAAGAAAAGACCGGTTGCCAATGACGGCGGTTCTTCCCTGTTGGGCGGCCTCATAAACGGCGTGTTCGAACAATGGGCTCAGGTTGCCCCATTCTTCCGAATGCCGGTGAATGAAATCGACTTTGATCCGTTTATCCTCATCGGCGACATTGATGCCGCCGATGGACAGTTCCCATATTTTATGGCCGCATTCTTCAACATACGATAAAATTGCAGGAAGATCCTTCCGGCGAATCGCGAAGTCGAGGTCTTTGGTCAGCCCCTGGGCCGCGGGATCGGATACCCATGCCCAGACTGCAAAGCGGCCGATGAGGATGCCGGCGATTCGGGTGTCATTGAATACTTCCGTTGCAAAGTCGCAGCTTGGGCCGGGATCGAAGACCGGCCATTTGACTTCCATTTTAACGTTCTTTTTCTTGGACATGGTTTCCTCGAATCCAGACCTCCGAGGTTTTGAAAACCTCGGAGGTCTCGTATGGCGTCTATGGCATGTGGATCGGCAACGTCACCGTAAATACCGCTCCGTACCCCTTCCGAATGTCCGCCGTGATCTCTCCTTCATGCTGTTTGATAATGTTACAGCATGTCGCCAGCCCGATGCCGATGCCTTTGCCGACGGGCTTGGTGGTAAAAAACGGTTCGAAAAGCTTATCCAGATTCTCGGGGTCGATGCCGCAGCCGGTGTCGATCACCGAGAGGCGGATGCGGTCGTCATCTATGCGGCGGGTTTGGAGGGTGATGATCCCTTCGGTCGGTTCCACGGCGTCCAGGGCGTTAAGGACCAGGTTGAGGACCACCTGGCGGAGTTCGGCGTCCACGCCCCGGGCCGGGTCGAGATCGGGGTCGAGGTCGAGGCGGATCAGGTCGGGCGGATATCGTTTGAGCTGGTGGTGGAGGAGTCGGAGCACACCGTGAATGATGCGGTTTATGTCCACCGACGTGAACTCGGCTCGGCGGCGAGGGCTGAAGGTCAGCAGGCTCCCCACAATGTCTCGGCAGCGGCGGCATTCGTTGCGTATGGTCTCCACGTATTCGTTGACGTCGTCCAGCAGTTCCCGGTCCGCCTCTTCGTTCCCCAGGCGGGCGGCCAGTTTGGGGATCCGGCGGTCGAGGCCCTCGGCGAACCCGCCGATGGCGGTGAGGGGGTTGTTGATCTCGTGGGCCACGCCGGCGGCCAGCAGGCCGACGGTGGCCATCTTTTCCGCGTGGTAATAATTGGCCTGGTACTGCTTCTCCAAGGTCACGTCCCGCTTCAGGAGCAAAACGCCGTAGAGGGCCCCGTCGGGATCATGGATGGGCGAGGCCGTGATCTCGAACTGGCGGTTTTGTCCGCTCACGGGGTAGATAGCCCCCTGGCGGCTGACGCAGTCATTGTCCCGGGCCTCTTTCAGAGGGCAGGGGTCGCAGGGGACCTCCCGGCCGCGGAAAACCCGATAACAGCGTCGGCCTTCGGGATTGTTGTCGCCGTAGATTCGGTGGAAGACGGGGTTGACCGACAGTATCCGGAAATCGGGGGATACCACCGCCAGCACGTCGGAGATCCCGTCCAGGACCGCCTGGATTTTCTGCCGCTCCTGCTCCAGCTTGATGTTGGCGGCCTTGAGTTCCCGGATCTTCTCCTGGACTTCCCGGAAAAATCCGAGCTTGGTGTCCTCCAGGCCGATGAGATCTTCGAGCCGGGTTTTGTCGGCCATCACCAGGCGCCCTCGCACACGGCCAGCATGTCGTCGGGTGTGGCTTTTCGAGGGTTGGTGAGGAGACAGGCGTCCCGGCTAGCCATATCGCAGACCTGGGGGAGGGGGGTTCGGTCGGAGACGATGTCCCGCAGCCGGGTGGGAATGTCGAGCGATTCGAAATGTTCCTCCAGGGCGTCGATGCCGGCATTGGCGGTCGCTTCGGGCGTCTTTTCCTCCCGGCCCAGGACGATGCGGCCGATGTCCGCGATCTTGATCGGGCAGGCGGGAAGGTTATAGCGCATCACCGAGGGCAGCAGCACCGGATGGACCATGCCGTGGACCACATCGAGCATCCCGCCCAGGGAATGGGCCAGGGCGTGGAGCATCCCGAGACTGGCGTTGCTGAAGGCCATGGCCGACGCGGTGCTGGCGATGGCGAGCGCCTCCAGGGGGTCGGGGCTCCGGGTCTCCAGGGCGGGCTTGAGGTGGCGCATGATCAGGTCGACGGCCTTGAGGGACTGAACCTCGGTGAAGGGGAAGGCGATGATGGAGACGTAGGACTCCACGGCGTGGGCCAAGGCGTCCACGGCGGCGGCGATGATCAGGGATTCGGACTTGGTGGCGAGGACCAGCGGGTCGATGATGGAGATGTTGGGTACCAGGGTCCGGCTGATGATGGACATTTTGACCCGCCGGGTCACGTCGTTGATGATGGCGAACTGAGAGATGTCCGACCCGCTGCCGGCGGTGGAGGGGATGAAGACCATGGGGGGCAGGGGCCGCTGGATGCGGTTGGCGCCCTCGTAATCGTGGATGGCGCCGCCGTTGCTGACCACGATGGCGATCCCCTTGGCTGCGTCCATTGGGCTGCCGCCGCCCAGGGCCATAACCACGTCGCAGCCGTTTTCCGCGTATCGGCGGGCGCCTTCGGCCACCTGGAAGTCCCGGGGGTTGGCGGTCACGTCGCTGAAGTGGAACCAGTCGAGGCCATCGCTGGCGAGGATCTCCAGGGTCTTGTCGACCCACCCGGCCGAGGCCAGGCCGTCGTCGCTGACGAAAAAAACTTTGCGGCCCCCGAGGCGGCGGGCGCACACCCCGGCGTAGCGGAGGCTATTGCGGCCGAAGAAGATTTCGGGGAGTGAGAATTTTCGGACGTCGGGGGTCATGAGCACTCGTCCTTGACAGAGTGGGAGATAAAGACGTGTTCGTCCATGAAAACCCTTGTTACCATTTCATAAACTATGGCGTCAACCAGAGCGTGACGAGTCCCCTTCAGGGGGCTTCCTTTTCTTGCCGGGGGGGGGCAGCCCCCGGCTTGGCGAACGAGCACGAAGCATCCATTTCCCGGCGCCTGCCGGGGGCTAAACTCCCCGGCAAATAGGGGAACCGCCCTACTAAAGGGCGCTCGGGGGGATCAGCTATCGGCTCGTGTAACGTCATTTTGACCCACCTCTCCACTTCCAAATGGGTTGCTATGACCCGCATTGTCCACCCAGTCATTTGATTCATTTCCGATCACTGAATCCCATTTACAAAATTTATCAAGACCCAATTTTTCGAACTTACAACACCTTATAACCGATCCAAAGGCATCGTCCAAAAAAACTTCCGCCAACTTCCATCCTTGGCCTGCCCGTTGCAATGTACAAGGGCAACAGGAAGGAACGGTTTCCGACAGGAGAACCCAATTCAGACATCCGCTTTACAGAAAAAAGGAGGCAGCATCATGGCAGTTGGAGAACAAACCTACGGATTTTTCATTACCACCGTCAACCTCATGGGCGTTGGATGCTACAAGGAGACCGGCGCGCAGATCAAGACCCTCGGCGCCAAAAAGCCGCTGATCGTCACCGATAAAGGCGTAACCGCCGCCGGCATCACCCAGAAGATCCTGGACATCGCCAGGGAAGCGGCCGTGGAAGCGGAGGTGTTCGACGAGACGGTGCCCAACCCCACCGACAAGAACGTCGCTGACGGGCTTAAGTACTATAACGACAAGGGATGCGACAGCATCATCTCCCTGGGCGGCGGCTCTTCCCACGACTGCGGCAAAGGGGTCGGCATCGTGGCCACCAACGGCGGGAAGATCAACGATTACGAGGGCATCGACCAGTCCACCAAGGCCATGCCGCCGTTCATCGCTATTAACACCACCGCCGGCACCGGGTCCGAGATGACCCGGTTCTGCATCATCACCGACACATCCCGGAAGGTGAAGATGGCCATCGTCGACTGGCGGGTCACCCCCAACGTCGCCATCAACGATCCCGTGCTCATGGCCGGCATGCCCCCGAAACTGACCGCCGCCACCGGCATGGACGCTCTGACCCACGCCGTGGAGGCCTACGTCTCCACCATCGCCACCCCGGTCACCGACTGCTGCGCCCTCAAGGCGATCCAGCTCATTTCGGAGAACCTCCGGGCCGCAGTGGCCAACGGGGACGACATGATCGCCCGGGACGGCATGGCCTATGCCGAATACCTTGCCGGGGTCGCCTTCAACAACGCCAGCTTGGGCTACGTCCACTCCATGGCTCACCAGCTGGGCGGCTATTACGACCTGCCCCACGGCGTCTGCAACGCCATCCTCCTGCCCCACGTCCAGCGGTACAACATGATCGCCAAGGTGGAGCGGTTCGTGGACATCGCCGTGGCCATGGGCGAGGTGGTGGAAGGATTGTCGGCCCGGGACGCCGCCGAGAAGGCGCTTTCGGCCATCAAGACGTTGTCGACCGACGTCGGCATCCCCTCGGGCCTGGCGGAACTGGGCGTGAAGGTGGAAGACCTCAAGATCATGGCCGATAACGCCATGAAGGACGCGTGCAGCCTCACCAACCCGAGATGTCCGGATATCGACGAGGTGGAGGCGATTTACAAAGCCGCCCTTTAAGTCGCGCCGCCAACGCAAACGGGGCCGAACGCTCACCGTCCGGCCCCCAAAACAATTCAAAAGGCGTCGAAGATCAAATCTTCGCCGCCATCGGCAGGCGCGCCTGTCGCCCCCGACCGATGCAGCGAATACCGATTGAGCCGGCCGCTGATTCATGATACAAACTGTCCCATGAAACCATCGGAAACAACGTCATGACGGGAAACGAACCGATCGGGTGTCACGACTGCGGCCTGTTGCAGCGGCTGCCGGCCGTGCCGGCGAGCGGCGTGGCGTCCTGCACCCGGTGCGGTTCGGTGCTCTATCGGCGGAAACCCCACGGCGTGGAACGCGCCCTGGCGCTGACCGCGGCCGGGCTGATCCTCTTTGTGATCGCCAACAGTTTTCCCTTTCTCGTCCTGGAGATGAGAGGGCAGATGACCCGGGTCACTCTCTACGGCGCGGCCGGGGCCATCCTGGACCAGGGGATGCCGTCCATCGCGGCCCTGGTGTTCGCCACCAGCGTGATGGCCCCGTTTCTGCTGCTGATGCTCCTGCTGGCCCTGCTGGCGCCGCTCCGGGGGGGCGCGGTCCCGGCTTTCGCGCCGTTCCTGGCGCGGCTGCTCCCAAGGTTGACGCCCTGGGTGATGATCGAGGTGTTCGCCCTGAGCATCCTGGTGGCGCTGGTTAAGCTGACCAATATGGCGGACGTCCTCCTGGGCGTGTCCCTCTACGCCATTTTCGGTCTCATGTTCGTCCTGTCGGCGACGCTGTCCAACCTCGACCTCCACGACGTCTGGGAGCGGATCGCCCCCGTCTCCCCGCCCCGTGAACCTTCCCCCGCCAACGATCGCCCGATCCTGTGCCACACCTGCGGCCTGCTCAACGCGCCGGATTGGGAAACGACCGACGGGCGGTGCCGCCGGTGCCGGGACGATCTGCACCCGCGGAAGCCCAACAGCATCCAGCGGACCTGGGCCCTGGTCATCGCGGCGATGATCTGCTACCTGCCCGCCAACATGATGCCCATCATGATCTCCGGCTACGGCGGCTGGCGCCGGTCCGACACCATCATGGAGGGCGTCATCTACATGCTGCTCTACGACAGCTGGGTGCTGGCGGTGATCATCTTCGTGGCAAGCGTCCTCGTGCCCTTGACCAAAATACTGATTCTACTGTATCTCTTGATATCCGTCCGGTTGCGGTCGCGTTGGCGGCCCCGGGACCGGACGCGACTGTACCGCATCACCGAGATCATCGGCAAATGGTCCATGGTGGACATTTACGTGGTGGCGATCATGGCGGCCCTGGTCAATCTGGGGAATTTCGGGTTCGTCCGGGCCGGTCTGGGCGCGATCTTCTTCGGCGCCGTGGTCGTTCTCACCATGATCGCCGCCATGAGTTTCGACCCCCGGCTGATATGGGATGCGGCGGAAAGGAATTATGGCGCGACCGCATCATCCTGAACCCGACGGCCGGGACGTTCCCACGGCGAATGTCTGCCGGACCCGCAGCATCTCCCTTGTCTGGGTCATCCCCATCGTGGCCGCCCTGATCGGCGCATGGCTCGCCTACAAGGCGTACACCGAGCAGGGGCCGCTGGTGGAGATCGCCTTCAAGACGGGCAACGGCGTCAAGGCCGGCCAGACCAAGGTCAAATACAAGGATGTGGAAATCGGCGAGGTGGTGGCGGTGGAACTGTCCCCCAATCTCAAGGACGTGCTGGTGTCGGCCCGGCTGGACAAGGACACCCGCCCGTATTTGACCACCGATACGCGCTTCTGGGTCGAACGGCCCCGGATTTCCCTCCAGGGCATCAGCGGACTGGGCACCCTCACCGCCGGGGTCCACATCTCGGTGGACCCGTCCGAAAAGGGGGCGCCGTCCCTGTCCTTCGAGGGGTTGGATCAACCGCCCATCGTGACCCAGCGCGAGGCGGGCAAGTTGTTCGTCCTCCACGCCGATACGCTGGAATCCCTCTCCGTGGGCTCGCCGGTCACGCGCCGTCAGATCCAGGTGGGGCAGGTGGCGGGGTACGAACTGGCCGAAGACGATAAAGGGGTGAAAATCCATATTTTCATCGATTCGCCCCACGACCGGCAGGTGCGGCCGGAAACCCGGTTCTGGGTCTCCAGCGGCCTGGAATTCAAGCTGACCGCCGACGGACTCGACGTCAACACCCAATCGGTGGCGAGCCTCGTGGTCGGCGCCATCGCCTTTGAGACGCCCGACAGCCTCCACCCGTCCGACCCCGCTCCCGCGAACACAAGGTTCGAACTCTTCGGCAGCCGCGAGGCCGTGGCCAACCGGGAATTCGTGGAAAAGGAACAATACGTTCTCTATTTCCAGGGATCGGTCCGGGGTCTGACCGTGGGGGCGCCGGTGGAGTTCCGGGGCATCCGGATCGGGCGGGTCACCGACGTCAACCTACAGTTCAACGCGGAAACCTACCAGTTCGATATCCCGGTGATGGTGGAGATCGAGCCCGGCCGAATCGAAATCCAGAACGGCGAACTCCCCGGCGCCGATGTCGGCGGCGTGGTGGGGAAACTGGTCCAGAAAGGCCTCCGGGGGCAGTTGAAGACCGGAAGCCTCCTGACGGGGCAGCTCTTTGTGGATTTGGATTTCCAGAAGGACGCGGGACCGGCGGAAATGCGGCGCCAGGGGGATTTCTGGGTCCTGCCCACGGTGCCGCCGCCCCTGGAGAGCCTGACCAACCGGCTCAAGGACTTTCTGGCCAAGGTCGAAACCTGGCCAATCGAAGAACTGGGAGAGGATGCCGGCGACGCCATCAGGGCATTGCGGGACCTGGTGGCGTCCGACGACCTGAAAAAGTCCGTGGTCCATATCGAAACGACGCTGGCCAATCTGGAGGCGGCGGCCCGGCGTCTCAACCGGGATCTGATCCCCGAGGCGGGCGGCGTCATCCGGAGCGCGGGCGACCTGGTGGAAAAGAACGCGCCCCTTTACCTGGATCTCAAACAGTTGCTCCAGGAGGTCTCCGCCGCCGCCCGTGCCGTGCGGTCCACGGCCGACTACCTGGGGCGGCATCCGGAATCGCTGATACGAGGAAAATAGGTGCGACCATGAAAAGGATTGCGACGGCCCTGATGGGGGCGCTATGGCTGGCAATGACGTTGACGTCCTGCGGCGGCAGTCAGGCGTCGGTCTTTTACGCCCTCAACCCCATGGACGCCTACGCCAGCGCCGCCCAGAAGGTCACCAAGGGTCTGCGGATCGGCGTAGGCCCGGTCCGTTTGCCCGATTACCTGAACCGGCCCCAGATCGTGGTCCGGGAAGGGGAAAACCGGCTGGTGGTGGATGAATTCCATCGGTGGGGCGGGGCCCTGGAAGATGAAATCCTTCGCATCCTGACCGAAAACCTCGGGGTGCTGCTGGGCTCCGATCAGGTGCGGGTCTATGCCGACGATTTCGGGCGGCCCGACTACCGGGTCACCGTCTCCCTCCAACGGTTCGAGGGCGTCGACAACCGGGAGGCCCAACTCAAGGCGTCGTGGGCCATCCTCCAACCCCGCACCGGCGACGTGCTGAAAACCCGGGAAGGGCTGTTCCGCGCCCCCGTCATGGAACCGGAGGACTACGAAAAAATCGTCTCGGCCCAGAGCGACGCCCTGGCGGCGCTGAGCCGGGAGATCGCCGTTGACATTCACCGGCTTCATTCGGGGTTGTGGTGATGCCGGATTGACGACAATGGGTCGTTGATTTAATTGTCGATATCTTTTTCCATGATTCCAATGAGATCGAGAATGCTCAGCGGTTCGGATGCCGACACATTTTCTTCATCGCCGATGTGAACATGATCAGGGAAAGAAGATATCTGAGAGAAATGAGGGACATTGTCCCAACGCTTGATGAGTCGGATCTGCGATTCGTCCATCCACTGGTGCCGGTATTTCAGGGTCCGAAGTTGGTCGCCATCCGCGACCACGTATTCGGATGTTTCGATGAAATCGCCGTTGATCAGACGGAGCCGCACCCTCAGATACCCCCGGTTCTGAAGCGAGACTTTCTCGTCCACTATATCGATCGAAGCAATCTTAGCGCATAGCAATAGCTTTTCTTTAACAGCCGCAAAATAGGTTTGGACATCCATCACTTCTAAGGAGCATTCAGAATGTCGATCTTCTTTCGAAGTTCGGCACCGATGTCCGAGTAGGCGAACCATTCAACAAAATCGGCATCGTCCCCGATTTCTCCCGCATCGAATTTCTCAATGAAGTTTTCGGTTGCCATGTCGTATCGCCTTTCAAATTCTCCGATTCTGTCATTCACTTGCCGAAGCTCTTTCTGTAATTCGAAAAGTTCCAATTCAACCAGCTTGGCCAGCGTTTGGTCGATTAGGGCGCTTTTGTGACCGTTTTGAAATAGGCATTCGAACCTTTTCAGTTTTTCAAAAGCACTTTGAGTTGTTCTGTCCATTTAGCGTAATCCCTCAAATTTTAGTATACCGGGGCTTGGGCGAACGCTACTGCCGCACCCGCATGGTTCCGCCGGACTGGATCAGCCGGACCCGGTCGCCCACATTGAACACATCGTCCTTTTCCTGGACAATCACCATGAGCCGGCCGTCGTCCAGCTCGACTTCGATTTCCAGGGCCGGCTTCGTGCCCACGGCCTTTTCAGCGGCCGCTCCCGCGGCAGCCCCGGCCAAAGCCCCCGCCGTCGTGGCCAGCACCCGGCCCGACCCCTTGCCGATGGTGGACCCCACTACTCCGCCGACCACGCCCCCGGCTCCTGCGCCCACGCCCGAGGGGTTGCTCTCGATAGTCACGTCCGACACGCGCAGCACCGTGCCGTAATAGATCTGCATGGGGTTTTGGGCCTGACCCCGGGTGTAGGTTTTGCTTCCCTGGCTCGTCTGGCAACCGGTCGCGAGCACCAGCGCGGCGATGGCGATGAGGATCGCGCGGCGCTTTCCAATATGCTCCATCCTTTTTTCCATGATACCTCCTCCTTGTCTTCCGTTCCCGCAAAAAACATGCTTCATTATTAAATGCAATACCCGTGAACGGATTCTCCGTAGAACACCCTTCCAGGCTGTTTTACAGGTAAAAACCGTCTAAATCTCATTCATTCACGGGTATTGTTATCAAATGGGATTTTGGAGAGTCCAGCGATGTCTTCATTTGGTCGTCAGGGCCGCGACATCGTCCAAATCCTTTTTTCGTCCTGACGCCAGTTTCGACGCTATCAGATCCGATTTTGAGATAATATAAAACTTCTGATCGTCAACAGATTGAATTTGTTTGTTTGCCCAGCCCAAATCTCCAAGCGCGTTCAACATGCGCCTTGCATTTTCAGGACCAGGTTCGATGAAAATGTCAATGTCGCCCGTCATGCGGGGCACGCCGTGCAGAATGGCCGCCACTCCGCCGATGATCACATATTTAACCCTGTTTTTTTCGAGGCGTGCAAACAGCGCCTTTGAACGAGTTATCATCGTTAAACTTCTCCAGCACCCGCGGGTTGTTTTGCAAGACAATACAGCAAGATACGCGCTAAATCGACGGAAAATCTTGTGTCCTTCTACGCCCTCGCCGGCCGGCGGTTGAAAAGGATCATGCCGCCGAAGATGGCCGCCATGCCCAGCGCGTGGAAGCCGCGCAGGGATTCCCCCAGCCAGCCAATGGCGAGAACCGTGGCGAAGATCGGGATCAGGTTGATGAACAGCCCGGTCCGGTTGGGGCCGATGGTCGCCACGCCATAGTTCCAGCAGAAATAGGCGACCACGCCGGGAAAGGCCGCCACGTAGCCGATGGCGAGAAGGGCGTCGGGGGTCGTGGGTACCGGGCCCACGGCGTGGTGCTCCCAGATGTAGACCGGCAGCAGCATCAGGACGCCCAGGCCGAAGGTGTAGAGCAGGATGCTGAGGGGATGGACGTCCGGCTTCCACCGCAACAACACCGAATAAAGGGCGTACAGGACCACCGCCGCGATCATGATGATGTCCCCCTGGGCGACGGAGAGGGTTCGCAGGGCGCCGAGGTCTCCCCTCAGCACCACAACGGCCGCGCCGATCATGCACAGAAGGGTTCCCAGAATCTGGATCGCCGTCACCCGTTCCCGCAGGAGGATGAGGGAGACCAGGATGATGAAGCCGGGCATGGCCGACTGGATCAGGGCCGCGTTGATGGCGGGAATGGTGTGGACGGCCCGGTAAAGCATCGTATTGAAGCAGGCGATGCCGAAAAAGGAGATGAGGAGGATCACCTTCCAGGCGCCGACCATCGCCGGCCAGTCCCGCGCGGCCCGACGCCAGGCAAAGGGGAGCAGGATCAGAAAGGCGAGGGTCCATCGCCAGAAGGCGAGGCCCACGGGCGGGATGACGTCGGCCATGCCGCGGCCCAGCACCACGTTGCCGGCCCAGCAGAGCGGGGCGACGGCCACGATCAGGTAGGGTGCCATGCGGGACATATGCGAGGTGCGGCCGCTGTTTTTCGTCATTGTTCCTTTCCTCTTGCGAACTCCCTGTTCGTCTTACCACGTCGGGGGAGGAAAGGCAATCCAACGACCACACCGACCGGGCGGCGCGCCGGACCTGCCGCATCCCCTGCTGCGCCCCGGCGACCCATCAGAACGTCAAAAAATCAATGGCGTTCACTAAAAAAATACCCTATAATGTGCCTCCTTTGGGTCTTTCCGCGCCCAACATTCAATTCCAACCCCCAACCAAAGGAGGTCCCCATGAAGCGCTGTCTTTCCATCCTGTTCGCCGCGGCCATGATCTTCGCCGCATCCGCCGCCCCGGCCGCCACTCCCGACGACGCCCTGGTCATGGCGTGGCAGTTCGACGACATCATCACCCTCGATCCGGCCGAGATCTTCGAATTTTCCGGGGCGGAATTCGCCGGAAACGCCTATGACCGGCTTATTAGCTACGATGTGGACAACGTGGAGGAGATCTACGGCGTCGCGGCCGAAAGCTGGGAGGTGGGCGACGACGGCAGGACCTACACGTTCAAGATCCGCAAAGGGATGACTTTCTCCTCGGGCAACCCGGTCACCGCCGGGGACGCGGCCTTTTCCCTCCAGCGGACCGTGATCCTCAACAAGTCCCCCGGCTTCATCCTGACCCAGTTCGGGTTCACCGCCGACAATGTCCGGGATAAAATCCGGGCCGCGGACGATTATACGATGGTCTTCGAGACCGACAAGACCTACGCCCCCACCTTCGTCCTTTACTGCCTCACCTCCACGGTGGGATCGGTGGTGGACAAGAAGACCGTCATGGCCCATGAAAAGGACGGCGACCTGGGCCACGCCTGGCTGCGGACAAACTATGCCGGATCGGGTCCCTTCGCGCTCAACACCTGGAAAGCCAGCGAACTGCTGATGCTCGACGCCCACGAAGACTACTGGGACGGGGCGCCCACCATGAAACGGGTGATCATCCGCCACATCCCCGAACCCGCCACCCAGCGGCTGCTGCTGGAAAAAGGCGACATCGACATCGCCCGCAACCTGGGCCCCGACCAGATCAAGGGCCTGGAGGGCAACACCGACATCAAGATCCACTCCGCGCCCAAGGGCGGCATCTTTTACCTGGGCCTCAACCAGAAGCACCCGATCCTGAGAGAACCCCAGGTCCGCCAGGCCCTCAAGTACCTGGTGGATTACCAGGGCATCGGCGATTCCATCCTCAAGGGCACCATGGTCGTCCACCAGGCGTTTCTGCCCAAGGGATTCCTGGGCGCGCTGCTGGAAACCCCGTTTGCCTTCGATCCCGAAAAGGCCAAAAAATTGCTGGCCGAGGCGGGCTATCCCGACGGCTTCACCGTTTCCATGGACACCCGGAACAATTTCCCCACCCTCGACATGGCCCAGGCCATCCAGTCGAGCTTCGCCCAGGGCGGCGTCAAGGTGGATATCCTGCCCATGGACGGCAAGCAGGCCCTGACCAAGTACCGGGCCCGGAACCACGAGATCTACATCGGCCGGTGGGGGCCGGACTACCAGGACCCCCACACCAACGCCGACACCTTCGCCAGCAATCCGGACAACTCAGACGACGCCGCGGCCAAGCCCCTGGCATGGCGCAACGCCTGGGACATTCCCGAGATGACGAAAAAGACTCAGGCGGCGGCGAGGGAGCGGGACCCCAAAAAGCGGGCCCGGATGTACCTGGGCCTTCAACGGGAACACCAACAACGCTCGCCGTTCGTGATCATGTTCCAGGACATCGAGGTGGCCGCGGAGCGGGCCAATGTGGAGAACTTCATCCTCGGCCCCTCGTTCGACAGCAACTTCTACCGGTTCGTGACCAAGTAAATCGTTTCCGTGTTTGACCGGCTGCACGCCCTGACGGGCGGCCGGACCTTCCGGGTCCTTGTGAAGATCGTGGGGATCCTGGTCTCGGTCGCCCTGACGTTTCTGGGGCTTCTCTTCGTCACTTTCATTATCGGACGGGTGGCGCCCATCGACCCGGTCCTGGCCGCCGTGGGGGACCGGGCCCCGGACGCCGTTTACGAACGGGTCCGGATGGAACTGGGCCTCCACCTGCCCCTTTACCAGCAGTTCTGGATCTATTTGACGAAAGTGTTCCAGGGGGATCTTGGCCGCTCGGTCCTGACCGCCAACCCGGTGGCCGCCGACATCCTGCGGGTCTTCCCCGCGACCCTGGAGCTGGCCACCGTCGCCACGCTCATCGGCGTCATCCTCGGCGTGCCCATGGGCGTGACCGCCGCCGTCCACCAGGGGCGGTGGCCCGACGGCGTCTTCCGGGTGGTGGGCCTTTTCGGCTATTCCGTGCCGGTCTTCTGGCTGGGGCTCATGGGGCTGGTGCTCTTCTACGGCAAGCTCGACTGGGTGCCCGGCCCGGGGCGGCTGGACGTCTTCTACGAAGGCATCCTGGAACCGACAACCGGCGTCATCCTCATCGACAGCGCCCTGGCCGGGGATTGGGTGATTTTCCGCAACGCGCTTTCCCATCTCATCCTGCCGGCCGCCATCCTCGGCTATTTCAGCCTCGCCTACATCAGCCGCATGACCCGCTCCTTCATGCTGG
>CAZZBE010000014.1:0-5788 GCA_964652715.1 uncultured Desulfobacteraceae bacterium
CACCCCTCTCCGGGACATCTTCGCCATCTGCGGCATCACCCTAAACGACCGGGACCGGATCATCCTGGGCGGCCCCATGACCGGCGGCGCCATCTACACCGAAGACTACCCGGTGGGGCCGGAGACCGACGCGGTCATGGTCCAGGACAGCGAGGCCGTCTCCCTGGTATCGGACTACCCCTGCATCAACTGCGGCGAGTGCGTGCGGATCTGTCCGGCGGACATTCCGGTCAACATGCTGGTGCGGTTCTGCGAGGCCCGGCAATATGAAACCGCCGCCGACGAATACGATCTGTATTCCTGCATCGAATGCGGGCTCTGCGCGTTCGTCTGCCCGTCCCGGATCCCCATCTTCCAGTACATCCGCCTGGCCAAATACGAAATGGCCAAGGCCGAAGCGGAGATCGAACCCGCGGAAGAGGCCCCGGTGGAGACCACGGAGGATACGACGGAGGAGGGGGCGGAAGAGACAGTGGAGGAATCACAAGAAGAGACAGCGGAGGAGACAGATGCTTAATCAGAAGAGATTCATCGTTTCGCATGCTCCCTTCTGGCACGATGGGAGCGGAATCACCGAGCGCAGCTACCACACCTTTCTGGCGGCGCTCCCGGCGGCGATCTTCGGGGTCGTCAAGTACGGCATGCCGGCGGTCGGCGTGCTGTCGCTATCCATCTCCTTCGCCATCCTCTGGGAACTGGCTTTCAACAAGGTCTCCAAAGCGTCGGCGACCATCGGCGACGGCAACGCGGCCCTGATCGGGCTCCTGTTCGGCATGGTGCTGCCCGCCGGCGCCCCCTGGTGGCTGGTGCTGGTGGGAACCTTCATCGCGGTGGTCATCGGGAAGGGAATCTACGGCGGCATCGGGGGCAATCCCTTCAACCCCGTCGCCATGGCCATGGCCATCCTGATGCTCTCCTGGGGGTTTTACATCGACATCGACGTCTCCCTGATCCATTACGATTTCGGGCACTACGCCCTCTATCCCATAGGGGCGCTCAAGCACTTCGGACCCTCGGCGGTGGAAGGGGTGACGGCCGCCGACCTGCTCATGGGCAAACAGGCCGGCGCCATCGGAACGACCTTCGGGCTGGGGCTCATCCTCGGCGGCGTCTACCTGATTTTGCGCAACTTTATCCGGTGGGAAATCTGCATTTCCTTCCTGGTCGGCGTGGTCCTGACGGCCCTGATGTTCAAGGCCAACGACGCCGCCCGGTTCGGCGGCCCCGTCATCCATCTGTTCTCCGGATACACCCTCATCGGCGCCTTCTTTCTGGCGACGGAGGATTCTTCCTCGCCCGTCAATTTCGTCCCCATGATCATCTACGGGCTGGTCGGCGGCATGCTGACGGTGCTGATCCGGAACATCGGCGCCTGGATCGACGGCGTATTCCTGTCCATTCTCATCATCAATACCATTAACCCGCTTTTGGACAAAATCCGGCCAAAAGCCCTAGGAAAGGTTGTTTAAAATGCGTGAGATGATCAAAATGGTGGTAGTCCTTACGGTTTTAAGCGCTTTTTCCGGCGGCCTGCTCGCCGCCATTCGCAACAATACCCAGGACAAAATCGAGATGCAGCAGCTGACCTTCGTGAAAGGGCCCGCCATCAAGGATATTTTCGAAGGCGCGAAAAACGATCCCATCCAGGACCGGTTCACGGTTCAGGACGGCGATGCCGAGCGGACGGTCTTTGTCGCCCTTTATGACGACAAGCCCCCCGCGGTCGCCATGGAAGACTACGGCAAAGGGTATGGCGGCGATGTGGGCGTGATGGTCGGCATCGACGTGGAAGCCGACACGGTCGTCGGCGCCGGCGTGACCACCCATGCCGAGACCCCGGGCATGGGCGCGAGGGCCAAGGAGGATCCGTCTTTCGCGGCCCAGTTCAAGGGGAAAGACGCCGCCGCCCCCATCCGGGTGACGGGCGACGGCGGCGAAATCAACGCCATTGCCGGGGCCACCATCACCTCCCGAGCGGTGAGCGCGGCGGCCACCAAAGTTGGCGAGGCTTACACGCGCCTGAAACCGGAAATCCAGGAAAAGGTAAAAGAATTTACCAAATAGGAGATAAAGATGGCGAAATCTATCGGTCAGGAATTCGTAAAGGGTCTGTGGGATGAGATACCGCCGTTTCGTCTCGTTCTCGGCCTCTGCCCCGTTCTGGCGGTGACCAAGACGGTTCAGGACGGCGTCGGCATGGGAATGGCCACGACCTTCGTGCTGTTCGGCTCCAACCTGCTCGTCTCCTCTCTTCGGAAGGTCATTCCCCCCAAGGTCCGCATCGCCTGCTTTATTATCGTGATCGCCACCTTCGTGACCATGGTGGAACTGCTGATGCAGGCATTCGCGTATCCCCTGTTTCTCAGCCTGGGCATTTTCATTCCCTTGATCGTGGTCAACTGCGTGGTGCTGGGGCGTTCCGAGGCGTTTGCATACAAAAATCCCGTACTGCCGTCCATGGCGGACGGGCTGGGCATCGGTCTGGGATTCACCCTGTCCCTGGGCGCCCTGGGCGCGGTAAGGGAACTCCTCGGCAACGGCACGCTGGCGGGCGCTTCGGTTTTCGGCGCTTCCTTCGAGCCCTTAAAGTTCATGGTGGAGGCGCCCGGCGCATTTGTCTGCCTCGGACTGATGCTGGCAATCATGAACCTCATGGGAAAAAAATAGGAGCATAAAAAATGGGTGAATATATTGTCCTCGTCGTCGGTGCGATCCTGGTCAACAATATCGTGCTGGCCCAGTACCTGGGCAACTGCCCGTTTCTGGGCACGTCCAAGAAGATGGAAACCGCCGTGGGAATGGCCTTTGCGGTGGTCTTCGTTCTCGTAATGGCCGGCATGATCACATGGATGGTCAATGCGTTTGTTCTGGAAACCCTGGGGCTGGGGTATCTGCGCACCATCGCTTTCATTCTGGTGATCGCCTCCCTGGTCCAGTTCGTGGAGATGTTCCTGAAAAAATCGATCCCCGCCCTCTATGCCGGGCTGGGCATTTTTTTGCCCCTGATCACCACCAACTGCGCGGTCATGGGCGTGTGTCTGATTAACGTCAACGAAGAATATACCTTCGTACAAGCGCTGGTATCCTCCTTTGCGTACGCCGTGGGATTCGGACTGGCGCTCATTCTGTTCGCCGGCGTCCGGGAACGGGTGCTCCTGGGTCGGGTTCCCCGACCGTTGCAGGACACCTCCATCGCCCTGGTGACGGCCGGCATTATCTCCCTTGCGTTCTTCGCGTTCAAGGGAATGGTCTAATGTCCGTTTAACGAGGAGCATCCATTATGTTAGAAGCATTTTTGTTTATGCTGTCCATCGGAGCGATCTGCGGCGCCGTGCTCAGCTTCGCTTCGAAAATATTTTACGTCTGGGAAGACCCCCGGATCGCCGAAGTCGAGAACTTCCTGGCCGGCGCCAACTGCGGCGGGTGCGGATACACCGGCTGTTCGGCGGCGGCCGTGGCCGTGGTCGAGGGGAAAGCACCGCCCAGCGTCTGTTCGGTGGCCGGCGCGGAATCGGCGGTGCGGGTGGCGTCGGTCATGGGCATGGACCCCGGTTCCACCGAACCCAAGATCTCCATCAACCCCTGCGACGGCGGCGAGCGGGCCGACGACAAGTTCTACTACAACGGCGTCAACACCTGCGAAGCGGTGACGGCCATGTTCGGCGGCAAGCGCGTCTGCCAGGTGGGCTGCCTGGGATACGGCGACTGCGTCCGGGTTTGCAATTTCGACGCCATTAAGATCGGCCCCGAAGGGTATCCGGTCATCGACGAGTTCAAGTGCGTGGGCTGCGGCGCCTGCGAGCGCGCCTGCCCCAAGGATCTCATCGAAGTCCGGTCCATGTCGGAGCGGCTGCTCCACACCAACCTGGTGGACGACGCCCTGGCCCCCTGCCAGCAGACCTGCCCGGCGGAGATCGACATCCCCGCCTACATCGAAGCGATCCGGGAGGGGAATTACGAAAAGGCCGTCAACGTCATCCGGGAACGGAATCCTTTGCTGCTCGCCTGCGGCCGGGTCTGCCCCCATCCCTGCGAGGACTACTGCCGTCGCGGGATCGAAGACGAACCCGTCTCCATCAACCAGCTCAAACGCTTCGCGGCCGATTTCGAGATGAATTCCGGCAAGCGGCTGCCCATTCCCTGCGCCCCGAAGACCGGCAAACGGGTGGCGGTGGTGGGCGGAGGGCCGGCCGGCCTGTCCGCGGCGTATTTCCTCCGCCGGTTGGGCCACGACGTCAAAATCTACGAGGCCATGGACCATCTCGGCGGCATGATCCGCTACGGCATTCCGGAATACCGGCTGCCCAAAAAGACCCTCGACTGGGAGATCCAGGGCATTCTGGATCTGGGGGTCGAGGCCGAAACCGGCGTGAAACTCGGCCGCGATTTCAATGTGGACGACCTGAAAAAAGAAGGGTTCGACGCCGTCTTCGTGGGTCACGGCGCCTGGGTCGATTACAACCTGGGCGTGGATGGGGAAGACCTGCCCGGGGCCTACAAGGGCATCGATTTCCTGTCCCGCCTGTCCAGCGGCGAGCAGTTGCCCATCGCCGGCAAGAAAGCGGCGGTGGTGGGCGGGGGCAACAGCGCCATCGACTGTGTCCGGAACCTGCTGCGGTACGGGGCCGAAGAGGTCTCCATCGTCTATCGGCGGACCCGCAAGGAGATGCCGGCCAACGAGGTGGAAATCGAGGCGGCCGAGCACGAAGGGGTCAAGTTCGTCTTTCTGGCGGCGCCCAAACGGGTGGTCGCGGACGAAGAGGGCAACGTCACGCATCTGGAATACCTCCAGATGGAGCTGGGCGAGCCCGACGCATCCGGGCGGCGGCGGCCGGTGCCCATCGAGGGCTCCGAGACGCTGCTGGAGGTGGACATCCTCATCACCGCCATCGGCCAGCGGCCCGACATGTCCTTTACCGAAAAATCCAGCGAGCTGAAAGATCTCAAGATCACCCGGTGGAACACCTTCGAGACCGATCCCTACACCCTCCAGACCAACATCCCCTGGCTTTTCACGGGCGGGGATTCGGCCACCGGCCCCTCCCTGGTGGTGGAGGCCATCGGCGGCGGCCGCCGGGCGGCCCGGTCCATCCATCAGTATCTGTCCGGCGAGGAGGTCAAGCCGCCGGAAGGGGCGCTTTTCAAAAAGCACATCGAGGAATCCCTCTTCGAAAAAGTGCCGGGCGTCGCCCACAAACCCCGGGCCGAGATGCCGGAGCTTGAAGTGGCGGAGCGGATCGACAATTTCAATGAAGTCGACCAGACCCTGCCGGAAGACGAAGCCCTCCGGGAGGCCAACCGGTGCCTCTCCTGCTGCCGGCTTTGCTACAACCCGGATCTGGAGAAGGATGTGGCCTGATCCGATCGCTTAGAGCCGATCCGAAAACTGTAGATTTGCCCTAAAAACGCGGTGCAGGGCATACCGTAAAAAAATGCCATGGCGTCCCATTGAGCGGACGCCATGGCATTTTTGCGTGAAGAGGATAGGGAGGCGACCCTATCCGTCGATCAGGATGCGCACCCGGACCTGGGTTTCGGGCGGCGATGGGTCGTCCAAGGTCAGAATCGCACCGTGTCGAATCCCTGCCGGGATGCGAAGCGGCAGAAGCCGGCGCTGACGGATGCGCCCGGCGCCGCCGCAGGCGGCGCACCGGCGACGGAACCGGAAAGATGGGGCCGGGTCCGGGCACCAGGGACAGCGCGAGGCAACCTCAATGGAAAGATGACAGATTCCGCCTTCCGACGCCTCTTCGGGCGACAGGATGGCTTCGAGATGGACCGTATCGGT
>CAZZBE010000014.1:5888-23084 GCA_964652715.1 uncultured Desulfobacteraceae bacterium
CGCCTTCCGACGCCTCTTCGGGCGACAGGATGGCTTCGAGATGGACCGTATCGGTCCCGTGGAAGGGAAACGCCATGCTCCTGGAAAAGGCGGCGAAGGGGTCGGATCGGGGGCGAGGACGCGGATCGCTTCCGTAGTGCCTCGATGGCCCCGGGGGCGGGTCGGTTTCGGCGTCGGACGGTCCCCTTCGATGGACCGGAACGGAGGCATTTTCTTCGCGCCCCAGCCGCTCGTCATAGGCCTTTCGCTTGTCCGTATCCGAGAGGGTCTCGTAGGCCTCCTGGAGATCCCTGAACCGGTCGGCGTCCCCGCATTCGCCCTCCATGTCCGGGTGGCAGGATTTGGCGATTTTCCGGTAGGCCCGTTTGATGCTCTCCGCATCCGCTTTTCGGCTCACCCCTAACCGCAGGTAGAAATCGACCGCCATGGCAAACGCACCTCCTTTCCAACTCTTCTGAAAAGCGCGATCGATACGACTATCGATGTGCCGTCATCGGAAAAATAACGTTCAAATTCAGGCGTTGTCAAGCGGTTTGATGGGGGGGAGCGGCGCATCCTCCGGGAGGCCGGAGGACCGCCTAAGAAGGGCGATGAGGCCGTCCATGTCCGATGGCGGCGGCGCGGTGAAAACGAGACGCTCCGCCGTTCGGGGGTGGCGCAACGTAAGCCGCCAGGCGTGGAGCATCTGGCGATGCACCTCTTTGACCTTGTCGGCGACGGCTTTGGACAAATGGTGGGGCGGTTTCCGCCCCCCGTAGACCGGATCGCCCACCACCGGACGGCCCATAAATGCGCAATGGACCCGGATCTGGTGGGTCCGTCCGGTTTCGATGCGGAGGTGGAGGAGAGCCATGCCGTCGTAGGATTCCAGCACCCGCCACAGCGTCTTGGCCGGACGCCCGCGGTCCTGGACCGACATCCGTTTGCGATCCGTCGGGTGGCGGGCGACGGGAGCGTCAATGACGCCTGAAGAATTCCTGAACCGACCGTAGGCCAGGGCAAAGTACTCTTTCCGGACGGCGCGGTCCTTGAACTGGGCCGCGAGGCGGGCCTGGGCGGCGGCGGTCTTGGCAACGGCCAGAACCCCGGAGGTGTCTTTATCCAGGCGGTGTACGATGCCCGGACGGCGTTCCCCCCCGATGCCGGTCAGGTCGGGGCAGTGGCGGAGAAGCCCGTTGACCAGGGTGCCGGACGCGTGGCCGGGCGACGGATGCACCACCAGGCCGGGCGGTTTGTTGAGGACGATCAGGTCGGCGTCCTCGTGGAGGATGTGCAGGGGGATCGGTTCCGGTCTGAACGGCGTGGGCTCGGGCGGGGGGATGCGGCCGCTGATTTCGTCCCCGATCCGGAGCCGGTAGCCGGGCTTTTTGACTTCCCCCAGTACGCGGATGTCCCCCCGGCGCAACAGATCGGCGGCCAGGGATCGGGAGAGATCCGGAATCAGGGAGGCGAGGTGAACATCAACCCGTTTGCCGGCATCGGAAGCATCAATGCGGAAGGTGAAAAGACCGCCGCTCTCGGGCATGGAGAAGGAAGGGGGTTACTGCACGTCAAACAGCGATTCGAGTTCCGAAAGAACGGTTTCGTCGTCCGATTGTTTGGCGGTGGAGAGTTCGCTGACGAGCAATGCCTGGGCGGTGTCGTAGAGCTTGCGTTCCCCGAAGGAGAGGTCCTTGCTGAGCTTGAGAAGGAAAAGATCCCGGAACACCTCGGCCACTTCGAAAAGGGAACCGGTCTTGATCTTGTCCATATACTCTCGGTACCGGCGGTTCCAGGTCTGGTTGTCGACGGGGATGTCCTTATGGTTCCGCATGATGTCGTAGATCTTGGGGACGTCGGTCTCGCTGATGACGTCCCGCAGGCCCACCGAATCGACATTGGCCAGTGGGATCATGATCACCATCTCGTTTTCGAGCACCTTCATGATATAGAAGTCGTGCGTTTCCCCGTTGATCACCTTGCTCTCGATGGCATCGATCCGCCCCACGCCGTGGGCGGGATAGACGGCGAGGTCTCCCACCTGGAACGTCCGAATGCATTCGGGGCCTGCTGATCCGTTTTCGTTTTTTTCGATCATTTTATACCGACCCATCCGTTAAAAACGCTGATATTGGTATGCATCCAAATACTGTCTTTTATCATACACAGGGGGAACAATCAATAAAAAAGGGTTGGCGCGGAGACCGCGCCAACCCTTCAGATAAACGGGTCAGCCGATGAACGAATCGGGATTACATCAGGAAGGGCACCATCAGCAGGGCCACGACGTTGAGAATCTTGATCATCGGGTTGACCGCGGGACCGGCCGTATCCTTGTAGGGGTCGCCGACGGTGTCGCCGGTGACGGCGGCTTTATGGGCTTCGGAACCCTTGCCGCCCAGATGGCCGTCCTCGATGTACTTCTTGGCGTTGTCCCACGCCGCGCCGCCGGTGGTCATGGAGATGGCCACGAAAAGACCGGTGACGATGGAGCCGATGAGCAATCCGCCCAGGGCCACTTTGCCCAGGAACAGGCCGACGAGGACCGGCGCGATGACCGGCAGAAGGGCCGGCACCAGCATCTCCTTGAGGGCGAACTTGGTCACGATGTCCACGCACCGGGCGTAATCGGGCTTGGCGGTGCCTTCCATGATGCCCGGGATTTCCCGGAACTGGCGCCGCACTTCGTCGACCACCGCTCCGCCGGCGTTGCCCACCGCCTTCATGGCGATGGAGGCGAACAGGTACGGCAGCAGGCCGCCGATAAACAGGCCCACGATAACATTCACGTCGCCCAGATCGAACCGGATGGCCTGCTCGGCGCCGTGGAGCAGGAACTCCTGGACATAGCAAGCGAACAGCACCAGGGCGGCCAGACCGGCGGAGCCGATGGCGTATCCCTTGGTGACGGCCTTGGTGGTGTTGCCCACCGCGTCCAGCGGATCGGTGACGGCCCGGACGCTCTCGTCCATATCGGCCATCTCGGCGATGCCGCCGGCATTGTCGGTGATGGGGCCGTAAGCGTCGATGGCGATGACCATGCCGGTCATGGAGAGCATGGACATGGCGGCCATGGCGATGCCGTAAAGACCGGCGAAGCTGTAAGCCAGCAGGATGGAAATACAGATCACGATAACCGGAGCGGCCGTGGCCTGCATGGAGACGGCCAGACCGGAAATGATGTTGGTGCCGTGGCCCGTGGTGGACGCATCGGCGATGCCCTTAACCGGCCCGTAGGTGCCGGTGTAGTATTCGGTGATGATCACGATGACCGCCGTGAGCACGAGGCCCACCAGCGTGGAGTAATAGATGTCCATCGGGGTGATGTCGCCCATGCCGGTCATGGCGGTTTTGGCGGCATAGTAGAAAGCGATGGCGGCGATGATGCAGGCGCCGAACATGCCTTTGTACAAAGCGCCCATGATGTACTCGCTCTTGGCGCCCAGGCGGACGAAGAAGGTGGCGATGATGGACGCGATGATGGAGATGGCGCCCAGAACCAAGGGGAATTCGGTGGCCATGGGGACATCGGGGAAAAGCAGGTTGCCCATCAGCATGGCGGCGACGGCGGTAACCGCGTAGGTCTCGAACAGGTCGGCGGCCATGCCGGCGCAGTCGCCGACGTTGTCGCCGACGTTGTCGGCGATGGTGGCGGGGTTTCTTGGGTCATCCTCGGGAATGCCGGCTTCGACCTTGCCCACCAGGTCGGCGCCGACGTCGGCGCCCTTGGTGAAGATGCCGCCGCCGAGGCGGGCGAAAATGGAGATGAGGCTGCCGCCGAACCCGAGGGCCACCAGGGCGATGACGGATTCACGCACGCCCATGCCGACGCTCTGGATCAGGAAGGTGTAGTAGCCGGCAACCGCCGTCAGGGCCAGTCCGGCGACCATGAGACCGGTCACGGTACCGCCCTTGAAGGCCATGTTCAGACCGGCGGGCAGCCCCCCGAGACGGGCGGCTTCGGCGGTCCGGACATTGGCGATGACGGAAACCCGCATCCCGATGTATCCGGCGAGGTAGGACGCCGCCGCTCCGATGAGGAAGCCGAAGGCGGTGTAAGACCCCAGCGCCCAGGCGACGATGATGAAAATGATGCCGCCGGCGATGGCGACGCTGATCAACTGACGGTTCAGGTAGGCGATGGCGCCTTCCTGAATGGCCGCTGCGATTTCCTGCATCCGCTCGTTGCCCGCCGGTGCGCTTTTCACTACCTGAGCGAGCAGGATTGCAAAAACGACGCCGAGAACACCAACCATGGTGCTGTAAAGGGGTACATTGCCGAAAAATGTTTCCATTCTTTTCCCTCCATCTTCTTTAGGTTAACAGATCGTTACGGTTGAAAACGTTCATGCTCTCCTTTGCCCCGTGGCAAAGGATACTGACTGCCGCTTCCCGGGACCGTTCGATGATCCGTTCCAGGGCCGTCCGTTCGTCGGATTGGAATTTCCCAAGGACATGGCCGGTCACGCCATCGCCGGTCTCCGGGCGACCGATGCCGATGCGGATCCGGGCGAACTCCCCGTTTCCAAAGGCCTCGATCATGGATTTCAAACCATTGTGTCCCCCGTGACCTCCTTTCTCTTTGATTTTGATTCTTCCGTAAGCAAGGTCGATGTCGTCGTGGACGACCACCAGATCCTTGCTCGATATCCTGAAATAAGCGGCGATCCGTTGGGTGGGAATCCCGCTTCGGTTCATGTAGGAAAGGGGCTTTGCGAGCACCGCGGTTCGCCCTTCGATGCCCCCGCGTCCCACCAGCGCGTCGAATCGGCCCTTGGACTCCAGGCGGATGGCGTAAGCCGCCGCCAGGGCGTCGATGACCATGAAGCCAACATTGTGGCGGGTGGTTTCGTATTTCGGGCCGGGATTTCCGAGGCCGGCCACAAGAATTGGGGGGGCGTCCGCCATATCGCGCAACCGGCGTCCCGGCCGTCGGGATCAGCCTTCTTCCCCGCCTTCGGCCGCTTCCCCTTCGCCTTCCGCCGCCTCTTCGCCTTCTTCGCCCGCTTCACCTTCCAGGGCTTCTTCTTCCTCGGGTTCTTCCTTCATGGGCGCCGCGACGCTCACCACGGTGAAGTTGACGTCCCAGTCCACCTCGACCCCTTCTGGCAGATCGATCTCTTCGATGTGGATCGCATCGCCGATGCCGAGGTTCGTGATGTCGATGTCGATGGCGTCGGGTATCTTGTTGGGAAGACAGGAGACCTCCAGTTCCCGGCGGATGATCTGGAGGGTGCCCCCTTCCGCCTCGCCCTTGCACTCATCCCCCTCGGTGATGAAGGTGTTGACGGGCACGTTGACGGTGATCTTCCGGTCCATGGAAATCTCGTAGAGGTCGGCGTGGACAAGGTTCATGGAGACCGGATGGATCTGCACCTCTTTGAACATGACGGTCTTGGTGGTCTTGGCGCCGTCCTGGATGACGAGCTTCATGACCTGGGAGTAGCCGCCGTCCCGGAGCATCTTCCCCAGGTTGATGGCGTCGAGGGAAAGATGGATGGGAGCGGCTTCCCGGCCGTAGAAGACGGCGGGCACTTTTCCTTCACGGCGCAGGGTCCGGGACGGGCCCTTGCCGAACTGTTCTCTCACATCTGCTCTAAGTTCTATGAATTCCAAGAAACATTCCTCCTTAAATGGGGCAAATTTTTTTTTTAGCGCGCGGCGCTAGACGAAAAGCGAGGTGACCGAGTCCCCCCGGTGGCTGCGGATGATGGCTTCACCCACCAGTTCCGCGATGGAGAGGACCTTGATCTTATCGCATTCCGCGGCGTTTTCATTCAATGGGACGGTGTCGGTCACCACCAGGGTGCTGAGTTCCGAGTCCGCTATCCGGTCGACGGCCGGCCCGGAAAGAACCGGATGCGTGCACATGGAATGGACCGCCCTGGCGCCGTTTTGGACCAGCGCGGACGCCGCCTCGGTGAGGGTGCCGGCGGTGTCGACCATGTCGTCGAGGATGACGGCCACCTTGTCGGAGACGTTGCCGATGACGGCCATGGCTTTGGCTTTGTTGGGCGCCTCCCGGCGCTTGTCGATGATGGCCAGGTTCGAGTTGAGTCGTTTGGCGAAGGCCCGGGCCCGTTCGACGCCGCCGGCGTCGGGGGAGACGATCACCAGTTGATCGTTGTCGAAGGTCTCCCTGATGTAATCCAGGAAGACAGGGGTTGCGAACAGGTTGTCAACGGGGATGTCGAAGAACCCCTGGATCTGCCCGGCGTGGAGATCCATGGTGATGACCCGGTTGGCCCCGGCCGTGGTGATAAGGTTGGCGGTCAGCTTGGCGCTGAGGGGTACCCGGGGGGCGACCTTCTTGTCCTGGCGGGCGTAGCCGTAATAGGGGATCACGGCGGTGACCCGCTTGGCCGACGACCGCTTCAGGGCGTCGAGCATGAGCAGGAGTTCCACCAGGTTGTCGTTGACGGGGCAACAGGTGGACTGGACGATGAAGATGTCGCGCAACCGCACGTTTTCGTGGATTTCGATCTGAATCTCGCCGTCGCTGAAGGTTTGGACCTTCGCGCCGCCCACCGGCAGGTCGAGGTAGCCGCAGATCCGTTCCGTCAGCGCCGGAGAGGAATTCCCCGAGAATATAACAAGATCCTTCATAGTCACTTATCGGTGTCTCGATTTCAGAGGAGTGCGATGGAATCACGGCATCCTCGGTTATATACACAACGCCCGTTGGAAACAGATTGGCTGGGGCGGGAGGATTCGAACCTCCGAATGCAGGAACCAAAATCCTGTGTCTTACCACTTGACGACGCCCCAGCAGATGGAAACCCTGTCGGTCCGGCCAGTCCGGATCGGCAAAAGCGGCGCTTTTTAAGTCCTCAACCGGGTCCTGAGGACGCGCCATTGTCCGCTTCCGGCGATGCGGCGTTCGGCCCGGCCGGCCGCATCCCCTTCGGAAAAAAGCCCGAAGACGGTGGGGCCGCTGCCCGACATCAGGGCGCCGGACGCGCCGTTGTCCAGAAGCGTCGCCTTTGCCGCGCGAATGTCAGGATGCATGGATGCGGCGACCTCTTCTAAATCGTTGCAAAGATGCCGGCCCGCATCGAAAGCCTGACTATCAAGGGGATAACTCTTATGGATTTTTTTACATTTTGTCAATGCCAAATTCAGATTTTTGTAGACCGCCGCGGTGGAAACGCCGTAGGACGGGCAGAGCAACACCACGTGGAAGGGGGGAAGAGGGGCGGCGGGCCGGAGGATCTCCCCGATGCCGGCGGCCAGGGCCGGCCCGCCGAAGAGGAAAAAGGGGACGTCCGCCCCGATGGAGACGGCCAGATCGGCCAGGGACGCCGGCGTCAGCGGTCCGCCGAAATGTCGGTTGAGACCCGAGAGCACGGCGGCGGCGTTGCTGCTGCCCCCGCCCAGCCCGGCGGCCACCGGAATCCGTTTGTCGATGATGATCCCGACGCCGGCGTCGATGCCGGCGGCGTCCAGAAACCGCCGGGCGGCCCGGTGGGCGAGGTTGGCCCCGGTCTCCGGAACGTCGGGATGGGCGCAGGCCACGGAAACGGGCCCGCGGCCCACGCGCATGCGGATCTCGTCGGCCAGTTCCAGGGGGCACATGAGGGAGATCAGCTCGTGGTATCCGTCGGGCCGGCGGCCGGTCACCGCCAGGAACAGATTGACCTTGGCCGGCGAGTGGAGGGCCATCGTCTCTTCCGGCATCTTATCGGGTCAGCTTGATCACCAGAAAGCCCATGTTGGCCCGGCGGATGAAAAACTGGATCTCCTCGCCGGCGTCCGCCGCTTCGACGGCGTCGGTGTAATCGTCCACCGACCGGATCGGTTGATGATTGATCTCCTTGATCACGTCCCCGGCCCTCAGGCCCGCCTCGTCCCCTTTGCCGCCGGAGGCGACGTCGGTGACGACGACCCCGTCCTCCTCCCGCAAGTTGAAGCGGCGGGCGGTCTCCGGGGTGATCTCGCCGACCCGGACCCCCAGCCGGTCCTCTTTTTCGGGCCGGGACCGGTGGGCCCTGACGCGCGCTTCTTCCCGCCTGGCGATTTCAACGGTGAAGGTCTTTTTCCGACCGTCGCGGATCACGTGGATTGTCGTCCGGTCGCCCACGCCGATGCCGGCGATAAGGCGGGTCAGCTCCCGGGTGGTCTCGACCTTCCGGCCGTCCACCGAGGTGATGACGTCCCTGGCCCGGATCCCGGCCTTGTCGGCCGGGTCGTTCTTGAAAACCTCGGTGACCAGCACCCCGCCCTGGTCTTCGTCCAGGCCGTAGTAATCGGCCAGTTCCGGCGACAGGTCCTGGATGGCGACCCCGAGCCAGCCCCGGGTGACCTCCCCGTGGCGCTTGAGCTGGTCGATGACGTTCCGGGCCATGTTGACCGGGACGGCAAAGCCGATGCCCTGTCCGGAGGCGATGATGGCGGTGTTGATGCCCACCACTTCGCCGGCCATGTTGAGAAGCGGCCCGCCGCTGTTGCCGGGATTGATGGAGGCGTCCGTCTGGATGAAGTCGTCGTAGGGGCCCGATCCGATGGTTCGATCCTTGGCGCTGACGATGCCGGCGGTCACGGTGTGTTCAAGGCCGAAGGGGCTGCCGATGGCCAGCACCCACTGGCCCACCTTCAGCCCGTCTGAGTCCCCCATCCGCACCGCGGGCAGGTCGTCGTCGGCCTCGACCTTGATCAGGGCCAGGTCGGTGCTGGGATCCCGCCCGATGATCTCGGCGTCGTACTCGTCCCCGTCGTTGAGCTTG
Organism: uncultured Desulfobacteraceae bacterium; assembly: GCA_964652715.1. Taxonomy (GTDB): domain Bacteria; phylum Desulfobacterota; class Desulfobacteria; order Desulfobacterales; family JAABSP01; genus JAABTD01. Next base: position 14,591 of record CAZZBE010000014.1, read on the forward strand.
ACCTGGATCTCGTCCGCGTTCTCGATGACGTGGTTGTTGGTGACGATGTAGCCCGCTTTGTCGATGATGAAGCCGGACCCGAGGCTCCGCTGCTTGAAATCCCGATGGGGACCGTCATCGCCGAAAAACCGGTCGAAGAACTCCTTGAAGGGGTCGGCGTTGTCGTTGCCGAAGGGATTGCCGAAATGGCGGAAGACCCGTCCGCCCCCTGTGAGGGTTTTGACCGTCCGGATGTTGACCACGGCGGGGCTGATGGTCTCCGCCAGGTGGGTGAAGTTCCCGGGGGTCGCGTCGGCCGTCGCCGAGGGGATCTCCACCCCCGGCGCGGCCAGAAAAAGGACGGCCAGGAGCAGCGCTCCCGCCTTGAGACGGCCCTGTGCGGGCGCCGGCATGCCGCGAATCATATCGATTTCCTTTCCGTGCCTGTGGAACGTTTTTTCCGGATCGGCTAATCTCTTTCCTTCACATAGAGCACCCGGAGGTCGTAGAGCATGTGCTTGAGCATCTGCTCTTCTTCCGTGGCGAGGTTGCCCCGGGTCTTTTCCTCCAGCATGGCCAGGATGTCGATGGTCTGCTTGGCCATGGGCAGGTCTTTGCCTTTCTCGCCGGTGGCCGGATCTTCCAGCAGACCCAGCTGGACGTAGACCGACGAATTGAGGGAAAAGATGAAGGTCGAGAAATCGATCTTGGGCAGTTGATAGGATTTTTCTTCTTCGGATTTATCCGCCATGGTCGCCTCTCCTTAAAGGTATCATAGTTCCAGGGTCGTGACGGTCTTGACAAGGGGCAGGTTCCGGAGTTCCTCCACCACCTCCGGCGGAATGGGGGTGTCGGTGCGAAGGAAGATGATGTTGTTGTCCCCTTCCTCCTCCTGGCCCACCTGCATTCGGCTGATGTTGATGTCGTGCCGGCCCAGGGTGGAGCCGATGCTCCCGATGGCGCCGGGCTTGTCCAGGTTGTGGATGACGGCCGAATGGCCCTTGGGGATCATCTCCAGCCGGAAGTTGTTGATCTTTACCACCCGGGGCTCTTTTTTGCCGAAGAGGGCGCCGCCCACCTCCACGGCGCCGTCGGCGGTCACGATCCTGACGGTGATCAGGTTCAGATAATCCTCGGAATGGGCGCTGGTGGTCTCCGTGACCTTGATGCCCCGCTCCTGGGCGATGGCCGGCGCATTGACGGAATTGACCATCTCCTTAACGGCGGGGGCGAGGAGCCCCTTGAGGATAGCCGTGGAGACGGGAGAGAGATCGAGACCCTTGAAATCGCCGCTGTAGGTGATGCGGACTTCCCGGACCGGCCCCCGGGACAACTGGGAGAGCAGGCTCCCCAGGTTGTCGCCCAGGGTGAGGTAGGGACCGAGTCGTTCCAGGAGTTCGCCGGTGACCGACGGGACGTTGACCGCATTGACGATGGCGCCGTTTTTCAGATAATCGATGATCTGTTTGGCCACGGCCACCGCCACGTTGGTCTGGGCCTCCATGGTGGACGCGCCCAGGTGGGGGGTGCAGATGACGTTGTCGAGTTTGAACAAGGGGGATTCGCCGGGGGGTTCGGTCTCGAAGACGTCCAGGGCGGCGCCGGCCGCCTTGCCCGACACCAGGGCGTCGTAGAGATCCGCTTCGTTCACGATGCCGCCCCGGGCGCAGTTGACCACCATGACCCCGTCCTTCATTTTGTCGAAGGCCGCCTGGTTGAGCAGGCCGGTGGTCTCCTTGAATTTGGGCACATGGACCGTGACATAATCGGAACGGGCGTAAAGATCGTCCAGGGAAACGGGTTCAAATCCGGCTTTTTCAATCCGTTCCGGGGTGACAAAGGGGTCGTGGACAATGACCTGCATCTTCAGCCCCCGGGCCCGGTCCGCCACGATGGCGCCGATTTTCCCGAAGCCCACCACGCCGCAGACCTTGTTGAAGATCTCCCGGCCCTGGAGTTTTTTCTTCTCCCAGGCCCCGCCCTTGAGGGTCGTGGTGCCACGGGGGATGTTCCGGGTGAGGGACAACATCATGGCGATGGCGTGTTCGGCGGTGGTGATCACGTTGCCGCCGGGGGTGTTCATGACCACGATCCCCCGCTTGGTGGCCGCCGGGATGTCGACGTTGTCGAGGCCGATGCCGGCCCGACCCACCACCTTGAGATGGGGGGCCGCTTCCAGAAGGTCTTCGGTGACCCGGGTGGCGCTTCGGATCACCAGGGCGTGATAATCGCCGATGGCCTCGCGCAGGTCTTCGGGCGAGAGCCCGGTTTTAACATCCACTTCAATGCCGTCTTCCTGTTGGAACATTTGAACGCCGATTTCGCCGAGGTTGTCGCTGACTAGAACTTTCATGCTGTGTTGTCTCTCCCGAATTGGTGTGAAGTCGCGTCGATAGTTTTCCATCGCCCCGCGATGGTTTAACCAAAAAAGATAGAAATGGAAAGCGCTTTGTCAAGCAACGGGACTGGAGGGGTTTAGAGGGCCGCGGGGGGCGAGCCCGCTCCGTTTAAAATGAATGGAACGGGCTCGGGATGGGGGAAATGCGTCGGGTTCGGATCAGGCGTTAAAACACGATCTTTTCCGCCGGGCGACGTTCCGGCACGTAATCGTGGGGGATCTCCTTGTCGTTCCACGCTTCGGATACGTAGAGGTTGCAGTAGCAGGAGCCGTATTCTTCCACGTCCGGCGCCCGGTAGACGCAGGGGCAGATGATGTCCTTGTCGTGCTCCCGGTCATTGGCGGCCAGACGGCACGGACAGCACATGTACCCGTAACGCTCCTTGTTGACGAGCAACCCTTCCAGCAGGTCGAAGACCCGATCTTTGTCCTTATTGAAATAGTATCCCTTGGGTTCCTGGGATTTCTTCAGGGTCTCGTAGAGTGTTTCGACGTCCATTATATTCCCAGTGCCTCCTTGATCTCTTTTTCCTTGAATCCGACGATGACATTGTCTCCGATGATGATGGTGGGGAAGGTGCATTTGGGGTTGAATTTTTTGACATCGTCGAGGATGGCTTTCCGTTCGTCCCCTTCCAGGGTGTCCACATTCACCACGTCGTAGTGAACCGTGCAGTCGTCCAGGAGCCGTTTGGCGGCCTTGCAGTGGCTGCACGTGGTGAGCGCGTATACTTGAATGTCGTTTTTGTCGGCCATAGTTGCGTCGTCCTTTCGTTAAAGTGGGTGTTCCTTCAGGCGTTGCCGGGTGTGGACGGCCCGTCCATGGATCCGGAGCCGGTCCATCAAATCCCTCAGATCCGCCGCATCGTCGATGTCCCGCCAGACCGGCAACAGCCGGAGGCGGCGGCCGCGTCGGGTCAGAATCCGCCCGGTCAGACGAAAGACCGCGTCGGTGCTCCAGGGGATCTCCCGGAAAACCGCCGGTTCAAACCCGTTCCGGTTGAACCCGATGAGGTAATAGCCGCCGTCCCGGGACGGCCCCAGAACGGCGTCGGCGGATCGGAGCGCTGCGTCCGCGCTGTCCACGACCCCGGGGGGGAGGTCCGGCAAATCGGTTCCCATCAGCAGGGCCCGATCGACGCCGTCGGCAAACGCCTTCCTGAACGCCGCGCGCATCCGTTGTCCCAGGTCGCCGCCGCTTTGAGGGCGGTAGATGTGTTTCGGACCCAGCCATTCCCGGATCTCGCCGGATGCGTCGGGCGGATCGTAACAGATGACCACCTCCCGGGTTTCGTCGCCGCCGAGCAGGTCCAGAACATCCAGAACAAAACCCCGGTAGAGCTGCGTTGCTGTTTCATCCCCCACGTCCCGGGCCAGCCGCGTCTTGACCGTTCCTTTCCGGGGGGCCTTCACGAAGACCATCACCCGGCATGTGGATCGATCCCTTCCCGGTTCAGGGGGCGTCAAGGGCGTCCAGGGCCATCATCAGATCTTCCAGCTTCGGCCGCGCGTTGATGTCCGAGACCTCCACATACCGGATGATCCCCGCCTTGTCGATGACGAACAGGGCCCGCTCGGCCACCCCGTCGGACCTGAGAACCCCGAACGCGCCGGCCGCGGCGCCGTGGGGCCAGAAGTCGGACAACACCGGAAACCAGAGGTCCCCCATCTGGTTCGTCCAGGCATGGAGGGTGGGGATGTTGTCCACGGTGATGCCCAGGAGCACGGCGTCGCGCTGCTCGAACAGGGGACGCGCCAGGTTGTACCCCGGCCACTGGTCCGAACAGACCGGGGTCCATGCGGCGGGGACAAAGGAGATCACCACCCGCTGCTTGCCCCGGAACTGCTTTAATCCCACCGGTTCCCCCGAGATCGACGGGAGGGTGAAATCGGGCGCCGGGTCGCCCGCCCGCACCTTGAGAACGCTGTCGATCGGTTTGAGCGGACCGGGGTCATAGATGTTGTCCTCGTAGACATCCGACACCCCGAAGGCCGGCGACGCCGCCAGGAGCAGCGCGACGGCCAGGGCCGGAAGCGATGATCTGAACCCATTCATGGCAAATCCCTCCTGCTGTCCTGTTACTCTAATTCAGACTTTTGGAGAATCAAGTCGAGAAACGCGTCCGGCTTTCCGAACCCGCCCAGTTTTGAGTAGATGACCCGATGACCGCCCCCTTTTTCCTTCCGGATGGCCACGAAATAGGGCGTGCGGACCTCGCCCATGAGCCCGTGGAGGGAAAAATCCGGATCGGGAAACAGTGGGAAAGGGATGTCGTAGGCGTCGCGGAAATAGTTCACCTCGTATTGGGTGTTGCCCGCGCCGATGCCGATGAGCTTGATTTCGCCCTTCAAATCCGGCCGGCTCTGGATGCGGTTGTAAAGGTCGTTGACGATGGGGGCCTCCCGCTGACAGTGGGGGCAGTACATGGAAAAGATCTCGATGATCGCCACCGGCGCCGCGACATCCGGAACGGAGAAGACGCTTTTTTGTTCCGAAATCCCGAGATAGGCCCGGTGGTCCGGGCTGTCGGGAACGGACAGGGTGAAGGCCGGGAGCCGCCCGCCCACCGGGGGCGGGTCGGCGGCGGCGAATCCGGTAAAAAAGAGGATGGAAAGGACCGTCCAGCATCCATATCCGGCGAATCGTTTCATGGGTCACCTCCTGGCAGGAAAGAAAAAAGACGGCGGTCCGGGATAATTCACGCGACCCTAAAATACCACAGCCGCCGGGGATTGTACAGGATCGAAAAATAGCGGGCTCGGAAAAGCGAAGATGTTTTTTTTCTTGACAAGGGACGCGGGAGCGGGGTAAATTGCTTATCAAGAATGATTCCTAATACCAATAACTAGAACACCCCACACACACAGGAGGAGACATGGCGGACGAGAAAAAACAGAAGATCGCGGCGAAAGCCAAAAAATCCGACGGGCCCGTTCCGGTCAGAGACATCACCATCTGCGACGCCACGGCGCGGATGCTGGAAAAAGCCCGGGAAGACGGCGTTGAAACCGCCTTCGACCGGGCCGCCAACATGAAGGCCTGTCCCATCGGCGCCGATTCGGCCTGCTGCAAGCACTGCTCCATGGGGCCTTGCCGGCTCAACGCCCGTGATCCCTACGGCAAGGTGGGCGTCTGCGGCGCCACCATCGATACGATCATGGCGCGAAACTTCTCTCGGATGGTGGCCGCCGGTTGCGCGGCCCACACGGACCATGGCATGGGCATGCTGGATTTGTTCAGGGAGGTCGTTCAGGGCCACATCACCGATTACAAGGTGAAGGACGTCCACAAGCTGGAACTGGTGGCCAAGGAGCTGGAGATCGAAACCGAAGACCGCGCGCCGGAAGAGATCGCCACCGACGTCTACCAGGAACTGGAGCGGACCTATACCCAGGTGGACGGCGAGATCCCGTTCATGAAGCGCGTGCCGGAAAAGACCCTGGAGACGTGGCGGAAGCACGACATGGTTCCCCGGGGCGCCATGCGGGAGATCATGGAGCTGATGCACCGCACCCACATGGGCGTGGATCAGCACTACGAAAACCTCACCAAGCAGTTTACCCGAACGGCGCTGGCCGACGGCTGGGGCGGTTCCCTGGTGGCCACGGAGATCTCCGACATCCTCTACGGCACCCCCACGCCGGTGAGCGTGGACGTCAATATGGGCGTGCTCAAGGAGGATCAGGTCAACATCATCGTCCACGGCCACGAACCCAACATGTTCGAATCGATGCTGGAATCGGTCAACGAACCGAGCCTCATCCAGGCGGCCAAGGACGCGGGCGCAAAAGGGATCAACCTGGCGGGCATGTGTTGTTCCGGCGCGGAGATGATGTCGCGCCACGGCGTGCCCCACGCCGGCAACTTCATGTCCACGGAAGCGATCCTGGTCACGGGCGCCGTGGACGCCATGTGCGTGGACATCCAGTGCATCAAGCAGTCCCTGGTCAAGGTGGGCGAATGCTACGACACCCCCATCATCACCACCAATACACGTGCCCACATCGAAGGCGCCACCCACATCCAGTTCAAGGACGACGCGCCCAAGGAATGCACCGACGAAGTGGTGATCAAGGCCATCAGCCGGTTTAAAAACCGGAAGGCCGCCGTGGAGATCCCGAATATTCGCAACGTCGGTATTCATGGGTTTTCCTACGAATACATCAACTACATGCTGGGCGGCACGTTCCGGGGTTCCTACACCCCGTTGAACGACAACATCATCAACGGTCGGATTCGCGGCGTGGCCGGCGTGGTGGGCTGCACCAACCCCCGGGTCAAGCACGACTGGGTCCATGTGGAGCTGGTCAAGGAACTGATCAAAAACGACGTGTTGGTGCTCCAGACCGGTTGTTCTCAGATCTCCCTGGCCAAGGCGGGACTGCTGACGCCGGAAGCCGCGCATCTGGCGGGCCCGGGGTTGAGCGAGGTCTGCGAGACCGTCGGCATGCCGCCGGTGCTGGGGCTGGGCTCCTGCGTGGACAACAGCCGGATTCTGGTGGCGGCCGCCGAGATGGTCCGCACGGGCGGATTAGGCACGAGCATGGCGGATCTGCCGGTGGCCGGCGCGGCGCCCGAGTGGATGAGCGAAAAGGCCATCAGCATCGGCCAGTATTTTGTGGGGTCGGGCGTGTTCACGGTCTTCGGCGTCACTTTCCCCATGACCGAAGGCACCCGGTTCCATGAGTTGATGTTCGACGGCCTGGAAAAATGGGGCCTCGGCAAGTGGGGATTCGCCGTCGATCCCTATGAGATGGCCGACATGATGATCAAACACATCGACAAGAAACGGAAAGCCCTGGGCATCGACAAGTCCCGGGAGCGGGTGCTCATGGATATGGCCGACCGGATGAAGCTCGAATCCGCCTGATCCAACCACTCGCCTGAAACTTAACACGTTATCGGCCCGCGGCGCCCATCGGCCCGCGGGCCGATTTTTCCAAGCGCTTATTTCATTCCCCTCCCCGCCAGGTACGCCCCGAACGCCTTGTCCGTCCCCAGGATATGCTTGGCCAGCCAGTTCTTCAGAAAATTGCTGATCTGAACCGGGCTGGAGATGGCTTCCGTCTCGTAGGCCGTCTTTAGTTCCATCACCCTGGCGGCCATTTTCTCGTGTTTCTCCCGATGGCGCTCGTAATCCGGATACTCGTGGGCCCGCATCAACCGCTCCTCGGTGGCGAAGTGGAGACGGGTGTACCGGATGAGCCCGGCGAGCACCCGGCCCAGGGCCTCCCGCCCTTTTCCGGCGTGCATCGCCTCGTACAATTCGTTGAGCATCGCCACGAGTTCCTTGTGCTGTTCGTCGATGATGCGGATGCCGATGCTGTATCCGTCCTCCCACTGGAAAAATGGCATGATGTTGTTCTCCTCTGGCAATGGTTTCGCCCATGGCCCCGCCGCTTATTTCGTCCATGGGGTTTCCTTCACGCCGTTCATGTGGTTGCAGTGCCGGGCCAGGACGAACAGGTAGTCCGAGAGCCGGTTGAGATAGACGATCTCCTTTTTCAGGTCGTCGGGCGCCCCTTCGGTCACGGCCTCCTGGAGCCGGACGGCATGGCGTTCGGCCCGGCGGCAGACGGTCCGGGCCAGATGAGACCAGACCGCGGAGGGATGGCCCCCGGGCAGGATGAAGGACCGGAGGCCGGGCAGGTCCGCCTGCATCCGGTCGATGGCCGTTTCCAGTATTTGGATATCCCCTTCGCCAATGCGCTGGACCATGTCGGCGGCGGCCGACGCCGAGGTGGTGGAGAGCCAGGCCCCCACCTGCATGAGATCGGACTGGATGGACCGGATTTCGTCGCCCAGGGGGCCCTGGGCGTCCGGCAGGAGGGCGACGACGCCCCCCAGGATCGACGTCAGCTCGTCCACGTCCCCGTAGGCCTCCACCCGGAGATGGCTTTTGGGGAGCCGTTCGCCGCTGAAAAGACTGGTTTTTCCCTTATCTCCGCTGCCGGTGTATATTTTCATGTCGCGATTCCGTCGGGATCTGCAAAAAGTTCTTCAGCCGTTTGCCAAACGTCATTCCAACATGGAAATTTGCACGGATGGGGTTACAGATCAAGGGAAAAGGCGGACGGGGCCTCTTTGGTTTGACAGGGCGGGGCCGCGGCGATATT
>CAZZBE010000014.1:23184-36056 GCA_964652715.1 uncultured Desulfobacteraceae bacterium
GGGAAAAGGCGGACGGGGCCTCTTTGGTTTGACAGGGCGGGGCCGCGGCGATATTGTAAAGGACAACGGCAGTGCGCCCATGACCGCGATTCGGGAGACGGAGTCGGCAATGCCTTACGTCAACATCAAAATTACCAGGGAAGGCGCCACCCGTGAGCAGAAGGCCGAGTTGATCAAAGGCGCGACCCGGCTGCTGGTGGATGTGCTCGGCAAGAACCCCAAAACCACGGTGGTGGTGATCGAAGAAGTGGATACCGACAACTGGGGCATCGGCGGAGAGAGCGTGACCGTTCTGCGTCAACAGAGCGGCTGACGCCGCATCCGCCCCGACCCCGCCGGAGAGGGACGATTTTGGACCGGGATTTTGTTCAACCCAGACGGATCGGCAGACGGGACACGGACCAGGTTCTCTGGGACCAGCTCTGCCGTTATCAACGGCTGTTTCGCGTGGGGCAGGTCATCGCCTCGGAGATGGATCCCGATCGATTGTTCCGGGTGATCCGGGAGCAGACCGACGGTGTGATGGACATTGAGCGGAGCCGGGTGTTTCTCCATGATCCCGGGCACGACCGGCTGTGGTCGGCGCCCTCCGCCGGCGCGAGGGAAGGGGAGGTCCGGCTTCCCGCGGATTCCGGCGTGCCGGGATGGGTGTTTCAGAACAAAAGCCCGCTGATCCTCAACGACGCCTACGGCGACGACCGGTTCGATCCGGAAGCGGATGGACGGACCGGCTTCATCACCCGGAACATCCTCTGCGTCCCCTTGGTCGCGCCTGACGGCCGGTGCATCGGGGCGCTGGAGGCCATCAATAAAAAGGGAAGCGAGTTCGACGAAGAGGACCAGGCGGTCCTGGTCGCCCTTTCCCACTACGCCGCCCTTGCCGTGGAAAATTCCAGGCGATGCCGGGACCTTCATACGGCGAGTCGGACCGCGGATCGACGCCTCCGGGACCTCCACCAGGCGTTGACGCCCCCGCTGGACGCCCTCTCTCATCTTTTGGCGGAACTCAGTGAAGAGGCGGAATCCGCGAAAAGCGCCGGTCCGAAGACGATTCTTTCGGAAGCGCGGGTTCACCTGGACCATCTCCACGCCATACGGGACAGGCTTGATGCGTCTAAAACGGGATCGGGCTGACGCCCCTTCGGGCGGCCCGCCCGATCCCGCCATATAGTTTTCTTCTCTTTAGAAATCCATCCTTACAACTGGGCCTGCTTGCCGACGGCGGTGGAGGCGACGCTGACGGGGACGCCCTCGTAAGGGGTTCTTCGGGTGGTCCGCTGGGACTGGACTTCCCGCATGGACTTGAGCACGTCGATGCTGCTCTTGAGTCCCTTGGTGTGGCGGGCCATGTTGACCGCCATTCCGGCGATCTGGGCGATGGCCTGGACGAAATTGACGTCCTCCAGGGTGAACTCCCAGTGTTCGGCGGTGTAGACCCGCATGGCCCCGATCAGATGCCCCCCCACCACGATGGGCGCCGACAGGATGGAGGCGATCCCCTCCTTTTTGGCCTCTTCCGGATACTGAATCCTCGGATCGTCCATGACGTCGTAGATGGCCACCGGCCCCTCTTCCAGCGACTGGGCGATGGATTTCATGGCGCTGACCGGCCCCTTGTTGAGGTACTCTTCGCTCAACCCGTAGGATGCCGCCAGCTCCAGATCGTTGGTTTTCCGGTTGATCAGAAACAACGAACATCCTTTGGCCCCCAGGGCCGATTTGATGCTCTCCACCGTGATGAGGGCGACCTCCTCGGGGTCTTTGGAATGGGAGATGGCCCGGGTCACCTTGAGCAGCGTCTCATAGTTGATCAACTGTCGTTTCATGATTGGCCTCCTTTGGTTATGGGTTTCGCTTTGCTTGGGATCATTAAATATACTATACCATCCCATATCTCGGAACCCAAATAAATAATTGCAGGGACTTCAAAAAAGTAAATCGAATTTAGGGCCTTCATGCGGATTGGCTCTAAGCGGGAGGGCGCCCCCGGGCGTCGTCAAGAACGGTCCGGATCAGCTCCGCCACGTCCTGTTTGACCAGCGGTTTCATGATCATGGCCCGGATGCCGAGTTCTTTGGCCCCGGCCTCGTCGATGAGGTGGCTGTAACCGGTGCAGAGGATGATGGGCAGGTCGGGCCGGATGGCGAGGATGGCCCGGGCCAGTTCCGATCCGGTCAGTCCCGGCATGGTCTGATCGGTCATCACCAGATCGAACCGGTCCGGGTCGGCTCGGAACGTCGCCAGTGCATCGCCGCCGCCGGTTTTGGTCGTGACGGCGTAACCGAGCCGGTGGAGCATCTCCGCGCCGATGTCCAGCAGCATCGGTTCGTCGTCCACCAGCAGGATGTGCTCCTCGCCGGTGGGAAGTCGTCCGGATGGGGCCGGGGAGGTCTCGGCTTCCCCCTGGATGCGGGGGAAATAGAGATCGAATCTCGCGCCGCTTTCCGGGCGGGGATCGCAGCGGACCTGGATCATGCCGCCGTGGCTCTGGACGATGCCGTGGACCACGGCCAGGCCCATCCCCGATCCTTTGCCCACGTCTTTGGTGGTGAAATAGGGGTCGAAAATCTTGTGGATATGGGTCGGATCGATGCCGGGGCCCGTATCGCGGACCGAGAGTTTGACATAGGGGCCGGCCTTCGGTTCCGGCCCGTGGATCGCTTCTTCGCCGTCGAGGTCGGCGTTTTCCACGACCACGTCGATGCGACCCCCGGTCTCCTCCATGGCCTGGGCCGCGTTGGCGCAGAGGTTGATGACGATCTGGTGGATTTGGGTCGGATCCGCCAGGATCACCCCGGCGTCCGGATCGATGCGCCGGCGGATATCGATGGTGGCGGGGATGGTGGGCCGCAACAGCTTCAGTGCCTCTTTGACGACGGGGCCGATGGCGATCCGCCCGAGTTCGCGGTCGGTCTTTCGGCTGAAGGCCAGGATGTGCTGGACCAGTTCCTTGGCGCGGTTGCTCGCCTTCAGCACCTGGCCGATCATTCGGTGGGCCGGGTTCTCTTTGGGGATTTCGAACTGGGCCATATCGGCATACCCGATGATGGCGGCCAAAATGTTATTGAAATCATGGGCGATGCCGCCCGCCAGGGTGCCGATGGATTCCAGCTTCTGGGACTGGCGGAGCTGGGCTTCCAGCCGTTCCTTCTCCGCTTCGGCTTTTTTGATGTCGGTGATGTCCCGGGAAATGCCGATGAGGCCGATGACCTTTCCATGGCCGTCCCGATACGGGCTTTTATTGGAGAGCCACCAGGTATGGCCATAAGCCGTCAGGAGTTCCTCTTCCGCCAGCCGGGCTTCTCCCGATGTCATGACGTCCGCGTCGATGGTTTCGATCACCGCCGCCGATTCCGGAGGAAAGAGGTCGGCGTCCGTTCGTCCGATCACCGCTTCCCTGGGTTTCCCTATGGCCCCTATGATCGCGCCGTTGGCCATCAGGTACCGGCCCTCCAGATCCTTGAGGAAGATGGCGTCCGTTGTCCCTTCGATGATGGCGTTGAAAAGGGCGTGGCTGTCTTTCAGCTCATCGATATGGGATTTTAGATTGACCTGCATCCGGTTGATGGCGTCGACCACCTCGTCGAGTTCGTCCCGCTTGCCGTCAACGCCCGCTTCCCGGTCCAGCTGGAATGTCTCGCCGGGGTTGGCGGCGTCGTGCTGGTTGAGCCATCGGGCCAGGGCCGTAAGGCGCCGGGTTACCAGGAACTGGAAGATCAACAGAATGAAGCCGGAGACCAGGAAGGTTTTTACGGCGTTGCTGGCCAGGATGGCGAGGGTTTTCCGGATGAGCCGCCCATAAAGGTTGTCGAGGCTGAAGGCCAGTTCAAGGGATCCGATGGTCGCCTTGCCGCCGCTTCGGTAGTGGATCAGGGGAAAGGTCTTTTCTACCCGGTTTCGGGATCGTATGGCCCCCGCGGACCAGACGCCGCCCACGTCCGATTCGATCCGCAAATATTCCATGTCCGGCAGCCGCGCCAGACCGTTGAGCTGCAGCCGAATCTGTTTTTCGTCGTAGGTCCAGACGCTGTTGCCGAGGCTCTGGAGATAGCTTTCTTCGATGAGACTCAGGTAATTGGCGATTTTTTCCAGATCGCTCCGGTAGTCGGAATAGATCTGGATGGCGGTGGCGATGAGGGTGATAAACGAACTGAACAGGACGATGAGCACCACCAGCCGGTAACCGATCCGGCTTTTCATTTTTCGAGGATCTCTCTTATCGCTTTTTCCCGAAGGGCTCTGATCGCCCCCTCCGCTTCCATGTCCTTTAAGGCGGCTTCCAGCTTTTGAACAAGGTGTCCGTTTTTGACGTGGACATAGTGAAAAAGCGGCGCCGCCCAAAGCGGGTCTCCGATGGGGTGGATGCCGGCATCCATGAAATTCCGATGGATTTCGATGCGCCCGGCGTCCAGAGCCGCGATGGCCACATCGATGCGCCCTAGTGTTAAAAGCTTGAAGAGGTGGGTCATATCGTTGGTGGGTATGGGATCCATCCCTTCCGTGCCGATCTCCGAGTAGAGGATGCCCCGAACGATGCCGATGTTCAGACCGGCCAGATCCTTCCACTCCGATATGGCGCGGGAAGCGTCCGTGGCAAACGCCGAGCCGGTGAAATGGAACACCGGGGCTGAAATCCGAATCAGATTCGGGAATTTTCTCTCCGTTCCTTCGATGCGCGCCAGATCGCCGTCGGTGACGCCGTCGTTGGCCCATTCCAACGCTCTTCGGGCCGGCAGGGGGTCGAAAACAACGGTGTAGCCAATGCGGTGGTAGGCCTCCCGGACGACAGGTTTTGCCAGTTCGTGGGTTTGCTCGTTGGCGATCACGGATATGACCACCGATTTGGCCGTGGACGACGCGGCCGGGGCCCATGCCGTCGCCGTCAGGACGAATACAAGTACGATGCGCCGAAACCGTCGAAAACAGGGCGTCATTGGATTCCTCGGATGGGATATGTCCGTTGTTATAAGAGGTTGCCATGGTCCAACATCGCCGAGCGAACGATAGACGGTGAACCGGTCGTGATGGATGGGGCCGGTCTCGGCGGCGTCAGCCCCCGTCGGCGTTCCGGACCATCCGGTTATGATGGAGCGAACGGGGGAGAATGTCAATAAGCGGGCTAACCGATGGTGCGGGGTTTTACTTGCAGGCGTCGAGCTTGCAGGTCTTCCGGATGTCCCCTTTTTTAATCCGTTTGCACAGCGAGCAGTCCCGGGTTTTGACGGCGATCTCGTAGAAGCAGTACCCTTCGACGCCCAGGGCGGCCTTGCCCCAGTGCTTCGTGATGTTTTCGCAGCGGTCCGGCTGCCGTTGCGCCACGACCTCTTCCTCGTAGCACCACGGCGCCCGAGGATCATCCTTGCAGCGCTCGAACAGGGTGTCCTCTTCGGCGAAGGCGATTGCGCCGGAAAGGGAGAGCGCGATCATGATAGACACCGTGATGATGGCGATGGTCCTGAACATGGAATACCTCCTTTGTGTGGGCTTGAAACGGTTGTGATGAGTTATGCCTCGGCGGTCTCTTCCTCCTGATATCTTTTCCGATACAACGCATAATAAGTCACCGGAATCACCAATAGCGTAAAGAGGGTCGAGGCGAACAACCCGAAAATCAGGGTCCAGGCCAGGCCGGAGAAGATGGGGTCGAGGGTGATGGGCCAGGCCCCCAGGGCCGTGGTGGCGGCGGTCAGGAGGATCGGCCGCATCCGGATGGCCCCGCTCTGGAGGATCGCCTCCCGGAAGGACTGGCCTTCTTCCAGGGCGTCCTGGATAAACTCGATGAGCACCAGGGAATTGCGAATGACGATGCCGCCCAGGGCGATCATCCCGATCATGCTGGTGGCGGTGAAAAAGACCGGCGTCTCGAACCCGCCCACCTGGACGTTGGCGACGAGGTTGAGCAGAAAATACCCGGGCATGGCCCCGATGAGGGTCAGGGGGATGGCCATCATGATGAGGATCGGCATGAAAAAGGAATTCGTCTGGATGATCAGCAGGATGTAAATCCCCATCAGGGCCGCGGCAAAGGCGATGCCCATGTCCCGGAAGACCCGGAGGGTGATCTTCCATTCCCCCTCGCCGGCCCATTCGGCCCGGATGCCCGGCGGCAGCGGGTTCGTTTTCAACCGGTCCTGCATGTCCAGGATGGCTTCGGCCGGCGCCCGGCCGGCCATCTCCGCCAGCACGTAGACCACCCGATCCAGATTTTTGTGGTAGATGGTCTGTTCCACCGGAACCTGTCGGATCCGGACCAGTTCCGCCAGGGGAACCATCTGGCCCGCGGCCGTTTTCATGGGAATCTGGGAAAGGTCCGTGGCCGAGGAGCGCCGCGGCCGGGGCAGGACGGTCCGCACCAGCAGCGGCTGGCGTTCGTCGTCCATGTGGACCGTGGCCGGGGTCGATCCGCTCAGGGCGATCCGGAGGGTTCCGATGATCGCCTGGGTGGATACCCCGTGGAGGGCCGCCTTCTCCTTGTCGACCACGAAGTCGAACCGGTCGTGTTCCGCCTGGGCCATGTCGTCGATGTCCACCACGAACGGTTCTTTCCGCATGATCTCCTGGATCTGTTTGCCGGCGGCGATGAGCTGCTCGTAGTCCCGGTCCGGGTCGCCGTAGATTTCGGCCACGATGGTGGAGAGCACCGGCGGGCCCGGGGGGACCTCCACGAGCTGGATCTTGGCCCCGTTTTCCCGGGCGATTTTTTCCAGGTCGTTTCGCAGCCGCAGCACGATGGGGTGGCTCTGCATTGAACGCCGGGCCTTGTCCGCCAGGTTGATCCGGATGTCGGCCAGGTGCGGCCCTTCCCGCAGGTAGTAGTGGCGGACCATGCCGTTGAAGTCGATGGGGGAGTGGGTCCCCACGAAAGAGACATAGTTCGTCGCCTCGGAGACGGTCCGCAGATAGGCCTCGAAATCCCGGACGACGGCGTCGGTGGTCTCCAGGGTGGTCCCCTCGGGCATGTCCACGACGATCTGGAACTCGTTCTTGTTGTCGAAGGGGAGCATCTTGAGGGGGACCAGCCGGAAGACCACCAGCAGCAGCGGGATGGCCAGCAGGACCAGGATCGCCCCCAGCAGTCCGTACCGCCAGCCCCGGGACTTTAAAAAGGGAGTGACCGCGCCGCGGTAGGTCCGGTTGATCCAGCCTTCGGGGGCTTTTTTGTCGGTATCGACGTCGGCGGGCTTCACGTCGATTTTTTTGAGCAGGGTGTGGGTGAACCAGGGGACGATGGTGATGGCGCAGAAGGTCGAAAAGATCACGGTGACGGGCACGTTGGCCGCCATGGGCGCCATGTAGGGCCCCATCATGCCGGTGATGAAAAAAAGCGGCGTGAAGGAGACGATGATGGCCAAGGTCGACATGATCACCGGCGGCAGCACCTCGTTTACCGCGAGCAGGGTGGCGTTGACGGGCTTGCGTTTGCCCATGAAGATGTGGCGCTGGATGTTGTCCACGTTGGTGATGGGGTCGTCCACCACCAGCCCCAGGGAGAGGATCAGGGCGAAGAGCGTCACCCGGTTGATGGTGTATCCGAAAAGGAAGTTGACGAAGAGCGCCAAAGAAAAGCTGATGGGCACGGCCAGGGCCACCACCAGGGCTTCCCGCCATCCCAGGGTGACGGCCAGCAGGATCACCACCGTCATGATGGCGAACCCCAGGGAGGAGAGGAGCCCGTTGACCTTTTCCTGGGCCGTGGCCCCGTAGTTGCGGGTGACCTCGGTATGGACATGGGCCGGGATGAGGGTTTCTTCCAGCCGGTCGAGTTCCGCCAGGATCTTCCGGGCCACGTCCACGGCGTTGGTCCCCTGTTTCTTGGCCAGGGCCAGGGTCACGCTGGGATAGGTCAGGGGGCGGTCCTCGCGGTGGTGGTCCCGTCGGTAGCGGTGGGAATACCCGATCCGGGAATAATTGTCGGCCTCTTCGGGGCCGTCGATGACCGCGGCGATGTCCCGGAGGTAGACCGGCCGTCCCTGGTGGACGCCCACCACCAGGTCCCCTACGTCTTCGGCGGTGGCCAGGAAGGAGGTGCTGGTGACCGTGTACTCCCGGTTAAACTGGGAGAAAGACCCGGCGGTGACCGAGGCGTCGGCCCCCTTGAGGGCCCGCTGGACCTCCAGCAGCGACACGCTGAGCCCCGCCATCCGCTCGGGGGAAAGTTCCACCCGGACCTCCCGGCGGCGGCCCCCCACGATGACGGTGCGGGAGATGTCTTCCACCTGGGAGAGGCGGGCCAGCACCTCTTCGCCCATCCGGTGGAGCTGGGCGTCGTCGTACCGGTCGGAATAGAGGGAGATGTTGACGATGGGCACGTCGTCGATCTCCACGGGCTTGATGACCCACCCTTTGACGATGGGCGGCGCGGCGTCGATGTTCATCCGGATCTTGTTGTGGAGCTTCACCAGGGATCCCACCCGGTCTTCGCCCACGTAAAAGCGGACCGTCACCACGGCCATGTCCCGCCGCGACATGGAGTAGACGTACTCCACCCCGTCGATCTGCCACAGGAGCCGTTCAAGCGGCGTGGCCACCAGCTTTTCGATCTCTTCGGGACTGGCGCCCGGGGCCTGGACGAAGACATCGGCCAAAGGGACCACGATCTGGGGTTCCTCCTCCCGGGGCGTGACCAGCACGGCGGCCGCGCCCAGGCAGAGGGAGATGATGATCAGCAGCACCGCCAGGTGGGAGGTGAGAAAGGGGCGGACGATCCGGACGATCAGGTTGTCCGGCGCGCCGTCGCCGTCGGCGTCGGTCTTGGAGGCGGCGTTGGGGGTGTCGGCCATCAGCGCGATCCCTCCATTCCGATGGTCTCGTCCCCGGAAAGGCCCGACAGGACCACCACCTTGTCGTCGATGGTCTTGCCGGTCTTGATGAACCGGGACCGCCAGCCGCCGGGCTCCTTGACGGTCACCAGCTCCAGCTGCCCCACGCTCCGGATGGCCCTTTCGGGGATAAGCACCACCGGGTGCTCCCGCACCGGGATGAGCAGCTTCCCGAACATGCCGGGATAGAGCCCCGGTCGCGCGGGCACGGCGGCCTTCACCAGAAAGGTCCGGGTTTGGGGGTCGGCATAGGGGATGATCTCCTCCACCGCGGCCTCGATGCGGGCGTCCTGGGTCCGGATTTCCATGGGGAGTTTGTCGCCCACCCGGACCCGGTCGATGAGCCCCTCCCGGACGTATGCCTCCAGCCGCAGGTTGCCGCTGGTCTGGAGGATCAGGAGCGGCTTTCCGGGCAGGGCCAGGTCGCCCGGTTCCACCAGCTTCTTGAGCACCTCGCCGGCTTCGGGGGCCTTGAGGGTGGTGTAGCCCAGGGCGATCTCCGCCTCCCGGACCACCTCCCGGGCCTGCTCGATCTGGGCGTCGGACCCGGCCATGCCCTCCCGGGCCCGCTTCAGCCCGGCCTCGGCCTGGAGATAGCCGGACCGGGCCGCCTCCAGCTGCTGTTCGGTGGCGGCCTGGGATTCATAATAGGTCTTGATCCGGCGGTAGTCGGCCCGGGCCTGGGAAAAGGCGGCCCGGGCCGCGGCCACGGACTGGCCGGCCTGTTTTTTGGCCGCCTCCGCGCTTTTGAGCCCCTTCCGGGCCTGGTCCAGACGGGAATCGAACTGGCGGCTGTCCAGCACCACCAGCACGTCGTCCTTCCCGACCGGATCGCCGGGGTTGACCTTTACGTCCATGACCTGGGCCATGACCTGGGCCTCGATGCTGGCCTCGGTCCGGGGCCGGACCGTGCCCACGGCTTCGTACCACTCCTTGATCTGCCGCACCTCGGCCTGGGTCGTTTCGGCGGGCGGCGCGGCGGCGCCCTTGGCCTCGACCCTGCCGGGCGGTACGGTTTCGCCGGCGAAAAAATTAAACGTGAACGCCGCGGCCAAAAGGCCGCCGGCGATCAGGACGATGAACAGGATGGTTTTGATGAGGGTCTTTTTTTTCATAATTCGGGGTCCGATGTTAACTCAGCTTGCGTTTATTCAGCTCTTCCCGCCATTTTGAGAATTTCTTCAGTGCCTCTTTGTTGATGTCGTCTATGGGCTTGTTTTTTCTTTTTTCATGAAGGCGATGCCTGATTTCATGAAGTTCCCACAGAGTCGGATCTTCGGATTTTGAGTAGCTGTTTTTATAAGCTTCCATATTCGGCGCCTCCAAATAATTGCAATGAACCGATTTCGAGTTGCCTCACAGGCTTTGAGGTGTCGAAGTAAGCACTCGGAATTGATGTGTCGAGATAGAGTTTGATATTATCTTCAGACATTTTTGTGTTTGTCCTGGATGACTTGATCGCGCCAATGATCAAAGCGCGGGGGTTTCTAGTTTTTTCAGGCCAAGCGGGTATTTTCTTCGGAAACCACCCAACAAATCCTTTGCATAATCAGACTCTTTGCTTTCAAGTTTTGCAATACTGACTAAAGTGTCGGAAATGCGCTTATGGATGGAGATCGGCGTGAAAGATGTTGGAATTTGAATCGGCGCAGCCGTTAATAAGTTGAGCGCGATGGCTTCATTGGCGATGGCCGAGAAAGGTCTTGCATACCATTTGTCTTTCAACTGGTTCGATGTTTTTAAGAGATCTTCAACAGCGCTTGCGATCACCCCCTTTATTGAATGAAAATTTTGTTCTTCAACAAAACCCGCCGATGAACTCACCATGAGCGAAGTTGCGAGACCTCGCAGACTCAGTTGAATGCCGCCGTAATAAGGAATCGTTTTATCTTTTGCCAGTTTCAGTCGCGCTGAATCCGCCAATTGATAAGCCCTCATCATGTTGGATCGCCAAAGTTCTGAATTATCGTAGCGAGCAGCGCGATGCAAAAAATTCATTGCAACGCCTACGGTTACTTCCGGTCTGTCAGAGGAATAAGATAGCACCTGCTCATAGCAATGATTAGCTGCATCGAAATCTTCCAGATTTTCCAGCTCAATGGATCGTTCCCAGAATTGCTTGGCTTTTTTGGCGCGGATATTTTCCTTAATGAATCCATGGAATGCTCTACTGCTGCGATAAATCAACAAAAGCCCCATGACATCCCAAACATTAACAGACAAAATGCTTGCCGCCGTGCTTTTTGAAACCCCCATTGAACAAAGCCAGTCTAAAACTGAATCGTTTCCAAAAGGCAGATAGGGTATGCCTGCCGGGGACCAAAAATCTCGAAGCGCCACATGATTAAACCATTCCGCTACACCGGCAAAGTTATGTGTTTGTGTAACCTCAACCAAAGCGGAAATATCATGTCCATGAACAACTCGGTGGCCCTGCCACCCCCCTGCTTTTAAAGCACCTGGGATTGTATCCATCCATTGACTGATTTCACCGATTTTTTCTTTCCCAAAGCATAATTCCAGTGCTTTCTGGAAAACCGAAGCATTATTATCCAGAATAGCCCCTGACATTTTTGAGAGATTGATTGGGTCTGCAAGCAATCCCAGACCTGCTGCAGCCAATATCGATGCCTGGGTAAGTGTTTGGGGATGCTCCGCTCTGATCCAGTCATTCAGCAATGGACATTCAGCTCGGAGCATGTCCACATCGTCAATGAAAACGGTCCTTCCTTTTTTGATAAGCGTTCCTGCCGATTCGCTTGTTTGATCCCATATCATCTTGCCTTTGGATTTAATTTGTTCTTCTGCATCGACTATCGAAAGCATTGTCGTTTTGACTTTCTTCTCCCCGGCGCTTTTAAGCTGATAACTTGTTTCAGTAAAATAATCAGAAGTTTTGCCGATCACGCCAAAACCTTTGCTTTTTAGGGAATCTTCCGCCTTGGTAAGGTTTTCAATAGCCGAACCCCAAAAACCTTTTTTGCGCAGGTCTGGAAGGCATGGCTTTGCCTCTACTACAACCATTTCTTTCGATGTAACTTCATCTTTTTGTAAATATCCAGCGTTGATTAGTTTGTCGATGAACGTTTCAAGCTGATCCTCAGAGGCAATTTGGTGTTTAGCCATCAATGAAGAGTAACTCATGCCGGCACGAATGTCGCTGGCAAGCTCTGTGGCGCTTATTTTCTTTCTCGACAAGGCAGCACTCCTAACAATAGTTCGCTAATGATTTTCAGAGAAAGAATTTGTCCAATACCCACTCCCAAGCAATGCCCACAATGTCTTTGGCCCGATCATTTAAAAGCGCGGTTTGAACGGTTCCGCGTGCGGCCAAGTTTGTTCCTCCTGTAACGGACGATGGCGGCGAATCCTTCCTGGAAGGGCTTTTTCAACACGCTGAGGCCATTGGGCTCAAGCATCTTCCAAACCGCAAAACGGTGGGTTTCATTTCTTCCAAGGATGGTGTCTTACCCGATTTGGATTCCACCCTCGCTTTATCAAAGATATCTAAAAAATTCGGATTTGTGCTAAGCGACAACGTCTCTCTGTCCGTTTCGTTGACCTGTATTTTGATGAGAGTTTGTTTTTTCATGGTAGAGCGTGTCCATGGTCATGGGTCAAAAATGTTAGAAACTCAATACTGATTGGGCCATATTTTCAACCTCTCGCATTTGTGCGCCCAACTTTATCTTTTTACTTATTTGATCCAGGGCAGACCGATCACATTTGCTTAGTAAGTTCTCCGCGTCTTCCAATTTAGACACAGGATAAAAATTTTTGTCTGGAGAAAAGTATACAAGGGCTTTTTTGTTATTTTTTAACAATTCCATTATATTGTTGAATGAACCCGGACTTTTTCCATCCCAAAGAACAAAACCATAATCGGCTGTGTCAGCCATTTCTTTGTCTTTTTGAGTGTAAAATTCCCGTCCTTTGAGTCTGGAATCGACCGGCACTCGCCTTACCTTCCAATTTCCAATATTGTTTCGGCACACATTCCCGGCGCAATACACCACTACATTATTGTAATTTACTTCAGACAAATATTTTTGC
>CAZZBE010000015.1:0-6836 GCA_964652715.1 uncultured Desulfobacteraceae bacterium
AGCAGATTCCCGTTTTCTTCGTCACTCGCAGATATTGTAACCGTTCCCGTCTTAGTAGGCGCCGTATAAACGACCGATGCAATGCCTGCTTGCGATGTGGTGGCCACCGGTTGATCGAGCTGTCCCATGTCAGAGGGGTTCTCTATATCAGAGGAGTCGAGCGAAAAGAGAATGCCGCGGCCTTCCAGCCGTCTCCCCGTCGCGTCATAAACAACGGCGTTAATGGTGCTCGTCTGAGAACCATTGGCGGTTAGGTTCAAGGGGTTGGCGGTCACATCGGCCCTTTCCGGCAATCCCGACACGAAATCGACCGAGACATTGCCCGTCAACTCCTCCACAACCGCGGTTACGGTGGCCGTCTCGATCGCTGTACTGCTTTTCAGAACAGCCCGAGCGATACCGTTGTTCGTTTGCGCTTTTACCCCGCCCAACGTCTCATTACACCCCGTGCTTGCCGCGGGACAGAGCAATGTACCGGCCGTAGTGGAAAAAAGCACCTCTGTTCCGTCAAGAGCGGCTTCCCGGTTTACATCAATAACAGTGGCGCTAATGATTGTTGTCGTTTCTCCGTCCGCCGTGATCTGCTCATCACCCGCGGTGACGCTAACTTCGCTTAATTCCACAATCGACAAAGGCACCGTGACGACATCGCCCGGGGAAAGGTTTTGCACCCTTTTCTCAATAACCTCTCCATCAGGGCCGATCGCAACGATTTCCAACTGACCGTTGGCGGGAATCGCCACTTCCCCGGCGTAAAAGATGCCGTCGGAAAGCACCCTGATGACCTCGTCGCCGACATGGACAAAACTACCCGGCGCCGCTGTGCCCTTCACTGTGACGGTTCTGTTCGTTTCGTAAAAAATACCATAGACGCCGGCATCGGACACCGTCAAGGAGGTGCCGTCTTCCGGCGTATCGTCTGTCATTCCCGCGACAGACCATCTCTTTTCATATGGGTCGAAACGCAGGATGCGCGTATTTGACAATTGATCAGGGTTCGGAAGCTCCAAGGTGGCCGCAGTGGGCATCTTCAGAAGCGGCGGATTAATGGAAATCATCAGGGATGGGGCTTGTTTGCCGTCTACTATTATGTCTTCGGCCGCCAGCGTATCCGGGGAAGGCAAGGGCACAGGCAGCGGTTCTGATAAATCAAGCCGCTCCACGCTAAAAGTGGCTTTCGATGCGTCAGACGCACCCGTTTCGTTGATGCCATTGAAAATGCCGCCGGCTTGAGACGGAATATCCAGTCGGGTGTCTTCATCGTTGGATGACACGGATCCGCCGGCCTGGGCGCCGATGAGTTGCGCGGGGGAATCGGAAATTCTCAAAATCAGAATTTGTTCCACGGGGTCGCCGGATGTCAAATCGACAACTCGCGATGCGCTGACAAAGCCCTGCCGACTGGCGACAATTGTATGTATTTCTTCCGCCAGATTCATGGAAAATTGCCCACGGGCGTCGGTAACTGTCGTATCTAAATCCTCCGCGCCTCGGATCGCCCAAATTTTTACTTGCGGCAGGGCCATGCCGTTCACCCCAACGACCGTTCCCGTGAGGTTAAATGTCGGCTGAGGGGGCGGCGTTTCTCCACCGTCGCCGCCCCCGTCTTCTCCCTCTGTTGCCTTACCACCTTTCGAACCACAGCCCAAAATAAGAAACACAAACATCGATAAGACAACAATTAAAAATATGAACCTTTTCAAATCGCGTTTCATGTATATTCCCTTATTCTCCGAAGATTTTCACGAGATTTCGCTTCAATATCCGATCCAATATCACGTAATGTTCTACAACTGCATTTGTCGTTGTTCCAATTGAACGATTCTAGGCGTAATAAAAATAAGCAACTCCCGCTTGTCTTGCGATTTCACCCTGGATTTGAACAGCCACCCAAGAATGGGAATTTTCGAAAGACCGGGGAGACCATCATTTGTGGTCGTCTGATTTTCCCTGATGATGCCCCCAATGACGAAAGTATCGCCATCATTAACGAGCAATTCGGTCGATGCTTCGTTTGTCGACAGGGCGGGGCCGTCGGCCGTCTGTTGAAAAATGTCGTTGTTCTGAATTTGCACTTTCATGGAAATCCGGTTGTCCGGGGTAATGTGGGGCGTTACATTCAGTTTAAGGTCAACATTTTTGAACGCGACCTCCGTTTGACCATCTTCATCCCGCGTCTGATAGGGGTACTCAAACCCCTGGCTGATCAGAGCAGGTTTATTATCGAGGGTCAGAATTCTGGGGGCGGAAATGATCCTGCCCTCCTGCTTGGATTCCATGGCCATCAACATCGCATTAAGCACAAACGGCGTGCCGGCGATTCTCAAAAAATTGAACCCGATACTGCCGAACTGGTTCACCGGAAGGTTCACGGCGATGTCGGTACCGTAGGTTCCTCCCAGCATATTATACCCTCTTTGAGGGCCAATTCCTGGTTCGGCTTCGGCCCCGGCAGCGACGGTATCGTCGCTTATGCCGGTACCCATTCCCCAATTCGTTCCGATTTCCCGGGAAAAATTTGTTGTGGCCTCAACAATCCGCGCCTCGATCAGCACCTGGGGCGTCACCCGATCGAGCTTTTCGACGATTTCCCTCGCCTGTTTGATCGTGCCGGCCGTATCCGTGAGGATAACCATATTGGTCCGCTTATCGACGCTGATGGATCCGCGATCCTTTGTGATCACCTTTTCCAGATGCGGCTGTATCTCTGATGCGGCATCTGAATAACTGACCGGAATATACTCCGTGATCAAAGGCTCCAGCGCTTTCTCCTGGTCTTGCGCCGACCGCTGGGCCGCCAGGGTTTCCTGTCGTTGTTGTTCTTCTTGCTTTAGCGTATTCTGGGTTGCAACACGGATGATATTGCCCTCCATGGTTTTCCCGAGCTGATTCATTTTCAGAACCAGGTCGAGCACCTGGTCCCAGGGCACCGGATGCTCCAGGGTCAGGGTCACTTTCCCGCTTACATCGTTATCCACGGCGAAATTCTTACCGCTCACCTCGCGGAGGATTCGGAATACGTTCTTGATATCTGTTTCATAGAAATCCAGCGCGATGGGCTCGCCTGTGTATTGCGGGCCCGTATCGATCAAATCCGTCTCCGGAGGCAAGTCATCCATAAAACCGGCCTCAGCGGCGTCAAAGGATGCCGCCGACGAAGCTTCGGCGGTCCCTTCCATTGCCGAAGTCGGCATATCGAACCTTTCAGGGGCGCGAACATCTTTTCCAGCCGCGCCGCCATCATATGACGGTTGCCTTTCAGACGGCGCTTCGTCGAAAGCGGGGGCCGTTTCCGGGTCGGTGGGTTGCGCCCGGGGTTCTTGGGCCGTGTATGCGCCTGAATTCCTTGCGTCGGTCAACATCGGCGGCGTTGTTTCGACAGGTTTCGGAGAAATGGACGACGCCTCGAAATGAACCATCAACAGATTGTCTGTCTGCTCGACATAATACGGAACCGCTTCCCGCAGCTGAATGTCGAGGACGGATATTTCTTCCCCTCCCTTTTTTTCCTGTCGCGGGACGATACGATCTACGGCGCTTTCAAAGCGATCGGTGATCAGCGGTCGTTGACGGTAATCGGGGGTTTTTGTGTTAACCAATTGAAGTTGCAGGTTCCTGTTGCCGACATTTTCAATATCATGCGGGACCGGTTTCGAGGTGCCGATGATCAAAGTGGACTTGCCGGCTTCTTCACTCAGGAAATCGATCCGGTTGACCCATGCCGGTTTTCCGCTCGCTTGAACCACTCGAGGGGGAGAAGGCGCCGGCATTCTTTGGGGCTGAACGTCAGCCGGGCCGGCGACAGGAGGCGCCGCCTTCGGCGGCGATCGGTCAACGTCCGCTCCAGCCGCCGCCGGCGCTTTCGACATCCCTTTCCCCACATAAACGACCATTCCATGTTCTTCAGGGTATGCGGTAAACCTCGAGAGATACTCCGGCCGGGTTTCGATGTATACCCGAACTTTGTTGGGGAACGTTTCATGCCGGACCGTCTTGACCCACTGGGTATCCACCGGGAATGCGTTCTGTTTTTCGTAAGGGTTGTCGATATTATGGATGTCCAAAACGATGGCGGGCGGGTTTTCGGTTGTCAGCACCTGGTAGTCGGCGATCTGGCCGTCTCCCCTCAAAGTCACCATGGTGCTGTCGGGCAACTGGGTTGCATAGATCGATTGAAGACGGTCCGCGGTATCTTCGCCTTGAGGTTGGGATAACGGCGCCGATTCCATTTGCCGGCTGATCCGCCGGGCCGGCATCTCGCTGGCATACCTCGCATCTTTTCCAACATGGATCAGCAACCCATTGTCGATGGGATAAGCCGAAAAATCAGAAAGATACTTTTTCTTCGTTTCAAGCACCAGGCGAAGTCGATCCGGGTATCCGAAATAGCGGACGGTTTCCACCCAGGGGCTGTTGACTTTTACCTGCTTCTCGTTTTTATATGGACTCTGGAGGTTGAATATATCGAAAATAATTCTCGGCGGGCTTTCGATGGTAAATGCTTTGTAATTGGTGATGACCCCGTCCGCGCCGACAAAAACTTTCATGCTGTCATCCAGCTTCGTGGCGTAAACGGAGTGCAGCTGCGTAGCCGTCTGCCGGGGCGTTGGCTCATGGGAGACGCCTGATCCCGCACCTTGTTCTCCCGAAAGAGATCGTTGTTGACCCTGGGAGAAGATTATGGATACGGAGTTATCCTCCCGAAGAATCTCATACGGCATATCCGCATTGAGCGCGATCTCGACTTTTGTCGTTTGTTGATCCGCGTCGTTCCGAACCTCCGAGGCTTTTATGGATCGGATGACATCGCCCTGGACTTCAGTCCCGTAAGAATCCGGGGTTTCGCCCAAATCCAGTCCGGTCTCTGGAAAATACAACATCACCGTCGGTGGAAACGGCTGTTTGGCCGACGTATAGGCGAGGGTTTGATTGCCTTGTATCAGTACGCCGGGTCCTCCGGGGGCTTCTAAAACTTCCAGGCCTGTAATCAATTTGGCCGAAGGCGGTTTTTCAACGTCGGCGTCGGCGGTCCGACCGGCGCCTTTACTGGAAGCGCATCCCGAAAAGATGGATATCACGAACACCGACAGAATGGCGGCTACCGCGAAAAGACGACCGTTTTGGTTCTTAGTTCTACATCTCATGGTATCCCTCTCCAGGAGGCTTTTTGATTTTGAGTTCTCTTTTACGCGTTGTTATTTCCCCGCGAAGATCTTCATACTCCTCTTCGACAACGACCCTGTCTTTTAGAATTTCGGACACTTGCCCGGAATGAATTCCGATATACGTTCCTTTGGATATGATATAGCCTTTTCCGGACGCTTCTTCCACCAGCGCCCGGTTGCCGCTTTCCGCCCGGATAACCCCGACCAGCTTCAATTGATTCAGATCCATCTTTTCCAACGGCGTCCGGGGAATTCGCTTTTCCCTCTTTGGTTTGTCTGAAGCCGTTTCCTCTTCCGCGGGTTCGTCTTCAGGCGGCGTCTCCTCCTCCTGTGGCGGTTTGAACAGCGGCTCGAAAGGATCCACCTTGCCGGAAGGGTCATAGCCCGTCTTTTTCTTCCTGCTTTCTCTGGTAATCCCCAGAATAGAGGCGAGCGCGCTTTCGCTGACGCCCTCGTCCCGCGCATCCATCGATTCGCTTTCTGCTGCAACAGGCGCCTCCGTCTCTTCAGCCTCTTCAGCTGTCTTTTCGGCCGCCTCCTGGTCGGGTGCATCGACTGTGTCTGTTGCGTCTTCAGCCAACGTTGCTGTGCTCTGTTCCGGTTTCTCCGGCTTTTTCGGCTCCGATATTTCCTCTGCGGTCGTCGCTGGTTCCACGGGGACATCCGCGTCATCGGTAGCTTCCAGGGGGACTTGGTTTTTTTCCGCCGGTTTTTCTGTCAGCCCTTTTTCAATATCATCCTTATTTGTAAGATCCTTGCTCATGGCCTCGGGCGGATCCGCCGGACGGGATTCGGCGACAGCGTCCTCCTCTTTGGAGGCTGATTTCGGCGGCTTACTTATTTCGGTTTTGTCCACCGGCTTGGGAGTAATATCGGGGATTTTTTTTGTTACCGTGGTATCCTCGGAATTTTGCGGGGCGGTTTGGACCTCGGGCCCTTTGGATGCAACCACCGGGGATGTGGATGGTGGTTTTTGCTTTTCATCTTCGGGCAACACGATTTTCTTTCGTACCGAAACATCTTTTTCAGCGGGTTCCGGACGATCGCCGCACCCCCATAAGACAACCGCCAGGGAAACGGCAAAAAATATTCTCCAGATCTTAAAAAAATACGCTTTCATAGCGATGACTATTTTTTCTCTCCGGTTGGGGTCTCCAAAAATTTGTAAGTAACCGCCGTGCAGGTCACATTCAGTGTATCTTCCTCCGCCTCGCCTTTTTTGGTCATGCGGACGTCTTTTAGATTGACTATACGATTTAGTTCAGAAATCTTGTAGGCAAAATTCACAAAATCATGGTAACTGCCGTTGACCTGTATCGATACCGGAATTTCAGCATGGAATTTTTTCGGCTTTTCCGGCTTGGGCTGGAAGAGCAAAAAATCCAACCCCGCGTCCTGACCCGAGTAGGAAATATTGGTCAGAAGCGTCGGTATTTCCTCGGTTTCCGGCAGCGCCTTTTTGGCCTCCTCGAACTTTTCTCTGGCAGCGGCCATCTGCGCTTCCACTTCCTTCAATTTAGCGGCCTTTCGCTTGGCGATCATCAATTCCTGTTCCAGTTTGCTCAGGTCGGCCCGCAGCTTGGTGATCTCTTTATGCTTAGGCATGAAAAGAAAATAAACGGACGGCCCAACCAGCAGGATCAGCACCCCCACGCAAATCAGGATGCGATG
>CAZZBE010000015.1:6936-35710 GCA_964652715.1 uncultured Desulfobacteraceae bacterium
GTCAGGTGAGTCTCGACTTTTTCCTCTCTTTTGGCGTTCTTGCCCTTGCCGGTGGTAATGACGGTGACGCGTTCCACGGCTTCAAACCGGGTCAACCACATCTTTTCATCAATGATCATGTCGGTCATGTTGCCGAGCAGCCGGAAGGAGGCGCCCCGCCCCGCATTCAACTCCTCGATGACCGCGAGTTTTTGGTTTAAAAGATCCAACTGCTTGCGGATCTCCTCAACCTTTGCTACGATTTTCTGGAACCGATCCAGCTCCTTTTTCGTGTAATCGATCTTCGCGTTGAGATCGTCTATCGTGCCGTTCAGATGCGAATTATACCACCATATCGCACCGATGATCACGACCACGTAGACGAGGAAGACAATGACCTGATTTCTGGCCGACTCTTTTTTCTTCTCGGCCGCATAGGGCAGCAGGTTTATCCGTATCATTTATCGCCGACCCTCCTCAACGCCAGCCCCATGCAGATGGCCGCCTGGGGAGCGATTCTGTCGAGGTACAAAGGATCGAAATCCCCGCCGACCCCGATGTTTTCGAAGGGATTGACGATCTCCACATGGGAAGCGGTTTCTTCCGCCAGGAGATCTCTGAACCGCTTGATGTTGCCCCCTCCCCCGCTCACGATGATCTTCCGGATCGTTTCCCCGGGATAGGTGGAGTAGAAAAAATCCAGCGCCCGCCGTATTTCCGTGCACCAATCGCCCACGACCGCGGTCACGATTTCCATCAGATCCTTGGAGGGCATTTTGTCCGAATCGCCGCTGTGATAGAGCTGCTCGGCCTCCTCCAGGGAGCAGCCGGTCTGGGAAACAATCTGCTGATTGATCTGGCCGCACCCCAGGGAGACATCCCGAACCAGCACCGACAGGTCCCCCTTCAATATGTTGAGAGTGGTTTTGGCGGCGCCCACGTCGATCAACGCGACATTGTCGTTTTCAGGTTCATAGTTGACTTCATAAATATTTTGCAGGGCGAACGCATCCACATCAATGACTTTCGGAGTGAGATCGGCCAGTTGAATCAAACTCTCATATTCGCTGATCACCTCTTTTTTGGCCGCCACGAGCATGACGTTCATCTGGTTGGGATTGTCTTCGGACTCTCCCAAAATCTGGAAATCCAGGTTGACGTCGCTGATATCGAAGGGGATATATTGTTCGGCTTCAAAATGGATGGTTTCCTGGAGCTGATCCCGGGGCATGGACTGGACGACGATGGGCTTCACGATAATGGAGTAGCCCCCGATGGATACGGCAACATTTTTCTCTTTGACTTTGTTCATTTTGAAAAGCTGCCGGATGGACCGCGCGATTTCCGCGGGTTCCTTGAGGGCGCCGTCTTCGATGAGGCCCGGCGGGATATCGAGCATGCCGAAGCGTCTGAGCCGGTATCCTTGTTTTTCGTGTTCGATTTCCCCGATCTTAAGGGTTCTGGAACCAATATCCAGACCGACGATGCTCTGCTTTTTCTTCCGGAGTATCACGATAGGCTCTATGGGATAGGCATTGGAGTTCGGTCCATCCCCGTTTCCGATTCAATGGCGCCTCCCGGTGGGTTTCATCAGGCGGCTGAATGTGGAAACAGGGTATGATGGACAGTTATAAAATGACGTTTTCGTTTTACCAGCTTGTGTGATATAGTGTCAACGGAAATAACGCCTTTTTCGACTTTCGGCCTATCTGGCATGCGGCGCCCTCCGTTTCGGAGTTTTGTCGGCATCCAATCGGGCTCTCCCCCTTTTAGGGAGGTTATTCCACAGGCCGGCGGAAACGGTCAATAGGTTTAAGCAAGTATTGGACGGTAGAGATATCCTACCCATCGTCAATCCACCCAGCAGCCAGGAATAAAGCCGGTATTCCTGGCTGATTTGCGTCGGGGAACCCCCATCGGTGACACTGCGAATGAGCGAAGAAAAAGTTAAACCCTTTAGATTGGTGAAATATTTCACCTACATCAGCCTCATCGTCATATTTCTGGGAACACTGATTCTCTCCCTGCTCAATACCCACTGGGCCCGGTCCATGCAGCTAAAAAAAAGCGAAGAATATGCACTGCTCCTGGTCGAGAATCTGAACCATCAGGTTTTTCTACAATTTATCATTCCCGTCGCCCTGAAATTCGGCAAAATTCAGCTGCGCAACACCGAGCAGTTTGAACGGATGGACAAGGTCGTGCGGAGCACGCTTCACAGCTTTAAAGTGGACATGGTCAACATCTATGACATGAACCATATTATTTCCTACAGTTTTGATCAAGAAAAAGTTGGCAGGGAAAACCTCGGCGGGTCCAGCTACGAGAAGGCCCTTTCCGGACAGCCGACCTCCAAGCTCGTTCAGCGGGGCAATTTCTGGCAGCTCCTGCTGGGGTATCCCCAAAAGAGCAAAATCGTCACATTCGCCCCCCTTCGCGCGGAAAAGCCCCTGTCCCGGATCTCCGGGCCGGTGCTGGGCGTGGTTGAAATCATACAGGATTTATCCAAGGACTACAAAGCCATCGCCCGGTTTCAAGTTCGGGTCATCCTCACCTGCACCGCCGTCATGGGGCTGCTTTTTTTATTTTTGATCTTCGTGGTCAAACGGGGAGAGAGCATCATCCATCGGCGCAACGTCGAACGGATCCGCCTGAAAGAGCAACTCAACCGGGCCCAGCGGTTGTCCGCGCTGGGCGAGATGATCGCCGGCATCTCCCACGAAATCCGGAATCCCCTGGGCATCATCCGGAGTTCAGCGGAACTGCTGAAGAAAAAAATGGCATCCCTCGACCCCGGAAACGCCTTTCCCAACATCATCGTGGAGGAAGCCAGCCGCCTCAACCGGATCATCACCGATTTTCTCGAATACGCCAAACCCAAATCCCCAAATATGGCCGCCTGCCAAATCCAGGAGATCCTCGATAAAAACGTCGCGTTTCTGAGGGGTCAACTCCAGCGGGACGGCTACGAAATCGAACAGACCTACGAAGAGAACCTGCCGGAAATCATGCTGGATTTCGACATGATGTATCAGGCGTTTCTCAACATTCTCATCAACGCCATGCAGGCCATGGAAGAGGGGGGGAAAATCCGGATCGACGTTCGTTCCAACGGCGATGCCGCGGAGGTGTCTTTCAAAGACGAAGGAACAGGCATCCCCGATGACGTCCTGGATGGGATCTGGGACCCGTTTTTTACCACCAAAGAGACCGGCACCGGCCTGGGGCTCGGCATCGTGAAGAATATCGTCGAGGCCCACGGGGGCGGCGTCGATATCCGGAACCGGACCCAGGGCGCCGAGGTGATTCTCCGCCTCCCCTTTACGGAACCGGAAGGGCAAAAAGGACACTGAAATGGACACCATACTGATCGTCGATGACGAAAAAAATTATACCGTGATTTTGAGCGCCGTACTGGAGGAGGAAGGGTACGAAACCCTGGCGGCCAACAGCGGCCGGGAAGCCCTGGACATCCTGACCCACTGCGATGTGGACCTGGTGCTCACGGACATGAAGATGCCGTCGCTGGACGGCATGGAACTGCTGGAACGGGTCAAGGGTAAAGATCCGGACCTTCCGGTGATCATGATGACGGCCTACGGCACCGTCGAAAAGGCGGTGGAGGCCATGCAGAAAGGCGCTTACAACTACATCCTGAAGCCCTTCGACAACGACAGCCTGATCGTCTACGTCAACAAGGCCGCGGCCATGTACCGGATGATCCGGGAGAACCGGCGGCTGCGGGACGCCGTCGAATTTCGCTACAGCTTCGGCAACATCATCGGGAAGAGCAAGCCCATGCAGGAGGTCTTCGGAACCATCCGGAAGATCGCCCCCACCAACGCCACGGTCCTCATCGAGGGGGAAAACGGCACGGGGAAGGAGCTGGTCGCCAAATCGATCCACTTCAACAGCCCCAGGCGGGACAACGCCTTTATCGCCGTCAACTGCGCGGCCTTGTCGGAGAATCTGCTGGAAAGCGAGCTGTTCGGCCACGAAAAAGGGGCATTTACCGGGGCCGCGGCCATGAAAAAAGGGCGGTTCGAACTGGCGGACGGCGGCACCCTGTTTCTGGACGAGATCGGCGAGATCTCCCCCCAGTTGCAGGTCAAGCTGCTAAGGGTGCTCCAGGAAAAGGTGTTCGAACGGGTGGGGGGCGTCAAGCCCATATCCGTCGATATCCGGATCATCGTCGCCACCAACAAGGAACTGAAAAAAGAAGTGGACGCCGGACGGTTCCGGGAGGATCTCTTCTACCGGCTCAACGTGCTTCACATCGTCCTGCCGCCGCTTCGGGAGCGCAGCGAGGACATCCGTCTTCTGGCGACCCATTTCATCGACAAATACGCCGGCGAGCGGAAATCCGACGTCAAAGTCACCGGCATCGAACAGGATGCCGAACGGCTGTTCTACGAATACGAATGGCCCGGCAATGTCCGGGAACTCGAAAACGTCATCGAACGGGCCGTGATCCTCTGCCCGGACGACAAGATCCGCGTCTCCGACCTGCCCAAGGCCTTCAAGGAGAGCGCCGACAGCACCCTCCACATCGAGGGCGTGCCCCCCGACGCCAAGCTCAACAATACCCTGACCCTGGTGGAAAAAAAGATGATCGAGCGGGCATTGCGGCTCAGCGACAATGTCCAGGCCCACGCGGCCCGCCTGCTGGGCATCGGCAAAAGCGGTCTCAACCAGAAAATCAAAAAATACGGCCTGGACGCGGGGCCTAAAAGCCCCGGCCGATAAAGCCTAGCCGGCGGCGAGCCGCTCCTTAACCAAGTCCGCGTAGATGGAGTCGGTGTAATCGGACAGGAGGGTCTCGTAGGCCTTCCGGCTTTTCTCGGTCCTGTCGAGGAGTTCGTAAATCCGACCCAGATTGAAATAGGCCTCGCTTTTCAAAACCGGGCTCTTTCCGGCGACGATCCGCTCGAAGTGGGCGACGGATTCCTCATAGGCCTTCCGCTGTTCATGGGCATACCCCAGACCGCTCAGAATCAGGTTTTTCAAGTCGGGATCACCGTCGAAGGCGGTCAATGCCGCATCGTAGAGCGTCACCGCCTGATCCGGTTTGCCGGCTTCATAGGCGATGTTGGCGTAGATTACCCGTCCCATCTTTCCGGCTTCGGCGCCCCCGTAGGACGCCAGAAGATCATCGAAATCGGCTTTGACCGCTTTGTACGCCTCCGCCGGGGTTTTCTCCTCCAGGACGGCTTCGTATCGTCCCCAGGCGTCGCTCAACAGGCCGGAGGCCCTGTTTTCCGCCCGGTAGCCCATGTACTGTACCGCCGAAAAGATGATCAGCGCCAGCAGGACGCCGCTGAAAACCGCGATGATGGCCTTTTTATGTTCCACCCCGTAGTTGAGCAGTTTGCTGGAAAAGGTCAGGAACTCGTCCGGCTCCTTCAGCAGCTGTTTTCGGGACACTTTTTTCGGCTTCGCCATGTTGGCTCCTTATGCGTTATCGTTAGCTACCAGACGAGCATCTTGTGGATCCAGCCCTTGTCGCCGTCGGCATGCTGGATGCGGATCCAGTCGCCCTTGCGGTCCATCGCCTTGAAGGGGACGCCGCGTTCCACGGTGAAGACGATGTCGTTGTTCGTCCCGGGTCCGGATCGGACATTGCATTTGTCCTTGACGACGATCACCGAAGAGACCTTCTTCACCAGGTCGTCGTACACCCAGCCCTTGTCGCCTTCGAAATCCCGGAAATAGTACCAGTCCCCCGATTTCCGGATCACCTCGATGGGGTGATACCGTTCCACTTTCCACAGCACATCGTATTGGGTCCCGGGTCCGGACCGGATATTGGCGGTGGAGACGTCCACGGTCATCCGCTGGGCGGTGGCCGCGCCGACGCCGAGAAAAAAAGTCAGCAGAATTGCCAGAATACAACGCTTCGCCATGATCAACCTCCTTCGCGCCTGAAATCCGCGGCCATGATAAGGGATGCGCCGGTAAATTTCAAGGGTTCGGTCGACTATGAAAAATAGAATTCGATCTCGGGCAGCTTGACGCAGGTCAGTTTGTTGCCGTAAACCGCGCCGGTGTCGATCCCGATCTTGTTGGGCGTCACCAGCGGCTCCGAAAAGGGAGTGTGACCGAAGATGACCCGCTTTCCGAAGTCCGTCCCGGACTGGACGAAGGGGCCGCGGATCCACAACAGGTCGTCCGCCCCCTGCATCCGGAGCGGGATCTTCTCCCTCAGCCCGGCATGGACGAAAATATAGTGATCCGTCTCGTGATAGAGGTCCAGGGAAGCGAAGAAATCCATGTGCGCCCGGGGGATGGGGAAAGCGGCCTCTTTAGAATGCCGCATGTAGCTCTCCAGGGTCTGGCTGCCGCCGTTGACGAGGTAGGTGTATTTGTCGAAATGGGTCAGGTAGTTCTCCAGCATCTCCTCGTGGTTTCCCTTGAGCAGCACCACGTTGTCGTGTCGTTCTTTCAGCTCCATCAGATAGGCCACCACCTCGTAGGCGTTCGGTCCCCGGTCGATATAGTCCCCCAGAAAGACGAGGGTGTCTTGCCCCAGGTCGATGTCGATCCGGTCCATGAGGTCCATCAGCTTGTCGAAGCAGCCGTGGACGTCGCCGATGGCGTAGATCCGTTCCATTTATTATCTCTCAGCCCCGCATGAACACCCGACGCCGCTGGTCCAGGCGATGGATGCCCGCTCTTTCGGCCGCCGCCGTCGCCGCCTGGACGTCGGATTCGGAGGGATAACCGGCCAGCTCCGGGAACGCCCGGGACCGGCCGCGGGGGCGGTATTGCGGCATGATGTTGACATAGGTGTCCCCTGAAATCTCCCGGGCCAGGAACCTCATGATCTCCCCGGTATCGGCGATGCCGTTGGGAAGCACCAGATGGCGCGCCAGCAGGCCCCGGCGGGCCAGTCCGTCTTCCCCGATGTCGAGATCCCCCACCTGGCGGTGCATCTCCCTGAGCGCCTTCCTGGCCGCTTCGGGATAATCCGGGGCGTCGCAGGTCTTCTCCGCCAGCGCCTCGTTCCAGAACTTGAAATCGGGCATGTAGATATCGACGACGCCGTCCAGCAGTTTCAGGGTCTCGACCCGGTCGTACCCGCCGGAATTGTAGACCAGGGGGACCCGAAGTCCGCCCTCGACGGCCGTCGGAAGGGCGGATAAAATCTGGGGTACCACATGGGAGGGCGTGACAAAATTGATATTGCGGCACCCCGTCTCCTGGAGCCGGAGCATCATCTCCCCCAACGCTTTGTCGGAGACCGCCCGGCCGGCGCCGCCGTGGCTGATCTCCCAGTTCTGGCAAAAAACGCACATCAGGTTGCAGTGGGTAAAGAAGATCGTCCCCGACCCCCCGGACCCCACCAGGGGCGCCTCCTCGCCGAAATGGGGATCATAACTGGCCACCCAGGCCCGCCGGCCGGTCCGGCAGACGCCGGTCTCCCCGGCCAGGCGGTCGACCCCGCACCGCCGGGGGCACAGGGTGCAAGACGCCATCGCGGCGGTCGCCGCCCCGGCCCGGCGCGCCAGTTCGCCGCTTTCGTGGGTTTTCAGATATGCCGGTTCAAATGCCATGTTCTCCCCCTTCCGCCGATCTTCAGGCCCCGTATCCCAGCAGCTGTCCGGTCCTGTAGACGCAGAAGGACGCGACCCAGGCCAGGGCCGTGCTGTAGACGATATTGAACGCCATCCATTTATAAGACCCCGTTTCCCGGCGGATGGCCGCCACCGTGGCCAGACAGGGCACATACAGGAGCACGAAAACCATCATGGACAGGGCCGACAGCGGCGTCATGCCCGAATTCTTCAGCGCCTCCTTGAGCACTTCGCCCCCCTCGTCCGCCGCATGGAGGATGCCCATGGTGCTCACCACGATCTCCTTGGCCGCGAAGCCGGTCAGCAGGGCCACGCCGCCCCGCCAGTCGATGCCCAGGGGCGCGAACACGGGCGCCATGAATTTTCCCAGACGCGCCATATAAGATTGTTCCGCGTGTTCCGTCTGTCGAGCCCTTTCCAGCTCGGCCATCCGCTCCTTTCGCTCCCGCCGGATATGGACCCGCTCCCCGGGATCCGCGGCCGCCAGCTTTTCCGCATAGGCCGCCTCCACCGCCGCCGTCCGCCGGGCGTAATCCACCGTGTAGTCAACATCGCGGGGAAACGCCGACAGCCCCCAGACCACCACCGAACCCGCCAGGATCACGCCGGTCATCTTTTTCAGGAACATCTTGCTCCGGTCCCACATATGGATCATCAGACTCTTGAACATGGGGATCCGGTAGGGCGGCAGCTCCATGACGAACGGGGCGTCGGCGCCCCGCAGCAGCACCGACCGGAACAACCGGCCGGTGACGATGGACAGAACGATCCCCGCCAGGTAGATGGCGAAGATGACCGTCCCGGCCCGGGGGCCGAAAAAGGTCCCCGCCAGGATGATGTAGACCGGCAGCTTGGCGGAACAGGACATGAAAGGCGTGATGAGGATGGTGAGAATCCGGTCCTTTTCGCTCTCAAGGGTCCGGGTCGCCACCACCGCCGGCACATTGCACCCGAAGCCCATGAGCATGGGGATGAAGGATTTGCCGTGGAGGCCGATCAGGTGCATGATCTTGTCCATGAGAAAAGCGGCCCGGGCCATGTAGCCGGTGTCCTCGAAAATGGCGATGAAGAAAAAAAGGAGCAGGATGTTGGGGAGGAAAACGATTACGGACCCCACCCCGGCGATGATCCCGTCCAGCAGAAAGTCCCTAAGAATCCCCTGGGGAAGAACGGCGGCAAGCATCCTGGACAGGAGCCCCACCCCGGATTCGATCCATTCCATGGGGTAGGCCCCCGCCGTGAAGGTGACCTGGAACATGAGCCAGATAAAAAAGATGAAGACCGGAAAGCCCGCGAACCGGTGGGTCAGCACCCGGTCGATGTTCCGGGAGATATCGACCCGCCGCCGCAGGGAGGTCGCGACCACCTCTTTGACAATGCCGGCGATGAACCCGTATCGCTCGTCGGTCATGACGATCTCGGGGTCGTCGTCGTACAGCTCCCGGAGGGTTCGGCGCTCCCGATCCACCGCCGCCATTACGTCGGCGGCCCGATCGCCGGCCGCCGACGCGGCCCGGTCCCGGACCACGGCGTCGTTTTCCAGCAGCTTGATGGCGGTCCACCGCGGATCGTAGGCCAGCCGGTCGCCCATGGCCTCGGTCACCCGCCCCCGCATCCGGTCGATGGCGGCTTCGATGTCCTTGGTGTACTTGACCCGCCGTTTCCGGGGGATCTCCACCTGGGATTCCGCCAGTTCGATGGCCCGTTTCAGGAGGTCGTCGATCCCCTCGTTGCGGTTGCCCACGGTGAAGACCACCGGCAAATCCAGCAGTTCCGAAAGCTTGTCCGCGTCGATCTTGATGCCCCGCTCCCGGGCGAGATCGGCCATGTTGAGCACGAAGAGCACCCGGCAGTCCAGCTCCCGCAACTGGGTGGCCAGGTAGAGGCTCCGCTCCAGGTTGGAGGCGTCGATGATGTCGATGACCACGTCCGGGGCCGAATCGAGAATGAAATCCCGGGCCACGATCTCTTCGATGGAAAAGGGGGTCAGGCTGTAGGTGCCGGGAAGGTCGATGATCCGGAGGTCGTAGCCGTGCTTGTGGACCCGCCCCTCCTTTTTCTCCACCGTCACCCCCGGCCAGTTGCCCACCTTCTGGCGGGCGCCGGTGATGTTGTTGAAGATGGTGGTCTTGCCGGAGTTGGGATTGCCGGCCAGAGCGATGGAAAGACGATTGGACTCCATGACGCCGGTCGCCGCCTACCTCACCCGTTCAACGGCGATCCGCCGCGCTTCCGCCACCCGGAGAGAGACGTGGCAGCCCTTGACGATGAGTTCCATGGGATCCCGAAGGGGGGCGTATTTCTCCACATAGACCTCGGTCCCTTTCACGATGCCCATCTCCAGGATGCGCCGGCGCAGCGGGCCCTCGCCCCCTACCCGGACGACCCGGGCGGTCTCGGACTCCCTCAGCTCGCTGAGCCGCCTGGGTCCGTCGGGCGACGCCGGCGCCGGGTTCCCGGGGTCTGAAGGATGATGCCCGGCCCCTTCCGGTCGTTCGGATGCGCGCATCATCGCGAACCGGCCTCCCCGGTTTCGTTCGCCGACTGAACCAGGATCTTTTCCGCGAGGCCGCGGCCGAGGGCGTACCGGTTGTAATCCACGGCCACCACCACCTGGCCCGAGTTAAGATTGGTGACCACCTCGATTTCGTCCCCCACCCGGAGGCCCATGGAGAGCAGCCGCATCCGGGACTGGGCGCCGCCGGTGAACTCCCGGATGACCAATCGTTCCCCCTGCCGGGCCGCGGCCAGGGAGATCACCGGCGCCTGGTCCTTCATACAGTCGGCGCAAACCCCGTAGATCTCCATCCGGTGCTGGAGCATATGGAACCCGTTGTCGGCGGCGATCCGCTTCTGGAGGTCCTCCAGCTGATCGTTGTTGAACTCGATGATCTTCCGGCATTTGGTGCAGATCATGTGGTCGTGGTGCTGCCCCAGGCGCCGGTGCTCGTAGCGGACCTGTCCGTTGTCGAACCGGTTGGCCTGGGCGAATCCGAAATGGCGCATCAGGTCCAGGGTTTCCTTGACAAAGGCGTCGCTGAACGCGTTGCCCTCGCGCTTCATCAACGCCCCCAGCTCCGCTTCGGTCACATGATGCTCGGTCTGGAGGAAGGTTTCCAGGATCTTGAACCGGTCTTCGAACCGGTCGATGTTCTCCCCTTTGAAGAGCTTTTTGAACTGCTCTTTTTCCTGGCGGTGAACCTGTTTCATCAACGCGTCGGACCCGGAATGTCGTAAGTGGTGCAGGACCCGCCCGGACAGGTCCGGGTCTGGGACCTGGCGCCTCCGGACGCCGGCGAACCGCCGCCCATGGCATAGTTGGCGCTGCTCAGCACCCGCTCGAAATCTTCGGACCGGCAATGGGGGCACTGGAGGACCGCCTCTCCGCCGCTTTGCATCACCAGCAGTTCGAAGAGTTCCTCGCATTTCGAGCATTTGAATTCATATATGGGCATTTTCGTTCTCCTTTTGGGTTATGGGTTCATCGGCCGCCGGATCGCGCGACACCCAGAACAGGTGGATCCACCTGGGATCGAGATCCGATCCG
Source organism: uncultured Desulfobacteraceae bacterium (assembly GCA_964652715.1). Lineage (GTDB taxonomy): Bacteria > Desulfobacterota > Desulfobacteria > Desulfobacterales > JAABSP01 > JAABTD01. Next base: position 18,037 of record CAZZBE010000015.1, read on the forward strand.
GCCACCGCGCCGTACTCGGACGCGATGGACGCGAAAAGGTCCGTCAGCACGGTCCCCAGTCTATCGGCGATGTCGGCCTTTTCCTTCCCGCTTTTTTCCGCGGCCCAGCCGAGGAAATCCGCTTTCATGTCGTCCCGGATTCCCCGTTCCGCTCCGCCGGGGGTCCAGAGGGCGTTGAAAAACGTCTTGAACCGGTCCAGGCCGATGGGCGCCATCTCCTGGGGAAGGTCCAGCCAGTTTCTGGCCCACAGGGTCAGAAAGAGCCGTTTATACGTGATGAACCGGTTTTTGACAACCGGCAAATCCATCCGGCCCAGCAGGTCGTCCAGGGCGATGACGGCGTCGAGGGAGGTCCGGGTAGAGCGAATATCCGCCAGGGAGGCGAACTCCCGGTAGATGACCCCGGTCCGATAATTGTCGAAAAACAGCGGTTTTTCCAAAAGCAGCCCGCCAACCACGCCCATCCACGCTTCGTCCCAGAAGCTTAAGGGGAGCCCTTTTTTCCCGAACCAGGCCCCTTTCCGCCATCGCCGGGCCCGCCACTTCAGGGCCAGGGCCTTCCCGTACCCGACCCGGAAAAGGCGCGACAGGGGGTATTTTTTGATCAGGACCGCCATGACGTCGACGGCCCGCCGGTCCGCCGGCGTCGTGAGGGATTCCAGACCGATGCTGATATAGCCGCAGGCCTTTTCCACCACCGCCCGGAGGGCTTCCCGGCTTCGGACCGTGATCCCGTCGGCGGTAACGATCCTGTTGCTCAACCCGGCGAATTCGGCCTGGAGCCCTTCCAGCACATCCTCCGTCCCGATGGTCCCGAGGGCCCGGGTAAAGGGCGTGTCCGCCCCCATGTTGACCGCCGGAAAGATCGGGGCCGGCAGATCGCCGTCCCCTTCGTCCCCCTTGACGATGATCTTCGCGCCGCCCGCCTTCAAATCCTTTGCCTTGAGCGGCCGATAGATGGAAACGGCCTCTTCGAAGGGGAGAAACCCCTTCTCCGCCAGCCGGACGTTGCGCCGCCGGTAAGCCTCTTCTTCATATTCGGCCGGAATGAACGTCCCGTACTCCAGCATCACCCGGTGATACGTCGGGTAATCGTATTCGGCCAGTTTTTCCAGAAACCGCGTCAGAAAAGCGTCCCGAAGGGACCGCGCCTCTTCGTCGTCGAACCCGACGTCCTCCCGGAAATCGATATAGAATGTGTCGTCCAGCGTAAAGAGCCCGTCGCCGAAGTCGGAGGGGTCCTGGTCGTGCTGGCGGACAAAGACGTCCATGTTCCTGAACATGTAGAATTCGATCAGTTCCGTTTCATCGGTCAGGAACCATTCCACCAGCCGGGCGGGGTTGGCCATCATCAGGAGGCTCAGCCATCGGGTAAGGGGCTGCACGTCCAGCCGGTCCCGGTCCCAGGCCTCGATGTCCAGGATGTGCTCCCACTGGCGAAAGGAGGCCAGGGAGAGCAGTTCCAGCGCGTCGCTCTCGCCGATCTCCTGGATGAGCAGGAAAAAATCCTGCTCCGTGAAGGATCGAACCAGGGGACCGGGCCTCGGGGCGTCGAGGATGGCATCCAGGGCCGCCTCCGGCTCCATGGCGAGGATGTCCCGCCGTTTCCGGGACAACTCCCGCCCGATGCCGGTCGTCCGTTCCATCTGCCCGTGGTCGTTCATGGGGACATGTATATGCACCCCGCCTCCCCTTGTCAACGCCGGTTTTCCGCCGGTTCCCTGAGCCAGGACGCCATTTTCAGGAGCATCGCCAGGCCGGGGACGGCCAGCAGCGTGCAGAGGACGAAAAACCCGAACCAGCCGAAGGATTTGGCCAGGTACCCGGCGGGGGCGGTGACGACGTCCCGGGAAAACCCCATGAAGCTGGTGAGCAGGGCGTACTGGGTGGCGGTGAACCGCTTGTCGGTGAGGCTGGCCATGAACCCCATGTAGGCGGCGGTTCCCATGCCGGCGGACAGGTTCTCGAAGGCGATGACCCCCGCCAGGGCGACGACGCTGGGGCCGATGAGGCTCAGCAGGGCGAACCCGGCGGTGCTGAGCGCCTGGAGCAGGCCGAACGCCAGCAGGGACCGGTTGACGCCCAGCCGGAGCATCACCGCTCCGCCGATGCCGGCCCCGGCGATGGTGGCCCAGAAGCCGAAGATCTTGACCACCGACCCGATCTCGGTCTTGGTGAACCCGATGTCGAGGTAAAAGGGCGTGGTCATGGCCGCCGCCATCTGGTCCCCGACCTTGTAGGCCACGATGAAGGCCAGCACCCAGAGGGCCCCGGGCCGCCGGAAGTACTCCACAAAGGGGTCGATCACCGCTTCCCGCAGGGTTTTGGGCTGGCCTTCGCCCACCGGGGGTTCGGCGGTCCACAGCGTGGTGACGATGCCCACCGACATGCAGGCCGCCATGAAAAGATAGACCCCCTGGAAGGACATGTGATCGGCCAGAATCAAGCCCCCGCCGGAGGCCAGGAGCATGCCGATGCGGTAACCGTAGACATAGAGCGACGATCCCAGGCCCAGTTCCTCGTCGGCCAGGTCCTCCCGGCGGTAAGCGTCCACCACGACGTCCTGGCTGGCGGAGAAAAAATTGACCATGAGGGCGGCCAGGGCCACCCAGTAGAGGTTCTGGCGGGGTTCGGTCAGCCCGAGGACGGCGATGGCCAGGGCGAGGCAGACCTGCATCACCAGCAGCCAGCCCCGGCGGCGGCCCAGAAAGGGGGGCGTATAGCGGTCGAGAAAGGGGGACCAGAGGAATTTGGTGGAATAGGGGAGCCGGGACAGCCCCATCAGTCCGATGACGGTCAGATCGACCCCGGCCTCCTTCATCCAGGCCTGAAGGATGCTGAGGGTCAGCAGCAGGGGCAGGCCGCAGGAAAACCCCATCACCATGGCCACCATCATCCGGCGGCTGAAAAAGACGGTTAAGAATCGGTTTTCGCCGTCGGTTTTGTCCTCCGTCACCCGATGATCCTAACGCGGCGTCCGGACGAGCCCGGGGGTCATCCGGCGCAGGTTTCCAACCGGGACGGGGCCACGACGGACCCGCAGGCCGCCTTGAGGGCCATGAGTTCCTTCCGCTGCTGTTTCAGGATCTCGAAGAGCCGGTCCGGGAGGTTCTCCTCCCTGCTGTAGGCGCCGATCTGCATGTCGATGCGGGCCACGATGTTGTCGATGTAGAGGGAGAACTGTTTGACATAGAGGTCTTCGGGATAGTCCTTCCCGATGACCTTCTCAAACAACCCCTTCAGGTCGTCGTATTTGGGCAGAAAGCCGATGGGCGCCTTCAGGACCTCCACCTCGCCGTGGGCCCGCCGGCCCAGCCAGGCCATCCACACCTTGACGTCCCGCTTTTCCCCCAGGAGCTTTTTGGACTCGCCGCCCCGGGCCTCGTGGGTGAGAAAGTAGTTGAGGCCGGCCATCAGGGGCCGTTTTTTCCCTTCTATCCGGTCGCTGTTGAAAAATCGGAACTGGGCGTCCATGTAGTCCCCCAGGGCGCCGGGGATAAAGGGCGCATTGGCCCAGGGCTGGCGCTTGACGCCGGTGGCGCCCACCTCGGTGGCGGTGGCCGCCGATACGATGCAGGCCCCGATGACCACCCCCTCGTCCGGGGTCCGGCCCACCCAGACCGGCGGCATGGTGTCGCTGTCCCGGCCGCTGTAGGTGATGACCCGGGTCTCCACGCCGGCCGGATTCTCGGCCTCCCCGCTGTAGTTGGCCAGGGATTCCGACGAGATGGTGCACCGGGCGTTGGGGTGGGAGACCGGAACCGGCTCGCCCTTTTCGTCGGTCATCCCCTTCTTCCACCGGCCCTGGAAATTGTACCCGCTTTCGGGCATGGGCTCGCCGTTGCCGGTCCACTGGGGGACGCCGTCTTCGTCGATGAGGACGTTGGACCAGATGACCTCCGCCCCCGGGTTCCGGAGCACCTCCATCAGTTTGGGGTCCCCCTCCCGGTTGACGTCCTCCACGATGCCGAAGATGCCGCACTCCGGGTTGACGGACCGGACCGTGCCGTCCCCGGCGATCCACATCTGGGCCAGGTCGTCCCCCACGAAATGGGTCCCGGCCATGGCCGTGGTGGTCTTGCCGCAGCCGCTGGGCGCGGCGCCCGCGAACCAGGTGATCCGGCCGGCCGGTTCTTCGAAGCCGGTGATGAACATGTGCTCCGCCAGTTCGGACGCCCGTTTTTCATAGACGGACCGGTCCACCGAAAACCGGTGGTTCCCTTTTTTGAGCAAAAGCGTGTTGCCGGCGTAGGTGCAGTTGAAGCTGTAGGTCGTCAGATGGCTGCGGTCCATGAAGACCCGGGCGTCCGGCAGATCCTCGGGCCGGTTCAGGCCTTCGCTGTGGATGTTAGTGTAAAAATGGCCCAGCCGCTTCACCTCCCGGTCGAAATTCCGGTAAGCGTTCCGATACAGAATTTCGGCGCTGTGGGCCACGTAGGCGGAGCTGGTGAGTTCCAGGGCCGGGTTGGAGACCGGGGACCCCACCGGGCCGCGCATGTAGCAGCCCACGATCAGGGTCATCCCCTTCATGATCCCGCCCATCTTGTCCCGCACCTCTTCCAGGGCCATCTCCCGCTCCATCCGCTTGGCCAGGGACGACACCGTCTCCGCCGGATTGGCGATGTAATAGGTTCGGTCGATGATCCGGCCCTGTTCCTCCTCGAGGTCGTAGTGGATGGTGTGGCCGTCCATGGGGAGCTTTCTCTCCTCGCCCTTTTCAAGGGCCAGTTCCCGGATGAACCGGCGGTCCGCCTCGGATCCGGTGTTGACGTAAACAGTGTCCGGCTCGCACAGGACGATGGCGTTGGCGATCTTGACGAGGATTTCGGGCGTGGCGATCCGTCCGATCCGCTCCAGATGCTCCGACGCCATCTTGTCTTGAAATACCCGGTTCGCCGCTTCGGGCGAATCAATCTTGCCGATCTCCTGGACGATGTCGATCCCGATATTCTTCTGTAACATGGCCGGCTCTCCTTGTATGCCGTGATTACGCCGGAAGCGTGAACTGGGGTTCGCCGATCCCAAATTTTCCTTTGGAAATCCAGTCCTTGAGGATGGCGGCGATTTCCCGTGCCTTGACGAGGCTGGACAACGGCACCGTGGGGGTGGGCTCGCCGTTGACCTGGATGGACCCGCTTTTCAATTCCGCATAGCTGACCTGACCGTGGCTTTTGGACACGCCGTTGGGATAATCATTGCCGTAATCGACGATCTGGGTGAAGATCTCCGCGTCGGACACGGCCGTGTACCGGGCCATCTCCTCGTTGAGAACGGGGATGGGGATCCCCAGCCCCACGGTCAGGGAGCACCCGTATCCCTGCATGCTGGCGCCCCGGAGCCAGTCCGCCGACATCCCCTTGAGGTCGCCCATGACGCAGAGGGTGCCGGCCGGCGTCACCGGGGTCCCGCCGGGGGTCCGGTCCGCGGACGGCTTGTGCTGGGTGCCGTGCCAGGCGACGTATCCGACGCCGCCGCCCAGAAATATCCGGGTTCCGATGCCGATGGTCCTGTAATACGGGTCGTTGAACAGCGGGCTCAACTGGCCCGCCGAGCAGTAGTTGGCGTTGCCGGCTTTGGGCTTGAGGGCGCCCATGTAAGTGTAGATGGTCTTTTTGGTAAGGTTGATGGCGCAGTTGTAGTTCTGATACCCGTTTCGGGGGTTGCACAGCACGGCGTAGGGGAGGCTTTCCAGATCGATCTTCTTCTGGGCCGACCGGTTGGGATAGCAGTCGGTGCCGTAGGATTCGGCCTCCAGGTGGACCTTTTTTCCGGCCACGAGATCCTGGATGACGTGGCCCCCGCCGTAGTTGAATTCCCCCGGCGGCACCTTGTTGAGGGGATCGTCCTCGCAGGGCTCCGTGGCCCCGATGTAACAGTCCACCGCCGCCAGGCCGGCATAGGCCGGCACGTTGTTCAGCCAGACTTTGGCCGCCTTGATGGTGGGGGTGAACTGGCCGAAATTGATGAAGGCGCCCGAGGAACACATGGGGGAAAAGGTGCCGGTGGTCACCACGTCCACCCGCCGGGCGGCCCCTTCCGGGCCTTCGTCCCGGACGATGTCGATCATCTCTTCCGCCGTGACCACCACGACCTTGCCGGAGCGGATCTTTTCGTTGATCTCCGCGTAGGTTTTACTGACCTTATGGGTTTTCATGGACCGTGGACCTCGCCTGTGAAAATAGCGTCATTTGAGATATTGCAATTCGGATGCGGCGTCTTCGATCTTTTGGAGCACGTTGTTCCGGATCCATCCCTCGTCCCACCATTCCACCGGGTTGACGAAGGTATGGCGCACCATCATGCCGAAATGGAGGTGATCGCCGCCCGCCATGCCGGTGACGCCGGTCTTGCCGATGACGTCCCCTTTGCGGACCTGCCGGCCCTCCTTCACGCCGATGAGGCTCAGATGGGAATAGGTGCTGAAGAGCCCGAACCCGTGGTCGATCACCACCGTGTCGCCGTAGATGCCGATGTTCCCGGCAAAGGCGACCCGGCCGTGGTTGGCCGCCGGAACCTCCGCGGCCTTGAAGGAGGCCAGGTCGATGCCCATGTGGTCCTGCCGGTCGATGACCCGGTCGTTATACCGGTACTCGCGATGATCGGCGAAGCTGGCCTGGCGGGCCGAACCGGGGAGGCGCAGAAAATCGCCCTCCCAGTGGCGTTTGGCATCGGAAACCCGGGTGTGGCGGGTCAGTTCCGCATAGCTGGCCTTGCGAAGGTGGCGGTTGACCCAGATGAAGCGCGCCAAGGGGGACGGACCCACCGAGGCCGGGATCATGGGCGAAAACTCCGGCATTTTCCATTCCAGGAACCGGTCCGAAATGGTGATGACGTCGTCTTTGAACCGTCCTTTGCGGAGGTAATGGGGAAAGCCCGCCCGGCTCTCGTTGCCGGCCGGATCCGTCGCGAAGATGCGCGGGTCGATCCCGGGGTCGTTTTCCCCGGGATCTTTATGGTACGCAAGGGCGATAAACGCGAGATAGACGGCGGGGGAGTCCACGCCGAACAGGTCGTTGGCCGGCTGGCCGGGATAGATGTCGCCGTCCACGGCGACCCCGTGCTCGGCACAATCTTCGGAGAGGGTGTAGATGACCAGGCCGGACCCGCCGGAGACCAGGTTGTGGGACGTGCTCACCACCCGGATGTCGGGGGGCCGGGTATCAATGAGGACCGATTTTTCCAGCGTGGCCCGATTGCCGTTGAACCAGTTCCGCCAGGAGGCGTCGACGGCCGTGACGGCGAGGGTGGCCCGGCCGTCGGTGAGCCCCAGCTCACGGGGGGAGACCCTGATCTTAAGGGTCTTCCCGGTCACCGCCCCGGACCGGCCGACGAAGGGGGCGGCGAATTCTTCCTCGGCCAGGGTCGCCGCCCGTCCGGCCCTTTCCAGCCGAATGCCGGCCCGGGCCAGGCCGCTGCCGCTGTCCGTCACCATGACCGTCAGGGGCTGGTCCGCGTTGATATAGGCGATCTCCTCCGCCAGGGCGATGCGGGGCGGGGAACCATCCAGCTTGACAAACGCCAGCCAGCCGATGCCGCCGATCCCCGCCAGCAGCACCAGCACGCCCACAATCACCATACAACCGACACCAGCGCTTCCGCTTCCTCTTTTTCTCACGCGATCCTTAATGCTCCTATCCATTCGAAATTTTCGGGATTATAACAACTATATCCGGACCGATCAAGGGATGTTTTTCGTTTCTTGACTTTTAAACCGGCGGGGGGTACATTTTTGTCATGGACCGCCGAATCGACATACAGGGTCTGACCGTCGGCGGGGACGCCCCCTTGCTGCTCATCGCCGGGCCCTGCGTCATCGAAGACGAAACCACCGCCGTTTCCATCGCCGAACACCTGCGGGAACTGACCCGGCGGCTCGGCATCCCTTTCATTTTCAAGGCCTCCTACGACAAGGCCAACCGCTCTTCCCTCGCCTCTTTCCGGGGGCCGGGGCTCGCCGACGGCCTGTCGGCGCTGGCGCGCATCAAGGAGCAGCTCAACGTGCCGGTGCTCTCCGATGTCCATGGCATCGAGGAGATCGGCCCGGCCGCCGAGGTGCTGGACGTCCTCCAGATCCCGGCCTTTCTCTGCCGCCAGACCGATCTCCTCCTGGCGGCGGCAAAGACCGGAAAGCCCGTCAACGTGAAAAAGGGGCAGTTCCTGGCGCCCTGGGACATGGAGAACGTCCTGGCCAAACTGACCGCCGCCGGCAACCGGAACATCCTGGTCACCGAGCGGGGGGCCTCTTTCGGGTACAACAACCTGGTGTCGGACATGCGGGCGATCCCCATCATGCAGCGGATGGGGTTCCCGGTGGTCTTCGACGCCACCCACTCGGTGCAGCTGCCGGGCGGGGCCGGGACCCATTCCGGCGGACAGCGGGAATTCGCCCCGATCCTGGCCAAAGCCGCGGCTGCCGCCGGCGCCGACGGGATCTTCCTGGAGGTCCACCCCGACCCCGACCGGGCCCTCTGCGACGGCGCCAACTCCCTTTACCTGGAGACCCTGGCCGATCTCCTTCCCCGGCTCCTGGCCATCCGGCGGGCCATCGCCTGATCATCATGACCCCAGCCCTCGCCGACCGCCTGCGCGCGGTCCGTCTCCTCCTCCTGGATGTGGACGGCGTGTTGACCGACGGGTCCATCATCTATTCCGACGCCGGCGCCGAGACCAAAATCTTCAACGTCAGGGACGGGCTCGGCATCCGGATGCTCCAGCGGGCCGGCGTCACGGTGGGGATCGTCACCGGCCGAAGCGCCGAAGCCCTGCGCCACCGGTGCCGGAACCTGGGCATCGATCTCCTCTTCGACGGGGTGGGCGACAAGGGGGCGGCGCTGCCCGCCATCCTGGAGAAAACCGGGCGCCGGGCCGACGCCGCGGCCTTCATGGGGGACGATCTGCCCGACCTGTCCCTTATGGCCCGGGTGGGAACCGCCATCGCCGCGGCCGACGCGGCCCCCGAAGTCCTTGCCGCCGCTCACCTGATAACGGAACGGCCCGGCGGCAAAGGGGCGGTCCGGGAGGCGGCCGAAGCCCTCCTCAAGGCCCGGGGCGCGTGGGAAACGACTTTGCGCGGGTTTCGGCCATGACGGCGTCCCGACGCCGCCGGACCCGTCAGCTGAAATGGGTCCTGGCGGCGGTGATCGTGCTCTGCCTGTCCGTGGTGATCGCGCTGTTCACCCGGTACCAGCGCCGCCACGGCCCGGCGGACACGGTCCGGACCGGGGCGCCGGACGATGCGACGGTCTCCGTGGGCCGCGTGGAGCACACCGCCACCCGCCGCGGGCGGGTCGAATGGCGGTTGAGCGCCGATGCGGTCCGGTATCTCAACGAGGAGAAAAAAGCGATCTTCGAATCGGTGGACATCACGTTTTTCACCGAAAACGGCGAGGAGATCCACCTGGCGGCCCGGGAAGGGGAACTCGACACCGAGACCCAGGATATTCGCATCACCGGCGACGTCCGGGTGACCAGCGGCGGGTATCGTCTGGAAACCCCGAAACTCCGGTACGCCCATGACCGGAAGGTCTTTATCGCCGGGGACGGGGTTCGGGTGGAAAGCGAACGGAACAGACTCTCCGCCGAAGCCATGACCTTTTATCTGGAAAACGACAAGGCGGAACTAAGGGGCAACGTTGAGGGGGTGATCCATGAACCGATTGCATTTTAACCATGCCCTGCTGGGCCTGGCGTTTTGGATGGCCCTGACCGGCCTTGCCGCGGGGGCCGAGAAAGCGGCGCCCGCGGAACGCATCCAGGTGCGCGCCGACCGGCTGGTGGCCGACCAGAAGGGACAGTACGCGGAGTTCAACGGGAACGTCCGGGCCAGCCAGGGGAACACCGTCATCACCTGCGATCGACTGCGGATCCATTACGCGGCCGAAGCGACCCAGGGAACGGAAAGCGGCGAGCCCATCGAAAAGATCGTGGCCGAAGGCAACGTCGCCATCGAATTCGACGACAAGGTCGCCCAGGCCGACCAGGCGGTCTATACCACCCGGGACCGGGTCCTGGTGCTGTCGGGGGAGACCGCCCGGGTGACCAGCGGCAAAGACGCCATCAGCGGCTCCAGGATCGTGGTGGACCGGGTCAGCGAGCGGATCCGCGTGGAGAGCGGCGACAAGCCGGTGGAGGCCGTCTTCTACCCGGCGGGCAAAGGGCTCGACTGACGTGGCGGTCCTCTCGGTCAAGGAACTGGTCAAGATCTACCGCGGCCGAAAGGTGGTCGACGCCGTGAGCCTCTCCGTGGAGAGCGGATCCGTGGTGGGTTTGCTGGGTCCCAACGGCGCCGGAAAGACCACCACCTTCTACATGACCGTCGGTCTGATCCGCCCCGACGGCGGGCAGGTTTTCCTTGACGATGCCGACATTACCGATTACCCTATGTACCTGAGAGCGCGCCGCGGCGTGGGCTATCTTCCGCAGGAAACGTCCGTTTTCAGGAAGCTGACGGTGGAACAGAATGTGCTGGCGGTGCTCGAAATTTTCCCCATGACCCGGACCGAACGCCGGAACCGGGCAAAAGCGCTCCTGGAGGAACTGGGGATCCACCACCTTTCAAAACAGCGGGCCAGCGTCCTTTCTGGAGGAGAGCGCAGACGGCTGGAGATCACCCGGGCACTGGCGACAAACCCGTCCTTTGTGCTCCTGGATGAGCCCTTCGCAGGGGTCGATCCCCTGGCCGTCATCGATATCAAGGCCATCATCGAACATTTAAAGCACCGGGCCATCGGGGTCATGATATCGGATCACAATGTCCGGGAGACCCTGACCGCCTGCGACCGGGCGTACATCCTGAGCGACGGCCGGGTAATCGAATCCGGCGCGCCGGAGGAGATCGCCGCCAGCGACATCGCCAGAAAAACGTATTTGGGAGAAGGTTTCCGTTTGTAACCATGGCTTTTGAACTCAGACAACAGGTCAAGCTGACCCAACAGCTGGTGATGACGCCCCAGCTCCAGCAGGCCATCAAGCTGTTGCAGTTGTCCCGTCTGGAGTTGCTCGACGCCATCCGCCAGGAAATGGAGGAAAACCCCGCCCTGGAAGAGATGCCGGAAGCCGCCGAAGAACGGCCCCTGGCGGAGGAGCCGGAACCGGCGGCGGAGGCGCCGGAAAAGGAAGTCACCATCGAAGAACGGCTCACCGAGGACGTCGACTGGCGGGATTATATCGACGAATACAACACCCCCGGCAAGGTCAACTTCGAAGGCGAAGCCAAGGAATCCCCCCAGTACGAAGCCTTCATCGCCCCCAAGGAATCCCTCAGCGACCACCTGCTGTGGCAGCTGCTCATGACCTCTCCCACGCCGGAGGAGGAACGGATCGCTTCCATCGTCATCGGCAATCTCACCCGGGACGGGTTCCTCGATCTCTCCCTGGAGGAACTGACGGAGATGTGCGGCGAACCGCGGGAAGCCGTCGCTTCGGTCCTGGCCCTGCTCCAGACTTTCGATCCGCCCGGGATCTGCGCATTGAATTTGCTGGAATCGCTCCTGATCCAGATCGATCGCCTCAAAATCGACCATCCCCTGGTCCGGGAGATCCTCCAAAGCCACTTCCACCATCTGGAAAATCGGAACTACCGGGCCATCGCCCGGACCCTGAAACGGGACATGGAAGAGATCGTGGCGGCGGTGGAAGTGATACGGGGGCTGGACCCCTACCCCGGCCGCCAGTTTTCAGAGGAAGCGCCCCAGTACATCACCCCCGACATCTACGTCCACAAGATCGAAGACGACTTTGCCATCGTCCTCAACGACGACGGCATGCCCCGGCTGCGACTCAGCGCCTACTACCAGGAAGCCGTGGGCGGCGACGCCAAGATGACCGCCAACGCCAAGCAATACATCCAGGAGAAAATCCGCTCCGCGTCGTGGCTCATCAAGTCCATCCAGCAGCGGCAGAAAACCATCTACCGGGTGATGGAGAGCATCCTCAAATTCCAGCGGGATTTCTTCGAAAAGGGGATCGACCACCTGAAGCCCCTGGTCCTTCGGGATGTGGCCGAGGACATCGAGATGCACGAGTCGACCATCAGCCGGGTGACCACCAACAAATACGCCTACACGCCCCAGGGCATATTCGAACTCAAATATTTTTTCAACAGCTCCATCAGCCGGTCCGACGGCGAGGCCATGGCTTCCGCCAGCGTCATGCAGCGGATCAAGGGGATCATCGACCACGAAGACCCCAAAGCGCCCCTGAGCGACGATAAAATAGCGGAGATGCTCAACGAATCGAACATCAAGATCGCCCGTAGAACGGTTGCCAAATACCGAGAGATGATGAGGCTGTTGCCGTCCAGTAAACGCAGACATTATTAAAGGAGGCACTCCATGCAAACATCGGTATCCTTCAAAAATCTGGACCCGTCTGACAATCTCAAGGCGTATGTGAGCGACAAACTCGATCGGTTCGACAAGTACCTCGACAACCCCGCCGACGCCAGCGTGGTGCTGTCGGTGGAAAAATTCCGTCACATCGCCGAAATCAACATCGTCGGCGATCGGCTCAAGATAAAAGGCAAAGAAGAAACCAACGACATGTACTCGGCCATCGACATGGTCCTGGATAAAATCGAAAAGCAGATCAAAAAAAACAAACAGAAAAAGCGGGACCGGCGCGGCGCCGACTCCAAGGCCATGGTGATGGAGAGCATGGCCGAGGCGGCGGCCATCGCTCCCGACCCGTCTACGGGAGACGGGCCAAGGGAAGTAAAGGTCAAAACCATCGAATACAAGCCCATGGATGTGGAAGAAGCCGTCCTCCAGATGGACCTGGCCGACGACGCCTTTCTGGTGTTCGCCAACGCCAAAACCGACCGGATCAACGTGCTGTACCATCGGAACGACGGCCATTACGGACTGATCCAGCCCCTGGCGTGACCCGAGCGGTTTTATGTGACAACTGATGAAGATTCTCGACGTATTGGAACAGGAAGCCATCCTGGCCGACCTGAAGGCCAGGGACAAAAAAGGGGTGATCGAAGAACTGGTCGCCCCCATCGCCCGAATCTCCGGCATCGAAGACGACCGGCTGGTCCGCGTGCTGCTGGATCGGGAACGGCTCGGCAGCACCGGCATCGGCGGCGGCATCGGCATCCCCCACGGGAAGCTGAAAGACCTGGACCGGCTGATTCTGGGGTTCGGCGTGAGCCGCCGGGGGATCGATTTCGAGTCCATGGACGGAATGCCGACCCATATCTTTTTCCTTCTGGTGACGCCGGAAAACTCCACCGGGCTCCACCTGAAGCTGCTGGCCCAGATCTCCAGGATCTTGAAAAACGAGACGTTTAAAGAACGTCTGCTGGCCGCGGCCCGGCCCTCGGACGTGGTCGAAGCCATAAAGGAGCACGACGCCGCCTAATCGATGAAGCATCTGAAGATTTTCATCATCACCGGAATGTCGGGTTCCGGGAAGAGCACCGCCATAGCGGCCTTCGAGGACGCCGGGTTTTACTGCGTCGACAACATGCCGGTGGCCCTGCTCCCCAAATTTTTGGAACTGCCGCTTCACCGCGACGCCAATTTCAGCGGCCTGGCCTTTGTCATGGACCTACGGGAACGCGGGTTTCTCACCCGCTACGAGAAGATCCTGGAGGATCTCCGGGAAAAAGAGGGGTACAATTTCGAAATTCTATTTCTGGAAGCCAGCGAGGCGGTGCTTCTGCAACGCTACCAGCAGACGCGGCGGCACCATCCGCTCTCCGGGGACAAGGGGCTCCTGGAGGGGATCCGGGAAGAGAAACAGCAGCTGGAGGGGTTGAAAAGATCGGCCGACGCCGTCATCGATACATCCAATTATAACGTACACGAACTCAAGGCCTACATCCTCGACATTGTTCAAAAGCACAAAAAACTGGCTGAAATGCGGATTCACATCCTCTCCTTCGGCTTCAAGTTCGGCGTTCCGCTGGACGCCAACCTGATCATCGATGTCCGGTTTATCGACAACCCGTATTTCGTCCCCCATCTCAGACCCCTGGACGGAAAGAATCAGGCGATCGAAGACTATGTGTTGACCCAGCCGGACACCCGGATCTTTCTGGAACAATACCTGGCGCTGCTCGATTTCCTGGTTCCACGATACGAAAAGGAAGGCAAGGCCTATCTGACCATCGCCGCCGGCTGCACCGGCGGCCGGCACCGATCGGTGGTCATCGCGCGCGCGTTCCACGAGCACATCAAAAAGGCCGGCAAACGCGTGGACATCGCCCATCGGGACATTTCACAGGTCAGCGGCTGAACCGCGGAGGACGGATTTCATGTTAACACACCGTAACGCCCAGATAACGCTATGATCGGCATTGTTATTGTGACCCACAGCCGGCTGGGGGAAGCCCTTATCGAAGCCGCCGAATTTATATTGGGATCCCGCCCCGAAAAAGCGACGGCGGTGTCCATCGATCTCCAGGAGCCGGCCGACGCCCTCCGGGACCGGATCGCGGAGGCCATCAAATCGGTCCGCCACCCCCAGGGGGTGCTGGTGCTGACGGACATGTTCGGCGGCACGCCCTCCAACCTCGCCTATTCCTTTTTGGAGGAAGGGCGGATAGAGGTCATTTCAGGGGCCAATCTCCCGATTTTGATCAAAGCCGTCAATTCCCGGGAAGAGATGGAACTGGTCAAACTGGCCGAGTGCATCGAAGCCTACGGCAAAAGAAGCATCTCCCTGGCCAGTGGAATTCTGAAGGGCAACAAGCGGAGTTGATGTTCGTTGTGGAACCTCCATCCGGTCGCGGAGGCCGACCTGTCCGTCCTTCTCGACATCGAAGCCGCATGTTTCGACCGCCCCTGGAACCGGGACGCCTTCCTGGATGAACTGGCCCATCGGGACGCCGCCGGTTACCTGCTGAGACGGTCGATGCCCGACGCGACCGGGGCGGTCGGCTATATCTGCTTTCGACTGCTCTACTACGAGATGTACATTAAGAAGATCGCCGTGACCCCCCAGTGGCGCGGCCAGGGGCTGGCCGCGCGGTTGCTGAACCACGGGATGGAAACCGCGACGGCCCGGGGCGCGACGGCGGCCCTTTTGGAAGTGCGGCCGACCAACCGGCCCGCCCTGGGGCTCTATCGCCGATTCGGATTCCACCAGATCGGCAGACGAAAACAGTATTTTTCCGAGACCGGGGAAGACGCCCTGGTCCTAATGCGACACTTAAAGGAGGATTCATGACCACCAAAATCGGAATCAACGGATTCGGACGGATCGGCCGCCTCGTATTCAGAGCGGCGCTGAGCCATGAGGACGTCGAAGTGGTCGCCATCAACGACCTGATGGAACCCGCGACCATGGTTTATCTTCTTACCCATGATTCGGTTCACGGGACCCTGGACATCGCCGCCGCCGCCAAAGACAACGCCATTGAGGTCGACGGCAAGACCATTCGGGTCAGTTCCGTCAAGGACCCGGCCCAAATCGACTGGAAAGCGGCGGGCGCCGACATCGTGGCCGAGTGCACCGGCCTCTTTCGGGATACGGAAAGCGCCGGCAAACACCTCTCCGCCGGGGCGCGCAAGGTGATCATTTCCGCGCCGGCCAAAGATCCCGACATCACCATCGTCATGGGGGTCAACCACAACCAGTACGATCCCCGGAATCATCACGTGATCTCCAACGCCTCCTGCACCAGCAACTGCCTGGCGCCGGTGGCCAAAGTGCTGCTGGAAAACTTCGGCATCAAATCCGGTTTGATGACCACCATTCATTCCTACACCGGCGATCAGCGCCTCCTGGATTTTCCCCATAAAGACCTCAGACGGGCCCGGGCCGCGGCCCTGTCCATGATCCCCACCACCACCGGCGCCGCCAAGGCCGTGGCTCTGGTGCTCCCGGAGCTGGAGGGCAAGCTCAACGGCCTGGCCGTCCGGGTGCCCACCCCCAACGTCTCCCTGGTGGACGTGGTGGTGACGGTGGAAAAATCGGGCGTCACCGTCTCCGACGTCAACGAAGCCCTGAAAGCGGAGGCCGAAGGTTCCCTCAAGGGCATCCTCGGATACAGCGAGGACCCGCTGGTCTCCATCGATTTCAACGGCTGCCCCCTTTCGTCCATCGTCGATGCGCCCACCACTTACGTTTTGAACGACATGGTGAAGGTTCTCTCCTGGTACGACAACGAAATGGGATATTCCAGCCGGATGGTCGACCTGGCCGCCCTGATGGGGTCTCAACTATAGGAGAAAGGAGGGGGAATGGCCGACAGAAAACCTTTGATGGCCGGCAACTGGAAGATGCACAAGACGGTCGACGAGGCCGTCGACGCCGCCCGGAATCTGGCCGACCGGGTCTCGGACGCCTCCGGCGTGGAGATCATGATCGCCCCGTCCTTCACGGCCCTGGCGCCCATGGCCGACGCCCTTCGAAACACCCAGATCGGTCTGGGGGGCCAAAACCTTTTCTGGGAGGATGAGGGCGCCTACACCGGCGAAGTCAGCGGCCCCATGCTCAAATCGGCCGGATGCCGATACGTGATTATCGGTCATTCGGAGCGTCGTCAGTATTTCGGCGAGACCGAAGAGACCGTCAACAAGCGGCTGAAGGCGGCGCTCCGCCACGGACTGGTCCCGGTGCTCTGCGTCGGGGAGACCGAATCGGAGCGGGAAGCGGAAAAAACATTTTCGGTTCTTGACAAACAGGTGGGAGATGGGCTAAAAGAATTTGTTGCGGATGACCTGAAGACGCTGGTGCTGGCCTACGAACCCGTATGGGCCATCGGCACCGGCAAAACGGCCACCGCCGATCAGGCTCAGGAGGCCCACAAATTTTTACGCGCCCTGATCGAAAAAAAATATGGCAAAGACCTTGCCGAATCCATCAGAATCCTGTATGGGGGGAGCGTAAAGCCCGGCAATGCCGCCGAACTGATGGGCATGCCCGATCTGGACGGCGCGCTGGTGGGCGGCGCCAGCCTGGAAGCGGCGTCATTTTCCGAGATCGTGCTGTACGATCGCAACCCTTAATCCGAATCATCGCTCCATGGAGCTGAAGATATAATTATATGACACTGATACTCGTTGTAGTCCACGTTATCGTCTGTATCGCCCTGATCATGATCGTCCTGTTGCAGACCGGCAAAGGGGCGGACATCGGAGCGGCCTTCGGCGGCGGCTCCAGCCAGACCCTTTTCGGCAGCACCGGGGCCTCGACGTTCCTGAGCAAAGCCACGACCTTCGCGGCGATCCTCTTCATGATGACCTCCCTGGCGCTGGGCTACATCTCGGGGCATCAAGGCGGCAGCTCCATCATGATGGAACAGCCCCCGGTCCGGACGTCCGAGGAGACCCCGGCCGCCGAGGAGACCCCGGCCGCCGCGGAAACCCAGCCGGCGGCCCCGGCGGCGGAAGAGACGACCCAAAACGAAAGCGAGTAAGCAGTATCTATGCGTACAATCCTTTGCCGAAGTGGTGGAACCTGGTAGACACGCTATCTTGAGGGGGTAGTGGGCCACGCCCGTGCCGGTTCAAGTCCGGCCTTCGGCACCATCTTTATACAAGCGGCTGAATTCTAAAAGGGTTCGGCCGTTTGTTTCCCGTCGGGCGCCTCCAGGGTGCCGATAGGGTGCCAAATTTGGTCCGGCGATGGAACAAGAAACCCTTGCTGAATGGCGACATCCGGCAAGGGCATGATTGACATAAGCAATGATAAGCCTATAATAGAACTCATCATCGATTGTGTT
>CAZZBE010000016.1:0-7340 GCA_964652715.1 uncultured Desulfobacteraceae bacterium
CCGCCCCGTTCTGTTTATTGACGATTAAGCAATCCTGCCTTATGATACCGCCTTTAACCTTCAACGCAAGGGGAAACTGGCATGAGCGACGACAAGCAAAGGGCAGTGGAAACGGCCGCCTACCTCCGGGAACGGATTCCCTCGCCCCCCCGAATCGGGTTTCTAACCGGCACCGGCCTGGGAGACAGCGCCGCCTTTCTCGACCCGTCGGCCGTCTTCGATTACGCCGATTTGCCGCATTTCTCCCGCTCCACCGTTCAAAGCCACAAGGGGCAACTCCGCTTCGGCGAGGTCGCCGGCCGCGCCGCGGTCGCCATGCTGGGGCGGCTCCACCTCTACGAGGGGTATTCCCCCAACCAGGTCGCCTTTCCCATCCGGGTGATGCAGGAGCTGGGGGTCCGGACCCTGATCGTTTCCAACGCCTCGGGCGGACTCAACCCGTCCTTTACGCCCGGCGACATCATGATCATCCGGGATCACATCAACCTCACCGGCGAAAACCCGCTGGTGGGGCCCAACGAGGAGAGCTGGGGGATCCGCTTCCCCGACATGGGCGCCGCCTACGACCCCGATCTCGCCGGGCTGGCCGGGAAGATCGCGGACGCCGCGGAGATCCCCTGGCGGAAAGGGGTTTACGCCGGCCTCAAGGGCCCGTCCCTGGAGACGCCGGCGGAGGTGCGGTTTCTCCGGACGGTCGGCGCCGACGCGGTGGGGTTCTCCACCGTGCAGGAGGTCCTCGCGGCGGTCCATGCCGGCATGCGGGTGGTGGGGCTCTCCACCATCACCAACGTCCACGACCCCGACGCCCCGGCCCCCGCCGCCCTGGAGGAGATCCTGGAGGCGGCCGCCGAGGCCGCGCCACGGCTGGAGACCCTGGTCCGGCGCCTGATGGAGGCCGTCCGTGTCGATTGATCTGCTCATCAAAAACGGCATCGTCCTCACCATGGACGACGAGGACCGGCGGTTTGACCGCGGCGCCGTGGCCGTCTCCGGCAACGCCGTCGTCGCGGTGGGGCCGGAAGAAGATGTGGCCGCGAACGGCGCCGAAAAGGTCATCGACGCACGGATCATAGACGCGGGGGGCGGCATCATCATGCCCGGCCTGGTCAACACCCACACCCACGCCGCCATGACCCTGTTTCGGGGGCTGGCCGACGACCTCCCCCTCATGGAGTGGCTCCAGGACCACATCTTCCCGGCCGAAGCCCGCCTGGACGCCGACAAGGTCTACGCCGGATCGACCCTGGCCTGCGCCGAAATGATCCTGTCGGGAACCACCTGTTTCTGCGACATGTACCTCTTCGAAGGGGCCGCGGCCCGGGCCGCCAAAGACGCCGGGGTCCGGGCCGTGGTGGGGGAGGTGCTCTACGACTTCCCCTCCCCCCATTACGGGTCCATCGAAAAAGGATTCGAGTACACCGAAGCGCTCATCGAAAAATGGCGGGGCGATCCCCTGGTGACCATCGCCGTGGAGCCCCATTCCCCCTATCTCTGCGCCCCGGACCTTTTGAAACGGGCCGAAGCGATCTCGAAAACCCACGACATCCCCCTGGTCATCCACGTCTCTGAAACGGAAGGGGAAGTGGCCCAGATGCAGGAACGGTACGGCAAGACCCCGGTGGGCCACCTGGCCGACCTGGGGCTTCTCTCCCCCCGCCTCCTGGCCTGCCACTGCGTGGCCCTCACAACAGATGACATCGCCCTGCTCCGGGACCACGGCGTCACGGTGGCCCACAACCCCGAAAGCAACATGAAGCTGGCCTCGGGCGTCGCGCCGATCCCCCGGCTCCTGGAGGCCGGCGTCCCCGTGGCCCTGGGCACCGACGGGTGTTCCAGCAACAACAACCTCGATATGTTCGGCGAGATGGACACCGCCGCCAAGCTCCACAAGGTCCACACCCTCGACCCCACGGCGCTCCCCGCCGACACCGTGCTCCGCATGGCCACCATCGACGGGGCCCGGGCCCTGGGGCTGGGCGACATCACCGGCTCCCTGGAACCGGGCAAGCGGGCCGACATCATCGTCATCGACACGGACAAGCCCCACCTGACGCCCATGTACCATCCCGAATCCCACCTCGTCTACGCCGTCCGGGGCAGCGACGTGGCCCATACGGTCATCGACGGGCAAGTGGTGATGGCCGACCGGCGATTGACCACCATCGACCGGGACGCCCTGTGGAGCCGGATCGCGGAAATCGGGCGCGAAATCCGGGCCTTCAACGGAAAGTAGCGTCGGCCATGGGCCCCTGCGTCAACCACCCGGACCGGAAAACCCCGTACCGCTGCACGAAGCACGAAATCTACATGTGCGAAGACTGCATGCACTGCCGCGACCCCGAAATCTACTGCAAGTTCCGCTCGTCGTGCCCCATCCATTTCATGGAAAAGGAAAACAAGCGGGCCGCCGGAAACCCCGGCAACGATTGACCCTGGAGAGGAAAACCCGTTATGCCTCCTATCATTTCCATCGTCGGCACGTCCCATTCCGGCAAGACCACCCTGCTGGAAAAGCTGATCCCCGAGCTGAAGCGCCGCGGCTACCGGATCGGGACCATCAAACACGCCTCCCACGTCGTTGAAATGGACAAAAAGGGAAAGGACAGCTGGCGGCACAAATCCGCCGGCGCCGACACCGTCGTCGCGGCCGGACCCGGCCGCATCGCCATGGTCAAGGACAACGGTTGCGACTCCCTGGACAGCCTCGCCCTCTACTTCCAGGACATGGACCTGGTCATCACCGAAGGCTACAAACGGGAACCCCGCCCCAAAATCGAAGTCTTCCGCGAAGCCACCGGCAAGCCCCCCATCTTCCCCGGCCACCCCGACCTGGCCGCCGTTGTCACCGACGCCGACATGGATATCGATGTGCCCGTCTTCGGGCTGGACGATGTTTTGGCGTTGGCGGATTTTATCCAAAAAAGATTTTTGTAACCTTTCCCTCTCCTCTGGCTCTTTATTTCCAGAAGCCGCTCGGCATGGCCGCGCGGGGATGAATCCCCACGCTACTATGTGTCGTCCCTACAGGACTGGATTTACTAAAAAATGTCCTGTAGGGACATCATAAAACAGCGTGGGGATTCATCCCCTCGCGGCAAAAGGCGAGCGGCGGCGTCCAAGCGGCCGAAATAAAAAAGAAGCCTTGATTCATCAACAGAGGAGGTTCAATGGCAATCCAACTTTCAAGACGTTCCTTTATAAAAGGCAGCCTGGCGGCGGCCGGGGCCGTGGCGACGACGAGCACGCCGGCGGCGGCCGTCAAAGGGGCCAAAGGGGGCCGGCAACTGGCCACCCTTATCGACATCAACAAGTGCATCGGCTGCGGGGCCTGCGTGGAAGCCTGCCGGGACGCCAATTTCGAAAAATATCCTGAGGCGAAAAAGCCGTTTCCCAAGATGTACCCCAGCCGCGTGCCGGTGGAGGACTGGTCCGACGATCAGTACGCGTCCGACCGGTTGACGCCCTACAACTGGCTCTTTATCCAGGAGGCGGTGGTGACCGTCGACGGAGAGGAGCGGTTTCTGACCGTTCCCCGGCGCTGCATGCACTGCGTCAATCCGCCCTGCGTCAAGCTCTGCCCCTGGGGCGCGGCCCAGCAGTACAAAAACGGCATCTCCCGCATCGACAAGGACATCTGCCTGGGCGGGTCCAAATGCCGGAAGGTGTGTCCCTGGCGCATCCCCCAGCGCCAGACCGGCGCGGGCCTCTACCTGGAACTGCTGCCCGCTTTCGCCGGCAACGGCATCATGACCAAGTGCGACCGGTGCTGGGACCGGGTCGCCGGGGGCGACGTTCCCGCCTGCATCGAGGCCTGCCCCGAAGACGCGCAGATCATCGGGCCGCGGGACGAGATCGTCCGCAAGGCCCACGAACTGGCGGACGAGACCGGCGGCTACATCTACGGCGAGACGGAAAACGGGGGGACCAACACCCTCTACGTCTCCCCCGTTCCCTTCAAGGAACTGAACAAAGCCGTGGACAAAGGCAAGGGCCGGCCCCATTTCAAACCGGCGGAAAACACCATGGCCAGGGCCAACAACCTCGTGCTCGGCATGGCCATCGCGCCCATCGCCGGCATCGCCGCGGCCTGGGGAAAGCACATCGTGGCGGACAACAAAAACAAAGCGACATCCGAAAAAATGGACAAGGAGGGAACCCGCCATGACCACGCGTAACGCGGCCATACCGCCGGTCCGGTACGGCTACGGCCTGCTGATGTTTCTGCTGGCCCTGACCGGATTCGCCCAGATGCCCATCTTCAAACGGTACTACATCGCCGACATTCCGGGACTGGGGTGGCTTGCCATGTTCCATGTGACCCATTATCTTCATTACATCGGCGCGGCGCTGATCCTGGGGCTGGCCGCCTATTTCGTCACGGCCTATGTCCGGACCCGGCCCGGGCGGCCGCAACTGACCGCCGCGGGGTATCTGAGGACGGGGCTCATCGGGGTCATCCTCGTCACCGGCCTGTTGCTGGCGGTGAAGAATTTCCCCGGCTACGTGTTTCCGCCCGGGGCCGTCATCCTGCTGGATCTGGTCCATATGGGATCGGCCTTCGCCTTCATCCTGACGGCCCTGTACTGTTGGGCCTTTTCAAAAAAATGGATAGATTCCCCTTCAAAAGGGGACGTGAAAGGGGTAAACTGATGGGAGAGATTTGGATATTTCTGGTTATCGTGGGCGTGTGGGTGGCGCTCCAGGCTTACATTTTGCCCAAACTGGGCGTCTCCACCTGAATGCGGGACGCTTGTCAGTTGACAAGCAAAAAGGAGAATGGCGACCGAGGAACCGAAGAGGGAAACGGATAAGGATGCGCGTCTGATCCGCGCCATCAACCGGGGCGAGGCGGGCCGGTTCGGGGACCTGGTGGCCCGATACCAGGACAGGCTCTACAACTTCGGGCTTCGGTTGTGCAACAACGTCCAGGATGCGGAGGATTTGGTCCAGGAAACCTTTCTCAACGTCTTCCGCCACCTGGACGGATTTCGCCACGAAACCCGGTTCAAGAACTGGCTCTACCGGATCGCCGGCAGCGTCTGCATCAAAAAGCGGCGGCGATCCAAATTCGCGCCGGAACCGGACCTCCCCCTCGAGGACTTCATGCCCCGGGAGGGCGACTCCCTCCCGGAAAGACCGCCCGACTGGGCGGTCCAACCCCTGGACCGGCTCCTCGACGAGGAATTGTCCGCCGCTCTCCGGGAAAAGATCGCCGCCCTCCCTGAAAAATACCGGCTCGTCGTCGTCCTCCGGGACATCGAAGGATTTTCCACCGAAGAAACCGCCGGCATCCTCGGCATCAGCCCCGCCAACGTCAAGGTGCGCCTCCACCGGGGCCGGCTGGCCCTCCGGGAGGCCCTGAAAGGCTATTTCGACCATGACCCATCCCCACCATGATCCGGCCCATTGCCGCGACCTGTTCGAAAAGATGTCCGAATACATCGACGGCGAACTGGACGCGGAAGCGGCGGCGGATATCCGTCGCCATCTGGCCGACTGTCCCCACTGCGCCGTGTGCCGCGACACCCTCCAGCGAACGGTGGATCTGTGCCGCAACCTGCCGGACCGGCCGGTTCCACCCGATTTTTCCGCGAAGCTGGCCTTGCTCGTCGCCCAACAGCTCGATTCCGAACCGGGCGGACAAGAGGGCGCCCGGCCATGAAACTCCTCTTCATCGCCACCGGCGGCACCATCGACAAGATCTACTACGACCGGAAAAACGATTTCGCCATCGGCGATCCCCAGATCGTGGAGGTGCTCAAAGGCGCCAACGTGATTTTCGAGTACGAGGTGATTTCCCTGCTCAAAAAGGACAGCCTCGATTTGACCGACGCCGACCGGGAGTTGATCCGCGACACCGTCCGCGACCAGGACTGCCGGCGCATCGTGGTGACCCACGGCACCGACACCATGATCCAGACCGCCCGGGTGCTCAAAGCGATCCCCGGCAAGGTCATGGTCCTGACCGGCTCCATGCAGCCGGCCCGGTTCGCGGTCACCGACGCCATCTTCAACATCGGCTGCGCCGTCACCGCGGTCCAGACCCTGCCGGACGGGGTCTATATCGCCATGAACGGGCAGGTTTTCGATCCGGAACGGTCGCGGAAGAATGTTGAGGAGAATCGGTTTGAAACGATAACGGTCTGAACCGGGATTTTCAGGATTAAGGGATTGCCTTGATTGAAAGGCTACCATCTTGTGAATCCCATCATCATGCGAGAAAAGGAGGACCCCATGCCCAAAGCCATCCGAATTTACGAAACCGGCGGCCCGGAAGTGATGAAGTGGGAAGAGATCGATCCCGGCGACCCCGGGCCCGGCGAGGCCCGGGTCCGGCATGAGGCCGTGGGCCTCAATTTCATCGATGTCTACCACCGGACGGGGCTTTATCCCCTCCCCTCCCTGCCGGCCACGCCGGGCATGGAGGGCGCGGGCGTGGTGGAGGCCGTCGGCGACAACGTCGACGAGGTCTCCGCGGGCGATCGCGTGGCCTATGCCGGCGTGCCGCCGGGGGCGTATGCCGAAATCCGCTGCATGCCGGCCCACCGGCTGGTGAAGCTTCCCGACGCCATTTCCAGCCAGCAGGCGGCCGGGATGATGCTCCAGGGGATGACCGCCCGGTATCTGCTCCACGGCTGTTATCCCGTCAAGAAAGGCGATACGATCCTGGTCCATGCCGCCGCCGGCGGGGTGGGGCTCATTGCGTGCCAGTGGGCTCATTTTCTGGGGGCCACGGTGATCGGCGCCGTGGGAACGGACGAAAAAGCGGAGCTGGCCGCCGCCAACGGGTGCGACCACCCCATTTTGTACCGGGAAGTCGATTTCGCCGACCGGGTAAAGGAGATCACCAACGGCCGGGGCGTGGATGCGGTCTACGATTCCGTGGGCCAGGCCACCTTCATGAAATCCCTCGACTGCCTGCGCCCCTTGGGGATCATGGTCTCCTTCGGCCAGGCCTCCGGATCGGTCCCGCCCCTGGACATCGGCGTTCTGGCCGCCAAGGGATCGCTCTTCTTGACGCGCCCCAGCCTCATGGCCTACACCGCCGACCGCGCGGACCTGCTGGCCCACGCCAACGATCTGTTCGATGTGGTGGAAAAGGGGGCGGTCAAAATCAAGGTCAACCAGACCTACCCGCTGTCGGAGGCGGCCCAGGCCCATAAGGATCTGGAGGCGCGGTTGACGACGGGGTCGACGGTGTTGTTGATCTAAACCATCCCTTAACATCCTGTCCGTTCTTCTCCATCCTGCCCATCTTGATTCTGAATCAGGATATCCGGGATGCTGAAGGATGTTCATTTTCTCTTGATTTTCCATGGAATTTGTGTATTGTGGCGGAT
>CAZZBE010000016.1:7440-13996 GCA_964652715.1 uncultured Desulfobacteraceae bacterium
GCTGGTTGATCGCTACGGGGAAAATTTAGTATGCGTTCGGTACCGGTTGGGATCATAGGTATTTTGATTTCAGAAAAGCTGTTTGTAGTGTTTCAGGACCGCCTGCCCCCGCCGTACTCGTCCACATGTGAATGCTCCCACAGCGCCACGCCCGTATGGTAGGCCACTCGTCCGATGACGTGGGCCGAAACCGGGGACGTAAGGGCCAGGAAAACGATGATGGCCAGGGCCCGGACCAGGATGTCCAACTGCATGAAACGGACCCCCACCCCCAGTAGCAGAAACGCCGAGCCCAGGGTCGCCGCCTTGGTGGTGGCTGAAATCCGGGTGTAGAGATCGGGCATCCGGAGAATCCCCAGTCCGGCCAGGGCAAAGAAGAGACCGCCGATGACCATCAGCGTGTTGCAGACGACGGATTGGATCATCGGCGGTCTCCGTTTCCGGCGCCGTCGGCGGACGGCCCTTTTTGATCCTCGGCGCGGGCCCCGGATTTGAGGTTCAGGTAATAGGCGAAGGCCACCGTTCCCAGAAAGGAGACCAGGGCGAACACCACCGCCACGTCGAGGAAGACGGCCGCTCCGGTGAGCACCGTGGTGGCGGCGATCCCTCCGATGCTGACGATGGAGAGCAGCTCCAGGGCCACCACCCGGTCGGCCAGGGTGGGGCCGATGACCAGCCGGATGAAGGTCAGAAGGAACGAGACGCTGATGAGCGCCGTCGTCAGGTAAGCGACAAACGGATGGACGATCATCGGAAAAGCTCCAGAACACGGGCTTCGAACCCCGTTTTGACGGATTGGCGAAAGGTCTCCGGATCATCGATGTACATGGCGTGGATGTAGAGGATCTTCCGATCGTCGGAGACGTCCAGGCTCAGGGTGCCGGGGGTGAGGGTGATGAGGGTGGACAGCAGGGTGATCTCGGCGTCGGTTTCGATGTCGAGGGGAATGGCCAGGACCCCGGGCTTCATCCGGTGGCGGGGCGTGATCACATCGATGGCCAGACGGAGATTGGCCTTGATCAGCTCCAGGATGAAGAACCCCAGAAAGAAGACGATTTGATGGAACTTGAAAAAATAGGGCGACGGCCGGCCGGCGCTCTGGATGAGCCACAAGACCGCCAGCCCCAGAAGAAATCCCGCGAACAGGTTTTCCGCCGTGAACACGCCGGTGATGGCCATCCAGGCCACCGCCAGAAAAAGGTTGAGCAGCAGGGTCTTCACAGCGGGCCTCCCAGGACGGTTTGGATGTAGGCGGAGGGGTCCATCAACCCTTGGGCCGCCGCTTCCGCGTACCGGAAAAAGGGTTCCGGAAAAGAGCCCATGGCAAGGGAGAGAATCGTCAGCCCCACAATGGGCGTCATTTGAAAGACGGTCTCGCGGCGGGTCGGTTGGGGGACCCTCGATGACGCGGGGTCATCGACCGGCCGGTCCTTCCAGAACACCTCCGTCCACACCAGGCCCATGGAAAAAAGGGTGAGAAAGGCCCCCATGAGGGCCGCGGCCGCGGACAGATAGCGCTCCTGCGCCAGGGCCTCGCGGATCAGGGCCAGTTTTCCCCAGAACCCGGAAAGCGGCGGCATCCCCGCCAGGGAGAAGGCGGCCAGGAGAAAGAGCAGCGACAGAATGGGCGCGGATTCGTAAAACCCGCCCAGCCGCTCCAGTCGCTCGTCGCCGGCCCGGCGCCGGATCACGCCGGCGATGAGAAAAAGGATGGTGATGTCGATCATGTCGTGGAGGGTGTAGAAGATCCCCCCCGCCAGGGCCATGGGGGTGAAAAGCCCCAGCCCCAGCACCATGTACCCGATGTGCCCCACCAGGTTGAAGGAAAGGACGCGCCGCAGGTTCTCCTGGGCCACGGCGCCCAGCAGGCCGCTCACCAGGGTCAGCCCGGCCAGGGCGACGAGCCAGTTGTGGGTAAAGGCGATGTCGCCGACAAACATCAGGGTGAAGGTCCGGTAGAGGGCGTAGACCCCCACTTTGGTGAGCAGGCCCGCGAATATGGCCGACACCGGGGCCGGCGGCGCGTGGTAGGAAGCGGGCAGCCAGAAAAAAAGCGGAAACAGGGCCGCTTTGGTCCCGAAGGCCAGCAGAAACAGCATGGCCGCGCCGTTGGCCAGGGGGGACGGCCCCCGGGCGGCCAGCCGCCGCGCCAGATCGGCCATGTTGAGGGACCCGGCGAATCCGTAGATCACCCCCACCCCCGCCAGGAAGACCGCCGACGCCAGCAGATTGAGGGCCAGGTATTTGAGGGTCGCCTCCAGTTGAATCCGCTCGCCGCCCAGCTCCAGCAGCACGAAGGAGGCCATGAGCAGCACCTCGAACCAGACATAGAGGTTGAAGAGGTCGCCGGCCAGAAACGCGCCGCACACTCCCATGAGCATCAGATGGAGGGCCGGGTAATAGCCGTATGCCTCCCGGCGGGCGTCGACGCCGGGGACCGAATAGAGGTGGATCGCCGCCCCCAGCAGGCCGGCGGCGGTCACCAGGGCGGCGCCGAGGCGGTCGGCCGCCAGCACGATGCCGAAGGGGGCGGGCCAGTCGCCGATGGCCGCCGAAACCACATCCTGCGTCATGACGGTCCGGATCAGCCAGACGCCGGCGGCCAGAAGTCCGGCGGCGCCGGCCAGCCCCACCCACCGCTGCCAGGACGGCCGCCGCCACAACAGCAGCAGGACGATGGCCGTGATAAACGGGATCAGGATCGGCCAGATAAGGGGCGACGCGGCCATCAGTCGGAACAATCCGTCGATTTCAACCCGTTCAGGTCGTCGGCCCCGGTGGCGTCGTAGGCCCGCCGGATGAGGACCACCGCGAAGGCGTTGACCCCGAAGCCGATGACGATGGCCGTCAGTATCAGGGCCTGGGGGAGCGGGTCCGGCATGCCGGCGGCGGCCGCCGCGGCGTCGGCCGCCACAAAGGGGGGATGGCCCCGCTTCAGGCCGCCCAGGGTGAAAATGAGCAGATTGGAGGCGTGGCCGAAGAGTATCAGCCCCAGGATCATGTTGAAGATCGACCGGCGCATCATCATGAAGAGGCCGGCGGCGTACATGGCGCCGGTGACAAAGGACAAAACGAGTTCCATGCTACCGGTCCTCCATCAGGGTGAGAAAGATGGTCAGGATGACGCCGACGACCACGTGGTAGACCCCGATGTCGAAGAGCAAAGGGGTGCCGATCTTCCCGATCACCGGCAATTGCCGGTCCCACCAGACCCCGGTCATGAAGGGCTTGCCGAAAAAAAGCGGGATCAGGCCGCTGACCGCCGCCGTCAGCAAACCCATGGTGAAAAAATGGCGGGGATGGATCCGGAGGATCCGCCGGACCGGCTCGGCCTCGTGGGCCAGAAAATAAAGGGCCAGGGCCGAGGCGGCCATGATGCCGCCCATGAACCCGCCGCCGGGTTTGTTGTGGCCTCTGAGCAGGATGTCCACCGACAGAAACAGCAGCAGGGGCAGCAGATACTGGGTGGCGGCGGCCAGAATCAGCGATGTGAAGCGATGGCCGTTCACGCCGCCCCCCTTTCTTTGCCGGGTTTTTCTTTCCTCGGGATCAGCCGGAGGAGGGCGTAGACCCCCATCGCCGCCAGGGCGAGGACGGTGATCTCCCCCAGGGTGTCGAGGCCCCGGAAGTCCACCAGGATGACGTTGACCACGTTTTTGCCGTGGGCCAGTTTATAGCTGTTTTCCAGGAAATAGGCGCCGATCCGGTCGGCGGCGGGCCGGGAGAGAACGGCGGCCATCAGGACCGCCACCATCCCCCCCACCGCCAGGGCCGCGGCGGCCTGGACCAGGCTTCCCCACCGCTCCGCGAACCGCTGACGGGGCGGCAGGCGGTAGACCGCGAGCACCAGCAAAATCACCGAAAGGGTCTCGATGCCGAGCTGGGTCATGGCCAGATCCGGCGCGCTGAAAAGGAGAAAAAAAAGGGCCATGCCGTAGCCCAACACCCCCAACGCCGCGATGGCGGTCATCCGGGATCGGGCGACCACCACCAGCACCGTGGCCGCCAGCATGATCCCGGCGAGACCGAGTTCATGGAGGTAGGCCGGGCCGGCGGCATCCACGGGAACAGAAAGGCCCTGTTCCAGCAGCGGTCCGCCCATCAGCATCAGGGCGGCGATCGCCGCCACCAGCAGATACTGCCGGAGGTTGCCGCTCTGGAGCCGGCGCGCCACCACGTCTCCCATGGCGCGGACCCCCCGGATCACGATGTCGTAGGTCGCTTCCGGCCCCATTCGGTCCGAGACGTCGAACCAGGCGACCGCCCGCCGGAACCGCCGGCTCCAGAACCGGTAGACCCCAAGGCCCGCCGCCACCGCCAGTCCGCTCAGGGCCAGCTTGAGGTTCGGAGGGGGCAACAGGGTCAGGTGAAGATCCGGCGCCTCTCCCCGGACCGCGGCCACCGCCGGCGACAGGATCCAGGTCTCCAGGGGGTTGTGGAGAAATCCGGCGGCCAGTCCGGCCAGGGCCAGCGCCAGCGGCCCCAGGAAAAAGGTGGGCGAGACCTCGTGGTGATCGCCGTCCGGTTTTGCGCTTCCGCCGAAAAAGGGCATCACCCCCACGATGGCGCCGGCCGTCACAAAGGAGAGGGAGACCAGGACCACCGCCCCGGTGATGATCCACGACCCAAGGGTCGGAAAAGGGGTCGAGAGGGTGGCGCCGAAGGTCTCCTCCTTGGCCAGGAACGTGACGAAAGGCGGCAGTCCCGATTTGGAGAGGAAGGCGAGCCCGGCCGCCAGCGCCGTCACCGGCATGGCCCGCCACAGGCCGCCCAGGGATTCCGCCTCCCGGATGCCGGTCTCGTGGTGGAGGATCCCCGCCACCATGAAGAGGCCGCCCTTGTAAAGCGCGTGGGCCAGCAGGTAGAGGAGGGCCGCCGTGACGGCCGGGGCCGTCCCCAGTCCCAGCAGCAGGGTGAACAGCCCCAGGGCCCCCACCGTGGAGTAGGCCAGGACGTGCTTGAGATCCGTGTGGGTCACCGCCATATAGGCGCCGGTGAGCACGGTCACCCCCCCCACGGCCGTCAATGCGATCTCCCAGGCGGGGGTCCCCCCCAGCACCGGATGGAGCCGGGCCATGAGGTAGATCCCCGCCTTGACCATGGTGGCCGAATGGAGGTAGGCGCTCACGGGCGTGGGGGCGGCCATGGCGTTGGGGAGCCAGAAGTGGAACGGAACCTGGGCCGATTTGGCGAATGCCCCGATGAGCACCAGGGTCAGGATGGCCGGATAGGCGGCGTGGGACCGAATCGCGTCCCCTTTGAGGAGCAGCGCGGAGATCTGGGTTTCTCCGGCGACCTGCGTCAGCAGCACCAGGCCAGCCAGAAGGACCAGACCGCCGCCGCCGGTCACCAGGAGGGCCTGGAGGGCCGCGGCGCGCGAGACCTCTTTCCGGTGCTCGAAGCCGATGAGGAGAAAGGAGGTGACGGTTGTCATCTCCCAGAACAGAAACAGCGTGATGGCGTTGTCCGCCAGCACCGCGCCGAGCATGGCGACCATGAACGCCAGCAGGTAGACGAAAAACCGGCCCGGGTGTTTTTCTTCGGCCATGTAAGCCCCGGCATAGAGAACCACCAGGGCCCCGATGAGGGTGATCAGGAGGGCGAAGAGGAGGCTCAGGCCGTCGATGTAAAAACTGAATGAAACGCCCAGGGAGGGAAACCACTCGAATCCGTAACGGAAGGCCCGTCCGTCGGCCACCGGGCCGATGAACCGGATGAACATCACCGACAACGCCGCCGGAACCAGCGCAAGGACCCATCCCCATGCCTC
Source organism: uncultured Desulfobacteraceae bacterium (assembly GCA_964652715.1). Classification (GTDB taxonomy): domain Bacteria; phylum Desulfobacterota; class Desulfobacteria; order Desulfobacterales; family JAABSP01; genus JAABTD01. The sequence continues at coordinate 13,211 of CAZZBE010000016.1, forward strand.
GGTTCCACGGGGGATAAGAAAGCGTCGGGGGGTGTGGTGTCGATCCGGTCTCATAATCCTCACAGAATCGCAGGTGGTCCCGGCGCGGACAATGGGGTAAATTGGGTATTTTGGAGCGATTCAGGCCCTAATAATCGTTTCGGCGGTGGAAGCAGGGCGGAGAGGAACGCCCGGAATCCACGATCCGTCCCGGGGGAAAATACAGTTTACGACAGGGCCGAATACAGACCTTACCCCATATATTTCCCCCTGGCGTCTCTTATATTCTATTATGAGTACGAAATGAGAATGACAGCGCGAAACGCCGCAAGGCTCTGATATCAACTTAACCGAACATATATGGGAGAGCGATTATGAATATCTTTCTCGTCGCGGGTGTATTGTTTTTTTCGGTGGGAACCACGCCATTCAACGGAATGATCGAAAATATCAACCCCTTGGAAGCTGCTCTCAATACCTGCGAAAAGCAGGTCGAGCGCAACGTCGGTGTTTTCACCGCCTACACGCCGTCGGTGGCGGAGACCGACAGCGACCCCAGGACCATGGCCAGCGGCAATGAAGTCTATATCGGGGCCATCGCCTGCCCGTCCGCTATGGCGTTCGGGACCCGCATCCACATTCTGGGGATGGGCCTTTACACCTGCGAGGACCGCATGGCCCGGCGTCACCGCCGCAAACAGCACCGGTTCGACATCTTCATGCACAGCAGGGACGAGGCGCTGGAGTTCGGGGTTCGCAAAATGCCCTACGAAGTGGTGATCCTGGAAGACGGCGAGGCGTGAGTGG
>CAZZBE010000016.1:14096-15602 GCA_964652715.1 uncultured Desulfobacteraceae bacterium
GTACTTATCCACAATCACCCCGCAAAAGGGGCACTCCCCCGCGCCGTGGGGGCCTTTGATCAGGGCGTCGTCGGGGTCGATGGCTTCGTAGCCGCATTTGGGGCATCTGGCCAACACCTGACTCCCGGCTTTAGGGCCTCCCCCCAGCAGATCGTCCGCTGTGAGGGCGTCGATGTCGTAGGCCGGTTCGGCGTCGCGCTGGACGCAATTTCCGATTCGTTGGGCGATCTCGGAGGCGGCGATCCCCATCTTTTCAGCCATCCTCTGGAGGGCCTTCTGCTCGCGATCCTCGATTTTGCCGTCGCTCATGGCGGCATCGATGAGGTGACCCATGATGCGGGATTTCGATTCGGCGTCCGCCGGAATTTTGATCCGGGTTTTGCCGCTGTTGATCCCCCTGAACGCGTCGATGACGCATTTTCTGGGCAATTCCAGTTGCCTGCAAAGATTATTGAGGAACCGCATTTCCCGGGGATCGTAATCGCCGTCGGCCCCCAGCATGTAAACCACGGCGCGGATGATTTCTTCGTTTTTCATTAGTGGGGGTCCTTTCCGGGTGCTTCAATTACAGGCAACGATCTTCCAGGCGCTTTTGCCACCGCCGCTCTTTTTGGTCCATAACGCTGAATGGTCCACAGCTCCCACTGCAAGACTGTAATAGCCGACAACCCGATTTTCATCCGCAACCACAAAGGTTCTTGCAGAATCCGCCCGCTGATTCTGCATGGCGTATCGCCTCAGCCATTCATTCAATGCCGGGCGCCCGCAGTCGAACTCCCCTACCCCATGATGTTTCGTCAGTTTTTCAGGCGCGGAAATTTCTATTCCCACGGGGATTTTTCCTCCATGAGTCCTTTCAAATGGGGGTTCACAACAGCAGGCCGGTCAAGAGCTTCTTGAAACTTTTGCCATTTCTCATCATCCAAAAGAAAAACTCTTTGATCGGATAACGCGTTTTCAGCGTATGCGCAGGCACTGTGAAGAATAAATTCTGTAATGCTTTTATGAGCTATTTCAGCCGCGTGACGAATTAAAGCCTCTTGTTGGAAAGTTACAGGCAACTCCAGACAAAGTGTTGTTTTTTCATTTTCAGTTGAAACAGGCATATTAGGTCTCCGCATTGTTGAAGCAAATTAAACAAAAAGGCTATCTTTATATCTTTCCAAGACAATGGTTGATAACATCCCACGAATCTGTTTCCTGTTCATAATTTTCTTTTACAACCCGTTTTTGCTCTTTGAGAATCTTTTTTGGAGTTTCCAGCCGATGAACGCCGCGGAGCGGCAACGGTATATAGCTCAGGGCGACAAAGACGGCCGGTGCTCCGCCACCAGCCGGTCCAGGGCCTTCGGGTCCAGGGGTTTGGTAACCGCGGCGTCGAACCCGGCGGCCGTCAGGCGATCCGTCTCGTCTTCGAGCCGGTCGGCGGACAGGGCCACCATCAAGGCGGATCGGACGGCGTCCATCTCCCGGAGTTTTCCGACCGTCTCGACGCCGTCCATCCCG
>CAZZBE010000016.1:15702-35378 GCA_964652715.1 uncultured Desulfobacteraceae bacterium
TCGGACGGCGTCCATCTCCCGGAGTTTTCCGACCGTCTCGACGCCGTCCATCCCGGGCAGCCGCAGATCGCACAATACGATGTCGGGGCGGAAATCTTCAGCCTTTTGAACGCCGATCTCTCCGGACTTGACCAGGACCGTCTGGTAGCCGTGGGAGATGAGAATGCGCCGGGGCGCGGGATCGGCTTCCCCGCCCACCGGGCGGTTTTTCCCGCTGATGTCCGGAATCCGATCCGGGGGGATGCCGATGCCCCGGTCCCGGCAGCGCACCAGGACGTCGTCCCCCTGTTTTTCGGCGGACAGGCGGATCTCGCCGCCCTCGGGGCTGTATTTGACGGCGTTTCCCAAAAGATTGGAAAGGATCTGGTCGAGGCGGACCGGATCGGCCGATGCATAGAGCGGCGTCTCGGGTTCGGACACCGTTACCCGGCCGCTCCCGGCCGGATCGATCTGTTCCAGGGTCCGGACGGCGTCCCGCGGACGCCGGCCGATGTTCACGGGCGTTTTATCGAGCGCGATCTTGCCCCGGGTGATCCGGGAGACGTCCAGCAGATCGTTCACCAGCCGCCGGAGCAGTTCGACCTGCCGCTGGACGATCTCGTCCGTCCAGTGACGGGCCGATTGTTTCCCTTCTCTCCGGGCGGCTTTCAGGGCCGTCCCGATGGCCGCCAGGGGGTTTCTCAATTCATGGCCCAGCATGGCCAGGAATTCGTCCTTGCGCCGGGAGGCGGTTTCGAGTTCCGCTTCGATCCGCTTCCGGTCGGTGATGTCCGCGCTGGCGCCGACCATGCCCAGGAATCGTCCTTCGTCGGATAACCGGGGGCGGGCCCAGGATTCGATCCAGCGCCACCGGCCCCGGCCGTCCATCACCCGGGCCTGGGCGTTGAAGGGCCGTTGCTCCAGAACGCAGGCGAGAAAGGCGTCGGTATAACCGGCCCCGTCCTCCGGATGAACGAGGGTCTTCCACTTTTGACCGAAAGCCTCCTCCTCGTCGATGCCGAAAAACGCGCAGTAGGTGTCGTTGACGAAGATAAGGCGACCCTGGGCGTCGTGAACCCAGACAATGAGGGGGAGGCCGTTGCTCATGTCGCGGAACCGGGCCTCGCTTTCCTTCAGCGCCCTTTCGGCCCGCTTCCAATCGGTAATATCCTGGAAATTCCCGATGATCCGCCGGGCCGCGCCGTGTTCGCGCCGGGAAAAGACCGCCGCCCGGGAATGGCGCCAGATCCAGCGGCCGTCCTCCGTTCGGAACCGAAAGGTCGCCTCCCGGTTTTCCCCGTTTTCCGCCCGTCGCAGGGCGTCCAGGTGGGCGGTCACCGCGGGGCGGTCGTCCGGATGGAACAGATTGAAGAACGTTTCCGCGCCCATCCGGTTGAGATCGTCCAGTGTATAGCCGGTCAGCCGGGTGTAGGCGGGGTTGATGAAAACATTGATCCCCGTGTCCAGGTCGTGGATGTAGATGCCGGTCAGGGAAGCGTCGATCACCTGTTTGGCGAACCGTTCGCTGGCTTCGAGGGCCGCCTCCGCCTCCCTGAGCTTCAGCAAGGCCACGCCGCTTTTGCCCACCACGGCGTCCACCTGGCCGCCCTGCAGGGCCTCGACCATGGCTTCGGCCCGTTCCAAACGGCGTCGGAGCGCCGCGATGTCGTCCGTCACGATGTCTCCTTTTCCAGGCCAAGGGCTCCGCGGACTTTCCGGCGATCGCTCAGGTTGCCGATGACGCACCCGGGGGGATCGCCGTCCATCACCAGCAGATCCTTGCACGCGGTCAGCAGGCGGACGAGAAATTCGAAGGCGGCCTTGTCCAACCCCATGCGCCGGCAGGCGGAAACGGCGTCCACCACCAGATGGCGCGGCCGGATATCCGCCAGCGCATCCAGAAACCGCGCCAGGTGGAACTCCACACCCGCCGACTCCGGCATGGCCGTCAAAATGGTCAGGCGGCCGGCCTCCAGATGCGGCGTCAGATCCAGGCCGACGCTGCGCATTTCCGCGACCAAGGCTTCCTCGGACTGCTCCAGGCCGATGAAGAGCACCCGCTCGTCGTTCCGGCAGGCCCGGCGGGCCCGGCGGACGAAGGTGCGGGCCAGGGTGGTCTTGCCCGTCCCGCTGGCCCCGGAAAGAAGCACGCAGGCCCCCCGGAGATAGCCGCCGCCGAGGATCGCGTCCAGTGATTCATTGCCGCTGGAAATGGGCTCGCCGAGGGCCTTGTTGGTCAGGGACGTCGAAGAGACCGGCATAAAGACGAAACCGCCCCGCCCGATGATGTAAGGGTGCTCGTTGGACAGGAATCCGGACCCGCGGTATTTGACCACCTGGAGCCGTCGGGTGCGCACCTGGCCCTCGAACCGCTGATCGAGGTACAGCACGCAGTCGGCCATGTAGTCCAGGAACGGATAGATCTGGCGGCCGGACGGGTCGGATTTGGCGGTGAGAACGGCCGTCAATCCGCGGGTGCGAAACCAGTCGAGCAGGGCGTGGAGTTCCTCCCGCTCCCGCTCCGGATCGCCGAAAACGCGCATCAGCGCGTCGATGGCGTCGATGACGATGCAGGTCGCTTCGGAGGTCTTCGGCCCGTTCCTCGAAGGAGACGAGCACGCCGGGTTCGCCGGATGCCGCGCACCGGTATAGAAATTCCGCGGACAGCCCGGTCTTGCCCGCGCCGGGTCCGCCGCTGAACAGGGTGATCCGCCCGACGGGCAGCCCGCCGGCGAGGATGTCGTCCAGCCCCCGGATGCGGGTGGGGGTTTTGGGGATCGATGCGCCGGGGGGCGTTGCCGCCGCCGCGTTAAGATCTGGCATATGCTGTTCTTTCTTCCGTTTATGGGTGAGCCGCCGTTTCAGCGGCTGGTTTGACCGTTTCCCACCATGTCATGGGTCATAATCAACTTCATGTTTATGCTCTTCTTACATATGTATTTGTCTAGTCATGCATTTGCGAGTCATAGGATTTCGTCATGACCTCCGCCACCCGATGACGCGCCGCCAGAAGCGAATCCCCTTCGGTTCCCGGCGCCGGCCGCAGGGACGGCCATCTCTCGGCGCAGTGATCGATCCAGAAGCATTCTATCACATTGCGTTAGATGTTGTCGAAGACAACCCTTCGAGAATATCCCGAAACACCGCGTCGAATGCCGCCGATGGCGGCTTGGGCGTATTTTCCGGCATGTGCGCCTCGATCTCCGCGACGCGTTGTTCCAAATACGCGTCGATCAGATGGGACCGTTCGACGCAAAAGGCTTCCGATCGGTCTTTTTTCAGCTCGATGAGTTGAAGGATCCGGCCCTTGACCCGCCGGTCCATGGGGATCGCCGAAATCAGATCGGCCATTCTCACCGGCGGCTGGGCGCCGTGCTCGATGATCCATTCACAGCAGAAAACCGGCCGGAGGGCGTACAGGTAGGTTTTGGCGCGGATCGTTCCCCCCGCCGTCGATTTCGCCATGCTGTTCTTCGCGGAAATCCCCAGGCCCGGCTGCCTGATTCGCAGGCCAGCAGGATCGAGACGCCGTGTTCTTTTTCGATGTGGTCCAGATGGCGCAAGAGGGTCGATTTCATCCGCTTTCGCCCTTGGAAAACCGTTCCCGTTCAAGCGTGTCGCAAAGGAATCGGCGCCAGTACGACCGATCGACGTGGTCCGGCAGGGCGCTATTTTCGACCCGTTCTTCCACCTCGTCCATCAGGTTGTCGAGGACCGGCGCGACTTCCGTCGTGTAATCGAGCCGGCCTTCCTTCACCTGCCTCAGAAACCGCGCCGCTTTAAGCGGGAAGGTGATGGTGTTTCGCGTCATGATCTCTTCTGTTTGCAGGGCGGCCCGCAGGGCATGGGAGACCGCCTTCCAGTCGATGTTCCGGTTTTCAGCCGCCTGTTTCGCGCGTCGTCCGTAATCGCTGCGAAATTTTTCCAGAATCGGGACGACATAGCCGACCGCGGCGGATTCCTGGAAGATTTTGCCGCAGACCTGATATTGTCGCATGCCGTTGGGGTCGATGCCGGCGTCGCGACAATATGGAATTCGGGGCAATCGATCCCAGATCGTTCGAAGCCGGGATTCGGGGTCCACCGATTTCAGAACGTCCAGAACTTGCGTCGCCGCGTTCAAGCGCTCCCCTTTGATGCCGTACTTGCTGGCCTGGCGGCGCGCATAAGTGATGAAGGACTTAAGGCTTCGGGTGTAGAAGCGATGGCGCTCGGATACGATGGCCCGCCAGATGGACGAGGTCTCGATAATCATGTCGTCGGGCGCATGGAGCATGTCCATGGCCGCGGTCTGTCCGTCGCAGGCCAGTTTGATGAAATAATGCAGGGAATAGATCTCCTCGTCCACATCGGCGGCGTCGTTTTTCAGATCGTCGGTTTTCGTGCTGAAACTCCGGCATTTGGGCACGGTCCCCAGCAGAATCTCTTCCTTCGTCGGCAGGAACACGCCCTTGTAGTCGATGTCCGAGTTTTCCGTGGCCGTCCCGTAAAGGTGGGCGCCGAATTTCATTTTGACGATGAGGTCCATTCCGGGCCTTTTACTGCTTGGCGTTTGCCGAGTCATTCTGTAAGGACTCGTAGGGCCTCGTCATGACCTCCTCCACCCGATGACAGGCCACCAAATGCGAATCCCCTTCGGTCCCCGGCGCCGGCGCCAACGGCGGCGCTTCCTCGGCGCAGTGGTCGATGACGATGGGGCACCGCGTCCGGAACCGGCATCCGGACGGCGGATGGACCGGCGAAGGCACGTCGCCGCCGAGAATCCGCGGGTTCCGTTCGGCGTCCGGGTCGGGCACGGGAATGGCCGAGATCAGGGCCCGTGTGTAGGGGTGAAGGGGTTTGTCGTAAATCGTGTCCGCGTCGGTGTGTTCGACGATTTTTCCCAGGTACATGACCGCGATGTGGTCGGAGATGTGTTTGACCACCGACAGGTCGTGGGAGATGAACAGATAGGTGAGGCCCATCTCACGCTGGAGGTCCAGCAACAGGTTGAGGATTTGGGACTGGATGGAGACGTCCAGGGCCGATACCGGTTCGTCGGCCACGATGATCCGCGGATTCAGGGCCAGCGCCCGGGCCACGCCGATGCGCTGGCGCTGGCCTCCGGAAAATTCATGGGGAAACCGCGTCAGGACGCCCTCGGACAGGCCCACCCGTGAAATGAGCGAAGCGACCCGCTCCCGCCGTTCCCCGGCCGTGCCGATGTTGTGGATGGTGAACGGCTCCCCCACGATGCCGGCGACCGTATGGCGGCTGTTCAGGGACTCGAAGGGATCCTGGAACATCATCTGGACGTCCCGACGGACCGCCCGAAGTTCTCCCCGGCTCAGGCGGCACAGGTCCCGGCCGTCAAAAAGGACCGAACCGTCGGTGGGCTCGTAGAGCCGGATGATGCAGCGGCCCACCGTGGTCTTGCCGCATCCCGACTCTCCCACCAGGCCCAGGGTCCGCCCTTTCCGGATGCGGAAAGAGACCCCATCCACCGCGTGAACCGTGGCCACCTGTCGCAGGAAAACGCCGCCCCGGACCGGAAAGTGCATGGTCAGGTCCTTCACCTCCAGGGCGATAGCGGATTCCGCGTCGGTTTCCGCAGCGGGTGCTCCATCTCGCGCCGGTTCCGGTTCAGCCCCGTATTCCGGCGCCGCCGCGATTCGATCGGTGGGTTTTTCAAATGCCGGCAGATCGTCCCAAAAATGACAGGCCGCCCGATGGCCGTCCTTCACTTCGTAGAGCGGCGGCCCCTCTTTGCAGATCGGCCGGGCATGGGGGCAGCGGTTCTGGAACCGGCATCCCTCCGGCAGGTCGTAGAGGCTCGGCACCATGCCCTCGATGATGGGCAGCCGGCTCTTCCGGGGCGTCTCCAGCCGGGGGATGGACGTGAGCAAGCCGCGTGCGTAGGGGTGTCTCGGGTTGTGAAACAGCTCGGAGGCCGGGGCGGATTCCGCCACCTTGCCCGCGTACATCACCACCACGTCGTCGCAGATCTCCGCGATGACCCCCAGGTCGTGGGTGATGAAGATCACCGACATGCCGGTTTCGGCCTGGAGATCCCGGATCAGCGCCAGGATCTGGGCCTGGATGGTCACATCCAGGGCCGTCGTCGGCTCGTCGGCGATGAGGATCTCCGGCTTGCAGGCCAACGCCATGGCGATCATGACCCGCTGGCGCATGCCGCCGGAAATCTGGTGCGGGTATTCCCGCAGCCGCTGGGCCGGTTCCGGGATGCCCACTTTCCGGAGCATCTCCAGGGACGCATCCCTGATCTCATTCTCTTCCATGTCCGGAAAATGGAGCCGGAAGACCTCTGCGATCTGGCGACCGATGCGGTGGACCGGATTGAGCGCGGTCATGGGCTCCTGGAAGATCATGGAGATCCGGTTGCCCCGGATATGGTGCATCTCGTCGGCGGGCCGCCGGGCGAGGTCCACCCCGTCGAACCAAATCTCCCCCGACAGGATCTGCCCCATGGGCTTGGGCAGCAGCCGCATCACCGACAGGGCCGTGACGCTCTTGCCGCACCCCGATTCCCCGACGATGCCCAGGGTGCCGCCCCTCGCTGCTGAAAAGCTCACATCGTCCACCGCCCGGATGCGCCCCTCTTCCGTGTCGAAGGCCGTGACGAGGTTTTTGACTTCCAAAATGTTATCCAATGAAATGCGCTTTCTTCACCATGATGACCATTGATCTTCAGCCCCCAAAATGGACAGAGTGGACTCAGTGGACGAAGTGGACAAGGTGGACGGGTTGCCCCATCACCCCTTTGTCCCTTTGTCCCTTTGTCCCTCTGTCCCTCTGTCCCTGTTCCCTATTCCTTAATAAACGACATCTTATACGTCTCATCCACCACCGTCACCGGTTCCAGCGGCCGGTTCCGCTTCGTGGCCTCTTCCGTTTCTTCTTTTATCTCCTCGTCGAACCAGAAAAGGCCGCCGGTGGCGCTGTCGAAGGGGGAGAAGAGGTCGCCGGTGTGTTGGGTTCCCGGCGGTTCCGGCAGTCGCCACCAGCGCCAGTAGGCCTGACGGACGTAGGGGACCATGAAGGTGGGCACGAAGGGTCCGATCTCATGGACTCTGGCCTGGATTTTTTGGGACAGGTCGATTCGCTCGTCTTCGTCCAGGGAGTTGCGGTAGGTTTCGATCCTCTTGTCCAGTTCGGGATCGGCGGTGTTGGTGATGTTGTTGGTCTGGGGCTTGAAGGCGTTGACCGAGTGCCAGTGCTCCCAGAAATGGGGCCGGAGAGAGGTGGACCAGCCCATCCAGGCCACGTCGTGTTTCTTTTCCATGATCTTTTTGTAGGCCGCCGAGGCGTCCAGCTTCTGGAGCCGCAGTTCGATGCCCGCCTTTTTGGCCTCTTCCTTGAGCACCACCAGCCGCGGCGTGTGCTCGTCGTTGCTGTAGACGACCTCGACGGAAAACCGCATATCCCCCTTCTCCCATATGCCGTCGGATCCCCGTTTCCAGCCGGAATCGGTCATGTACCGGTCGACCTTGTCGAGATCGAACCGCCGGGCCCGGATGCTGGTGTTGGAATACGGGCCGTATCCCACGTAGGGGCCTTCCAGCCGGTAGTAATCGCCCCGGAGCACCTGGTCGATGACCTTTTCGATGTTCATGGCGTGGGCGAAGGCGTACCGGACGTTGCGGTCTTCGAAAATCTTCCGGGCCTGGTTGAGCCACAGTCCCTGGGCCGACTGCTGGGTGTTGTTGAAAAACCAGATTTTGTGGATGTAGCCGTTGCCGAATTCCCGGATATTCGATTTGACGTGCCAGTATTGGGGGATGGTGATGGGAAAGGCGTCCATCTTGGCCCGCTTGAAATGCTCCCACATCATGTTGAAATCCCGGACCACGGTGTATTTGACGTAATCGACGTTGAACCGGTTCTTGAAATAGCGCAGGTCGTCGGCCCACCAGTCCGGTTTCCGCTTGAAGATGATGTGGCGGCCCTTGCGGAAATCGGCGATCTGGTAGGGCCCGGTGTTGGGGACGATGGCCCAGTTGTATTTCCGGACGAAGGTTTCATCCAGCTCGCCGTAGAAATGCCGGGGAGTGGGGCCGAGTCCGATCTTGAGATGCAGGTCGGGAACGGCCTTGGTGGACACCACGGCCAGGGTATGGTCGTCGAAAACATCGACCCGGTCGATCTCCTGGGTGTAATAGTCGTTGTACCAGGGCGCGATGATGTGCTTTGAGCGCATGAACTCCAGCGTATAGGCGAAATCGCCGGCCGTCACCGGTTCGCCGTCGGACCACCGGGCCCTGGGGTTGAGCTTGAAATACATGGTCTTCTTGTCGTCGCCGTAGGCCCAGTGGGTGGCCAGTTCAGGGACGATGTTTTCGGTGTTGGGATGAATCCCGATAAGACTCAACTGGTTGCCCAGGATGGCCGACCGGAAGGACGAGTTGGAATCCGGGCCCACCACCCGAAAGGTGAGCGGAAAGCTCATGATGGTGGTGTTGAACATGCCGCCTTTTTTGGCGTCCGGCGAGGCGTAGGTCGGATCGGTGTCGTTGGTGAGCCATTCGAGGTTGTCTGGGAGTTTCGGCGTGTCCGCTGAGGCGGAAGTAACGACGACCAACAGGAGCAGAGCCAACGCGAGGCTTGCGAGGGAAATCGTTTTCTTAAGACGAATCATGGACAATCCTTTCTGTCGAATCTTTTCAAAATCCTGGACGCCAATGGGGAGGTATTTAGATGATGAATTCATACAAACGTCTCGGGTGTTACCTGAAAACGCTTTCCAAGCACATGGACCTGATGGATGGTCAATTCCCGTTTGTGATTAAGGATGTCGGACACCTCTTCCGCGGTTCCGATTTCCGGGAGGCCGCTTTCCGTTAATTCGTTGATCTCCATCAAATATTTTAAAGCGTTTATGGGATCGCCCTCTGAAAAGGGATGATGTTCGTTATCGTAGATCTCAATCAAAGCGCCCACTGTGTCCATGAGAGACGCCAGTGGATGGTTTTCGTCGTCGCCCACTGTGTCGATCAGGCTGTCCAGAAAAGAGACCAGTTGATCGTACTCCGCTTCCGAATTTGGAACCGACAACAAGGGCGCGAGCGCTCTCCAGTGGTCCGATATCTCATCCAGATTATACCTTTCTGTTGCTTCCATCACGGCTATTCTTTCCATTTTCCTTTATCATATTCTTCGTGCGTCAATACATGGCGGATATAGAGCTTGTCGCGGTTGAAATGAATCGAAGCGATCAGTCGCACTTTGTTTCCGCCTATGTTGAAAACGATCAGTTTTCCGACCTTGTCGGCGTCTGAAAAATGTGATCTGAGTTCGGAAAACGATCTGAACCTGTTATGCTTTACGATCCGATACCAATTCTCAAGCGCGCTCCGGCAATTTGGGTGGACCTCTGAAAATTCATCCAGGCGCTTCTTGGTGATCACATGCATAACGAATTAAAATGCTTCATTCATACACCGTATGCAACTTCGGATCGAACGCCTCTCTCACCGCCTCGCCGATAAACGTCACGGTCAGCAGCGTCGTCACCAGCCCCGCGATCACCGAGCCGGCGATCCACCAGGCCCACATGTTGGCCCATCCCTGCTGGAGGAGTTCGCCCCAGCTCGGGGTCGGGGGCGGCAGGCCGAAGCCGAGGTAATCGAGGGAGGTCAGGGCCACGATGCCGCTGGAGACGGCGAAGGGCGCGAAGGTGACGATGATGGCCACGGTGTTGGGGATGATGTGGTTGAAGATGATCCGGATGTTGGACGCCCCCAGTGCCCGGGCCGCCAGGGCGTACTCCCGCTCCTTTTCCTTGTAAGTGATGGTGCGCATGGTCCAGGTGATGCTGATCCATCCGAAAAAGGCCATGATGACGATGAGCAGCCAGAAATTGGGAACCAGGATGGAGGAAATGATGATGATCACATAGAGAAACGGGACATTGGACCAGATCTCGATGATCCGCTGGAAAAACAGATCGAATTTCCCCCCGAAATAGCCCATGGAACAGCCGATGGAGATCCCGATGGTGTAGTTGACCACCAGGAGTCCAAGAGAAAAGAAGATGGCGATGCGAAAGCCATAGACCAGCCGGGCCACGATGTCTCTCCCCACCACGTCGGTGCCCAGGTAATGGCGGCTTTCGGCCGAGGGAGGGAAAGGAGGGTAGCTGCCCTCCCGCAGGTCGTTTTCGTATGGGTTGTAGGGGACCGGCGGCATGAGCACCCAGTCGCCCTCCCCTTCCACGGCGAATTTCTGCTTCAGGTCCCGGTAGTCCGTTTCGTAGTCGTAGTCGAGGCCGAAGACCGTACCGGGGATCATCTGGCGGTACGTCGGAAAATAATAGTCGCCGTCGCAATGGACCACCAACGCCCGGCTGTTCACCAGCAGTTCCGCGAAGACAGCCACGAGGATCATCAGGGAGAAGATAATAAAGGAATAATAGCCCCGCCGGATCGACTTGAACCGCCGGAGTTTACGCAGGGTCAGGGGATTGATGTTCCGGAAGAGCTTCATTTGAACTGCACCCGGGGATCGACGATGGCCACGCAGATGTCCGATAGAATGTTGCCGATCATCAAGAGCAGCGACGATATGACCAGGATGCCCATGACCACGGGGTAGTCCCGGTCCACCACCGATTCGTAGCCCAGCAGCCCCATGCCGTCGATGTTGAAGACCTTTTCGATGAGAAACGACCCCGTCAGGATGATGGAGATATTGTTGCCGAAATGGGTGGCGATGGGAATCAGGCTGTTCCGCAGCGCATGGCGGAAGACCGCCTTCCGGAAGGGGAGTCCCTTGGCGATGGCGGTCCGGACATAGTCGGACGCCAGGTTGTCCATGACCGTGTTCTTCATGAGGAAGGTCATCACCGTGAACGACCCCACCACGTAGGCGGCCAGGGGCAGGACCGTGTGGTGAAGGACATCCAGGACCTTTTCCCACAGCGTGAATTCGAAGAACAGATCGCTGGTCAATCCGCCCAGGGGAAAGATTTCCCATTTGGAGGAAAACAGCATCAGCAGCAGCACCCCGGCCACCCAGCCGGGGATGGCGTAACCGATGAAGACGATCACCGACGAGACGTTGTCGAAAAGGCTTTTGTGCCGGATGGCCTTGGCCAGCCCCAGGGGGATGCACACCCCGTAGACCAGAATCATGGTCAGGACGCCGAAGTACAGCGAGATGGGAATCCGGCGCTTGATCATGTCCCAGACCGGGTCGTAATACCGGGTGGATGTGCCCAGATCTCCGGTGAACACCTTTCCCAGCCATTCAGCGTAGCTGACCAGCACCGGCTTGTCGAAGCCGTAATATTCCTTGAGCTGCTGGATCTGGCTTTCGGACAGGGGTTGCGACCCTCGCTCCCCCATGCCGGCCGGGCCGGCGCCGGAGGCCGACTGCATCTGCTGAGCCTGCTGGATGATCCGCTCGATGGGTCCGCCGGGGACGAACCGGGTGATGGTGAACACCATGATGGTGATACCGATAAAGGTCGGGATGATCAGCAGGAATCGTCGGATGAAGTAGGCGGTCATCTTTTTAAATAATTCCAGGCGTCGGTTTCCGCGGGGGGCGCTTTTCTTGCCACCTGCGCCTTTCCATTCGCATCGTGAGGTAAAGTATATCAGCAAAACGGCCGGTCCACAAGATGCGCATCGGATATCCTTTCTCTGTTTGGACCATTCCCCTCCGCAAAACAACCCGGATGGTCGAGGCCGCCGCAAAATACAGTCTTTCCCTTATTGCGACCGTTGTCGATCTCTGTGATAATAGCGGGATAATCTCGCCGCGCCAGGGCGGCGCCGTCCGATCATTTTTTCGATTTTAACGCCACCCGGAGACGAACCCATGGCCGACTGGTACAAGCTGACCACCGAAGATGCGCTGAAGGAACTGGACGCCGACGCCGACGGGTTGACCGCCGAAGAAGCCCAAAAACGGCTGGAATCCCACGGCTCCAACGAACTGGAGGAAAAAGGGACCCGCGGCGCCTGGCTCATCCTGCTGGAGCAGTTCGCCCAGACCATGGTGATCATCCTCATCGTGGCGGCCGTCATTTCCGGCTTCATCGGCGACTATCTGGAGGCCGGGGCCATCATGGCCATCGTGTTGCTCTTCGCCATCCTGGGGTTTGTGCAGGATTATCGGGCGGACCGGGCCATGGCGGCCCTCCGGGAAATGGCCGTCCCCACGGTCCGGGTCCGGCGGGACGGCGAGGATGTGGAGATCTCCGCCAGGGAACTCGTGCCGGGGGACATCGTCTGCCTGGAGGCGGGCAACGTCGTCCCGGCCGACATGCGGCTCATGAAGGTCTACGATCTCAAGGTGGACGAAGCGGCCCTGACCGGCGAATCGGAATCGGTCAACAAGCACGCCGAACCCATCGACGAGGAAGATCCCGCGCTGGGGGACCGGAAGAACATGGCCTTTTCCGGCACGGTGGTCAACAGCGGCCGGGCCGTCGGCATCGTAGCCGCCACGGGCATGGCCACCGAAATGGGCAACATCGCCGCCATGATCCAGGAGGGGGAATCGGGCCGGACCCCCATGCAGCAGGAGCTGGACAACGTGGGCAAGATGCTGGCCGCCCTGGGCATCGTGGTCTCCGTCATCGTGGCCGCCATCGGTTATTTTTTCCTGGATCAGGCCCTGAAGGAGATGTTCCTGGTGGCGGTTTCCCTGGCGGTGGCGGTGGTCCCCGAAGGGCTGCCCGCGGTGGTCACCCTGACCCTCTCCCTGGGGTCCCAGCGGATGCTGTCCCGGAACGCCCTGATCCGCAAGCTGCCGGCCGTGGAGACCCTGGGCTCGGTGACCACCATCTGCACCGACAAGACCGGCACCCTCACCCAGAACCGGATGACCGTTACGGAAGTCGTGGTTCCCGGCGAACGGTTCGAGCTGGCTCAGTTGGATGAGCCCCGGAACCCGACCCTCGACGAACACGACGCCGAGCGGCTTAAACAGGTTCCCGACCGGGCCCTCCTGCTGCTGGCGGGCGGCGCCCTGTGCAACGACGCCCGGCTGGAGAAAGACCCGGAAAACGACCGCATCGAGACCAGGGGCGATCCCACCGAGGGCGCCCTGCGGCTGGCCGCCACGCGGGTCGGTCTCAGCTTTCCCATGCTGGAGGAGCAGCTGCCCCGAACCCATGAACTCTCCTTCGATTCCGACCGGAAGCGGATGACCACCTTCCACGACCTCCCGGAGAACCGGAACGACCTCCCGAACCGGTTCGCCGATCTGTTGGGCGACGGGAATGCCCATATCGGCGTCACAAAAGGGGCCGTGGGTCCGCTCCTGGAGATCGCAACGGCCGTGATGACGGAAGACGGCGTCCGGGAGCTGGACGAAGAGATGCGGGAACAGATCCTTTCGGACAACCGGCGGCTGACGGAGCGCGGCATGCGGGTGCTGGGACTGGGGGCGCGCTTTATGGACGCCGCTCCCGGCGAAGTGGACCTGGACGACGAAAAAGACCTGGTCCTCATCGGACTTTTCGGCCTCATCGACCCGCCCCGCCCCGAAGTGAAGGCGGCGGTGGACAAGTGCAAGACCGCCGGAATCCGGCCCATCATGATCACCGGGGACCACCCCCTGACCGCCCTCAACATCGCCCAGGAACTGGGGATCGCCGACAACGACCGGGTCCTGAGCGGCCCCGAACTCAACAAGATGACCGAGCGGGAGCTGGCCCGGGCGGTAAAAGACGCGTCGGTCTTCGCCCGGGTGTCGCCGGAACACAAGCTCAAAATCGTGGGGGCCCTCCAGCGCAACGGCGAGATCGCCTCCATGACCGGCGACGGGGTCAACGACGCCCCGGCCCTCAAAAACGCCGACATCGGCGTGGCCATGGGAATCACCGGCACCGACGTCTCCAAGGAGGCGGCGGATATGGTCCTCCTGGACGACAACTACGCCACCATCGTGGCCGCCGTGGAGGAAGGGCGGGTCATCGGCGACAACGTCCGCCGGTTCGTCAAATACTCCATCGCCGGCAACGCCGGCAAGGTGCTGGTCATGATGTGCGCCCCGCTCTTCGGCATCTCCCTGGCCCTGATGCCCCTCCAGCTCCTCTGGCTCAACCTGATCACCGACGGCCTTCTGGGCCTGGGGATGAGCGTGGAGCCGCCCGAGCCGCACACCATGAACCGCCCCCCCCGCCGGCCCGACGAGGGCGTCTTCAGCCGGGGCGGGATTCAGCAGGTGTCCATAGTCGGATTGGTGATCGGGGCCGCGGCCCTGGGCGTGGGCGCCTGGTATTTCCATTACCTGGGCGACCGGGAATGGCAGACCGTCATCTTCACGCTCATCGCCTTTCTCCAGATCGGCCAGGCCCTGGCCATGCGGTCGGACCGGGAGTCCTTCTTTTCCCTCAAACTCTTCGGCAATCCGTTGCTGCTCTGGATGTGCCTGTCCATCCTGGCCCTCCAGATCGCCATCCTCTATGTGCCCTATGCCCACACCTTCCTGAAGACCGTTCCGCTGGATCTCGCCAATCTGGGGATCTGCGCGGCCTTCGGCACGGCCGCGTTCATCGCCGTCGAACTTTGGAAGGCCTATCGACGGGGTCGGGAGTCCAGGGAAGCGCGCACCACCCAGCAGGAAAAGTTCGAAGAACGCCACTGCCGGCAACTGGACAGCATCGATCACAAACTGGCCGAACACGAGCGGCTGTTAACCGACATCAACGAAAAACTGGAAGCCCTGGCAAAGCAAAAAGGAAACGGCGGCCAACGGGGATAGCGGATCCTGCGCCGCCGCTGGGGTGTTGTTTACCCGATAATACGGTCTTTACCCGATTGTTCCCGGGGGCCGTCTGTGAAATAGTGGAAAGGTAGGAACACCCACCGGGCCGCACCGGAACATTTGAAGAGAAACTGTAAAAGAGGAGGACGCCATGGTGATGTCGACGCCCGCGGGCAATAAAATGGTGATGGATTTAGAAAAGATGGGGCAGCTCAACGCCGAAGGATGCCCGGCCTGCGGCCGGAAATTCGAGATGGGCGAGACCGTGGTGGCGGCCTGCGGCGCCTGGGAAGGCGGCCCCAAATACATCCACGAAACCGAAGCCGTCTGGGACGATAAAAACAAGCAGTACGTGGAAAAACAATGCTACCAGGCGGATCGGGCCACCGGAGCGCGGTGATGGCCTCGACCCTGACCCTTACCCTCAATCCCACCATCGACAAGAGCGCCGAAGTCGATCATGTGACCTCTGAAAAAAAACTCCGCTGCCGCTCGCCCCGGTACGAGCCCGGCGGCGGCGGCCTCAACGTCTCCCGGGCCATCCGGAAGCTGGGGGGCGAATCCACCGCGCTCTACCTGGCCGGCGGCCTCCAGGGCCGCCGGCTCCAGGATCTCCTCGACGAAGAGAAGCTGGACCACCGGCCCGTCCCCATCGCGGAACCGACCCGGGAAAACCTCATCGTCTACGAAGACAAGTCCGGGGAACAATACCGGTTCGGCATGCCGGGTCCGGAGGTTTCGGAATCGGAGTGGCGCGGGCTTCTCGATTCCCTCCGGGACCGCGACCCGGCCCCCGATTACCTGGTGGCCAGCGGGAGTCGTCCCCCCGGGGTTCCCGATGATTTCTACGCCCGGCTGGCGCGGCTGTGCCGCGAAAAAGGGACCCGGATGATCCTGGATGCCTCGGGAGACCCCCTGGTGGAAGCGGTTCGCGAGGGGGTGTTTCTGGTCAAGCCCAATGTGGCGGAACTCCGGACCCTGGCCGGGACGGACGATTTCCAGGATGAAGAGGAACTGGAAGAACTGGCCTGTCGACTGACCCGGGACGGCGTCGTCGAAGTGGTGGTCGCTTCCCTGGGCGCGGCGGGCGCCATGCTGGCCTGGAAAGACCAGTGCCGGCGGTTGCGGGCCCCCACCGTCTCCATCAAAAGCAAGGTCGGGGCCGGCGACAGCATGGTCGCCGGCATCGTTCTGGGGCTGAGCCGGGGGCGGTCGATCCCCGACGCGGCCCGGTTCGGCGTGGCCGCCGGGGCCGCCGCCGTGACGACCCCCGGCACCGAGTTGTGCCGGAGGGAGGATGCGGAGCGGCTCTTCGAGCGGTCGAAACCGTGATCAACCCCCTATCATCAGCACCTCCCGGATCTTCCGGGAAAGGGCCGCCAGCTTGAAGGGCTTCTGGATAAACCCGTCGCACCCCCGGGCCATCATGTCGGCGGCCTGGCCGTCGAGGCTGTAGCCGCTGGACAGGAGCACCCGGATCTCCGGGTCCATCGCCTTCAGCCGGTCGTAGGTCTCGCTCCCGCCCATGTCCGGCATGATCATGTCGAGGATCACCAGGTCTACTTCGTCGCCCATTTCCCGGTAGCGGTCGATGGCTTCCGCCCCGCCGGCGGCGGTCAGCACGCGGTATCCGATCCGCTGGAGCATCTCGCCGCCGATCTCCCGGAGGGTCGCCTCGTCGTCCACCAGCAAAAGGGTCTCTTCCCCTTGAAGAAGATCGCCGCAAGTCGCGGGGTTCTCGGCCGGACGGGCGTCCACCGCGGGCAGAAAGATTTCGAAACGGCTCCCCTCCCCCGGCTCGCTGAAGACCCGGACGGCCCCACCGTGGTTTTTGACGATGCCGTAGGTGGAGGCCAGCCCGAGGCCGGTCCCCCTGCCCCGCTCCTTGGTGCTGTAAAACGGCTCGAAGATCCGTTCCTGAACCGCCGGGTCCATGCCGACGCCGGTGTCGGCCACCGACAGTTTGACGAACGGCCCGGGCGCCGCGTCCAGTTCCGCCGCTTCGCTGTTCTCCAGCCGGATGTTTTGGGTCTCCACGGTCAGGACGCCGCCGTCGGGCATGGCCTGCCAGGCGTTGATGTAGAGGTTGAGCAGGACCTGCTCCATCTGGCTCCGGTCCGCCTCCACGCTCAGGCACGCCTCGGCGTAGGATTCCCGGATGGTCAGCTCCCTGCGGGCCGCGCCGAACATCCGGGTCTTTTCGCGCACGAGGCGGTTGAGATCGGTGGTCCGCACCTCGTATTTCCCGCCCCGGGCGAACCCGAGGAGCTGTCGGGTGAGCCCTGCCCCGCTTTCCACGGACGCTTCGATGTTTTTCAGCTTTTTGAAGTGGGGGTGGTCCGGGTCCAGGTTGAGGAGCATCAGGGAGACGTAGCCCTGAATCCCCATGAGCAGGTTGTTCACGTCGTGAGCCACGCCGCCGGCCAGGGTTCCGATGGCCTCCATCCGCTGGGCCTGGTGGAACTGGTCCTCCAGCCGCTTCCGGGCGGTGATGTCCCGGATGAAATTGAGGGCGGCGGGTCCGCCCTCCCACTGAATCGAAACGGCGTTCACCTGGCCCCAGATTTCCCGGCCGTCCATGGCGATGATCCGCAGTTCGTAGGGGGTGTTGTCCATTTCGCCCCTGAGCCGTTGCTTATAGGCGGTTTTGACGCCTTCGCGGTCCTCGGGATGGATGAAGTCCTGGAAGGGAACCGCCGCCAGATCCGCCGGCGAGCAGTTGAGGGACTCCCAGGTGCGGGGATTGGCGAAGACGATCCGACCGTCCTGGATGATAAAGATGGCGTCGTTGGCGTTTTCCACCAGGAGCCGGTATTTCTCTTCGGATTCGCCCAGGGCCTCCAGGGCGAGCTTCAGGTTCGTGATGTCGAAGGCGGTGCCCATCATGGCCGGCCCGCCTTGGAAATCGATAAACGTGGCGGAAAAATCGACCCATCGCGTTTCTCCGTTCCGGGTCACGACCCTGAACTCGTAACGGGGGACAACCTCCTCCCGGCGCTGCCGGGCCAGGCCCCGGGCCAGGGCGGTCTCCCGGTCCTCGGGATGGACGACGTCCCAGAACCTCATGGCGAAAAGTTCGCCGGCCGGATAGGCCAGGATCGCTTCCGTGGCCGGATTGACGTAGACGAACCGCTCCCCCTGGATGATGAAGATGGCCGACGCGGCGGTCTCGGTCAGGGCCCGGAATTTGGTCTCGCTTTCCTTCAGGGAGGCCAGCACCTGTTTCCGGGTGGCCATCTCCCGTTCCAGCCGCCGGTTGGCGTCGGTCAGGTCCCGGGTTCGCTCCTCGACCCGTTTTTCCAGGGTTTCGCCGGCCCTTTTGAGGGCGTCCTCGGCCATGAGGTTTCGCAACTGGCCGCGGTAGAGGATTTGGGAAATGGACCAGGCCAGCGCCACCAACCCGATGAGGTAGAGATGAGAGGGGATGAACGGTTGATCGTCGAGTCCCAGGAATCCCAGCGTGATTCTGAGAACGGCCAGTCCCGCGAAGTAGATGAGCAGCAGGATCCAACCCGGCAGGTAGACCCCCACCGCGATGACCAGGCTGCCGATGATGAAGGCGGATTCGGTGCTCTCCACCCGTTCCTCCACGGCGGCCGCCATGCCGCACCAGGCGATGGCGAAGATCAGAAAAGCGCACAGCAAGGCCGTGTGGGCCGGATGGACGTCCCCGGGCTCGTCCGGCCGGAACCGCCGCATAAGGAGATAAAACAGGCTCACGCCCCCGATGAAAAGGGCGTCGAGCCAGTAAAAATGATGGTACCCCGGAATGGTGTCCCAGATCGCTTTGTAGTAGACGTCCGAAAAGACCAGGATCACCGCCAGGAAGAACAGGAAAGGGAAGAGACATCGCATCCGGACAAAATTGATCAGGATGATCCGTTTCCGGAAGCGGTCATGGTCCTCCGGCGGGATCCGGAGATGGACGATGTCCCGGAGTTTCGTGATGAATCGGCGTTTTAAACCGTTGGCGTTCAAGCTGTCGTCTCCTCGTTGGCCGGGAAAAGGCCGGTTTGCCGTGCTCTCGGCCTTTACCTTCCATAGGAGGAGAAAAATCTCAAGGGGTTTTGTGATGACGGAGGCGGGTGGAAAGGGATCGCGCCGGGCCTTTCGGGATCAACCCGACGCGATGGATTCAGCGGGCGTTATTCGAAGGACCGGAACTGCTCTTTTTTGGCGCTGCAGACCGGACAGTTGTCCGGGGCCTCGCCCTCCAGGGTGTAGCCGCACACCTCGCAGATCTGGATCGGGCCGAGATCCGGGTCGTTGCCGGCGTCCACCGCGGCCTTCGCCTTTTCGAACAGCGCCTTGTGCTTCTTTTCGGTCTGGTAAGACCAGTCGAAGCTTCGGTAGGCGCCGCTTTCGCCCTGGAACTCGGCCGCCTCCATGTACACCGGATACATTTCGGTGATTTCGAAATGTTCCCCTTCAATGGCCAGCTGGAGGTTTTTGGCGGTATCTCCCGGTCCGAAGGTCCCTTTGCTGTTGGCGACGAACCCGCCGTCGAGATGATCCAGTTCCCGGTAATGGTCGCCCGCATGGATGTACTCGGCGTAGGAGATCGCCTCGAACAGCCGCGCCACGTTGGGAAAATTTTCCTTCTCCGCTTTTTTACCAAAATGACGGTAGCGCATATTGGCCATGCTTTCGCCGCCGAATGCGTTGATCAGGTGCTGTTCGGTCATTTCCTTCATGGGTGTTGCCTCCTTCCTTATGGGTTGCAGGATAATGTGGGGTTTCCGGTTAACGGATGATTCGATTATCCGGTCCATTGTACGGCGGTCCGCGGCGCCTGAAAATACGCGCCTTACCTTAGAAGCGTAATAACAGGACGGTATTTCCATTGAAGAATCGTTCCAGAAAGGGTAGGTTGAACGCCATGAACACCGACGGCGACATCGGCGCGCGACCGCAAGACCGCCCCTCCGCGTCTCTCTCCCCCGGCGATTACGAGGCCCTGCGGGACCGGCTGGCGGCCC
>CAZZBE010000017.1:0-34301 GCA_964652715.1 uncultured Desulfobacteraceae bacterium
CTTTGCAGTATGCGGCGGACAACGTAATTGAACATGGGATGATCCGGATCTCGCCGGACCTCCGGGGTTTTGAAAACCCCGAAGGTCTTTCTTGACCATGGACGCCGGGCTCGCTAGTGAGACAGAATCCGGGTCTTTTCCGTCACCTGGGGCGAATAGGTGGACCAGCTGAACTCCAGGGGATGGCCAAGATCAATATAGGATTTCATGGGAAAGACGTACTTGAGCCGGATGGCCGGGACCACCGCCGCGTCCTTGAGCAGCTCGATCTGGGCCTCTTTCCAGAAGGCGCTTTGCTTGTCGGCGTCCAGCTCCCAGCGGGCCTTTTCGATGAGGCTGTCGATGGCGTCGGTCTCGCCGTCCCCGTCCGCGTCCACGGCGCCGTAGTGGGAAAAATTGGTGTCCGGATTTTTCCCGGAGACCACCACGGAATCGGAATGGTAAAACCGGGTCAAAAAAACGTCCGTGTTGGGCCGCCAGCAGGCATAGTAGACGAGCGGGCTGGCGTCGTCCCGGATCAGTGTGTGGAAGGAGGAATGGTCCACCACCTTGAGCTGCATGTCGATGCCCGCCTTTTTCAACTGGGCCTGGATCCCCACCATGGGCTTGCGGTAGGAGGTGGCCAGTTCGCTGATGATCACCTCGAATTCGATCCCGTCCGGGTGTCCGGCTTCGGCCAGCAGGGCCCTGGCCTTTTCGATGTCGTTTTCATAAACAACGCCGGCGGCTTCGGCCTCTTCCTTGGTCAGCGCGCCCATGGCCGGCGGCGCCATGGCCGGCGAATAGATGGGGACGGCCAGGCTTTCTCCCATGAAAGCGGCGATCTGCTTCCTTGAAATGGCATAGGACAGGGCCTTGCGCACCCGGATATCGTCGAAGGGCTTTTGGGTCATGTTGATGTGGAGCATCTGGACTTCGCAGGGGCCGAAGGCCGGCGTGACCACTTCGGGGAACGTGGCGACTTTTTCGACCCACTTGGCTTCGTTCTGTCCTTCGATAATGTCCAGCTCGCCCGTGCGCAGTCCCAGTTCGCGGGAGCTGACGCCGGGAATATACCGGACGGTCACTTTTTCGAGAATCGGCGCGCCCCGAAAATATTTGTCGTTCCGAACCAGCGCGGTGGTCTGCCGGGGTTCGTAGGCGTCGAACTTGAACGGCCCCGTGCCGATGGGATGGACCCGGGCCCAGTCGTCGCCGTTGGCCTCAATGGCCTTCTTGCAGACGATGAAGCCGCCGGCATAAGCGGCGAATTTGGCCAGGAACAGCGGCGCGGAAACGGGCTGGTCGATGGTGACCTGGACGGTGTGGGGATCGGCGGCGGCGAAATCGATGCCGGTGTATTCGCCGGCATAGGAGGAGTGATCCGGATTGGCGGCCCGCTTCAGGGAATAGACGATGTCGTCGGCGGTCAGTTCATATCCTTCGGGAGATCCCGGAAAGGGATGGAAAAAAACGCCCTTGCGGAGATGGAAGGTCCAGGTCTTGCCGTCCTCGGAAACCTCCCAGGATTCGGCCAGATCCGGTTCGACTTTGACCTGATTTCCCGGGGGATAACGCACCAGGCCGTTAAAGATCATGTCCACCGTGGACCGGTCCACCGTGGTGGCGGCGCGGTGCGGATCCAGGCTCTTGGCGTCGCCCGCGTCGAATGCGATGGTCAGTTCCTGTTTGCCGGCCGGCTTTTCGGCCGCCAAAACACTGGCGCTCCACGCACAGAGACAGAGAAACACGACGATCAGTGTCGAGATTGACAACCCCTTTCGCTTACTCATGACGCCCTCCTTGCAGGTTTTTCAGTAAAAAGAAATTTCATTTAATGAATACCGTTACATTTAATTATTAGTTTAGATAAATTTAAATGTCAATCAGGGAATTGACGCATCGCTTTCCCCGAGGGCCTTTGGAATTGACCCAATCGCCGGACTGATATAAGTGGGGATAAAAAAGCAAAGGAAAGGATCGACGATGATCGTGTATTTCAACGGGCAAATGATGCCCAGGGACGAGGTGAGAATTTCCCCGGAAGATCGGGGATTCGTATTCGGCGACGGGGTTTACGAAGTGATTCGGGTGTATGCGGGGAAATTATTCGAAGCGGACGCCCATCTGAAACGGCTGGCGCGCAGCCTGCGGGAACTGAGAATCGGATTCGACGGCGTCGACCGCCTGGAGGGGATCTCCCACCGGCTGCTGGTGGAAAACGGGCTGGAGACGGGCGACGCCGCCGTCTACATCCAGATCACTCGCGGGACGGCGACCCGGAAACACGCCTTCCCGCCCGCCGACACGCCGCCAACGGTCTATGTATCGGCCTACGCCTTCGACCCGCCCCAAAAAGAATGGGAACAGGGCGTCAAGATCATCCTTGTCCCGGACATCCGCTGGACCCGGTGCGACATCAAATCCGTCGCGCTGCTTCCCAACGTGCTGGCGGCCCAGCAGGCCGCCGAAGCCGGCGCCAAGGAGGCCGTCTTCATCCGGGACGGCGCCGTCACCGAAGGCGCCCACACCAATTTCGCCGCCGTGTTCGACGGCGAGGTCCGGACCGCGCCTTACAGCAACCTGATCCTGCCGGGAACCACCCGGAACGTGGCGATCCCCCTGTGCCGGGACATAGGCATCCCGGTCCGGGAGTTCCCCATCCTCCAGCACGAACTCAAATCGGCCGACGAGGCCATGATCTGGGGCACCACCACCGAGGTGATGCCGGTGGTCCAAATCGATGACGCACCGGTGGGGGATGGAACCGCGGGGCCGGTCACGCGGCGGCTGCAGGAGGCATTCGCGGGGCGGGTGGCGGCGCTTTAGCCGCTACTCTCAGATAATCTTCTTAACCGGCCCCCTCTTCTGACAGCGAGGCACACGGCTTTTATTAACACTTTAATATGCTGTGGCGTTCCTGGTTCAGAGCGGGGTCGGATTCGTGGAAGAAGGGGCGTCGTAAACGGTCGGGGCCTTTTTGGCGGAAGCCGACTTGGCACCGTGATTATGCTCGACCAGGCGTTTCCGGTCTTCTTGAAACCGTCGTTCCAGGTTATTCCAGAAATGAGCGGGCCGGCCCAGGATTTGCTCCAGTTTCAGTGCGGTCTCCGGCGTAATAGGCATATTCCCTTTTAAAATTTCATCGACAGTCTTCGTTGTCAGGCCCGACCTAACAGCCAAGTCCGCATGGGACATTTCGTAACTATCCAGATAATCGGAGATAACTTCCCCAGGCGTGACAAGATAATCAGGGAGGTATTCATTTTTTTGCGTATCACTCATGCGTATCCTCTATCGCCAGAATTTTGATTGCGGTCACCTGAGACCAATCCAATCCACCATCCTCTTTCGAGGGCGCCGGCTCCCCTTACTCCCCGATAATCTTCACCAGCACCCGCTTCCGCCGCCGGCCGTCGAACTCGCCGTAGAAAATCCGTTCCCACGTGCCGAAGTCGAGGCGGCCTTCGGTGATCGCCACCACCACCTCCCGGCCCATGACCTGGCGCTTCATGTGGGCGTCGGCGTTGTCCTCGCCGACATTGTGGCGGTACTGGGAGACCGGTTCGTGGGGCGCGAGCTTTTCCAGCCAGACCTCGTAATCGTGGTGAAGGCCCGATTCGTCGTCGTTAATAAAGACCGACGCGGTGATGTGCATGGCGTTGACCAGCACCAGCCCCTCCCTGACGCCGCTCTCGGCCAGGCATTCTTCCACCTTGGGCGTGATGTTGATGAAGGCCCGCCGCGTGGGGACCTCGAACCAGAGTTCTTTTCGGTAGTTTTTCACCATTTCCTCCTTTCCGGATGTTTTTCCACGGCGTTCAATATCACCGATAAGCCTCCCGCACCGATTTTAAAACCCCATTGCGTCGGTTTCGGGATTCGATTATGTATAGACATGCAGGCTGGGGTTTGTAAAGAGGAACCGAACATCCCGGACGCGGGGGATGAGGAATTGATGCGCTTATGAAGAAACCGATTTCGATGGTCGCCGCCGGCGTCATCGTCCTTCTGCTGGCGGCGGGCCGGGCCGGGGCCTTCGATCCGGAGGCCATAGAGCGGCTCAAGGGCCCGACCAAAAACTGCGACAGGTGCGACCTGTCGGGCGCCGATCTGCGGTCCATGGATCTGTCCCGGGTGCAGTTGCGGGAATCGAATCTGGAAAACGCCAACATGGAGGGGATGAACCTCAAGGGAATCCGGTCCTACAAGACCAGTTTCAGAGGAGCCAATCTGAAAGGGGCCGACCTGGAGATGGGATACCTCATCC
Source organism: uncultured Desulfobacteraceae bacterium (assembly GCA_964652715.1). Classification (GTDB taxonomy): domain Bacteria; phylum Desulfobacterota; class Desulfobacteria; order Desulfobacterales; family JAABSP01; genus JAABTD01. The sequence goes on from CAZZBE010000017.1 coordinate 4,250, forward strand.
GGGCGGATTTCACCGGGGCCAACCTGGAGTGGGCCAATCTCAAGGTCACCCACCTCCGGGACGCGACCCTGAAAGACGCCAACCTCAAAAAAGCCTATTTTTACCGGAGCATCCTGCGGGGCGCCGATCTGGAAGGGGCGAATTTGCAGGAGATCTACGCCAAGGGGACCGACTTCAAGCGGGCCAATCTCAAGGGCGCGGATCTGAGAAGAGCCATGCTCGTGGGGGCCGATCTCTACTGGGTGAATCTGGAAGGGGCCGATCTCCGCGACGCCGACCTGCGGGAAGCCTATCTTTACGCCGCCAAGATGAACGGCGCCGACCTCCGGGGGGCGAACCTGGAAGGGGCCGTGCTCCAGGGCGCGGAGATGGAGGGCGCCGATCTCACCGGGGCCTATCTCAGGGCGGCCGATTTCCGGGGGGTGGATCTCAAAAAGGCCACCGTGGAGTGGCGGAACCTGAAAGAGGCCATCCGATAGGGCGATCCATCGCTTGCAAGGGTCAGGATCGCTTCCCGACCACCCGCCCGATGATCTGTTTCAGGTCTTCCATCTCCACCGGTTTGGATGCGTAGGCGTCCATGCCGGCGTCGAAAAAGTTCAGCCGGTCTTTTTCCGTCACATAGGCGGACAGGGCGATGATGGGAATCGACGGATCGATGGCTCCGACCGCCCCGCCGCGAATCCGCCGGGCGGCCTCGACGCCGTCCATTTCCGGCATCTGGATGTCCATGAGCACGAGATCATAGCGCGCCTTTTCCAGGGCGTTCAGGACCGCGTGTCCGTTCTCCACGGCCTCGACGCGGTGGCCCAGGCTTTCCAGCCCGAAAACCAGGTGGAGGCGGTTGAGCCGCTCGTCCTCGGCCAGAAGGATGGACAGCGGCGGGCCGCCATGGGAAACGGACGCCGGTTCCGCCGCCGCGAAGGTCGGCCGAACCGCCCCGCAAGGGACGGTGAAGTAAAACCGGGTCCCCTTCCCCACCTTGCTCCGGACGCCGATAACGCCGCCCATCCGCTCCACCAGCGCCCTGGAGATGTACAGCCCCAGCCCCGTCCCCGTCCCCGCGTACCGTTTGTCGTAAGTGCTTTCCAGTTGCTGGAAGCTCTGGAAAATATCCTGGATCCGGTCTTCGGGGATGCCGATGCCCGTATCCGACACCGAGAAGAGAAGGGTCCGGAACGGCGCCATGGCGCTCACCAGGGAAACGCGGAGCGACACCTCGCCGTTTTCGGTGAATTTGACCGCGTTGCCCAACAGGTTGTTGAGCACCTGGGAGAGGCGGTCCGGATCGGCGAACACCAGCCGGTCGATATCCGGGGCGACATGGCGGGCGAACGTCAGCCCCTTTTCCTCGGCGCCGATCTTAAAAATGGCGCAAATGTGCGACAGGGACTCCTGGAGATCGAAGACCCGATAGGATATGGACATCTTGCCGGCGCCGATTTTCGAATAATCGAGGATGTCGTTGATGATCGAAAGCAACCCCCGGGCCGAACCGCGGATCAGCTCCAGGTGCCGCCGCGTCTCCGCGCTCAGGTCGCCGGCGCCGGCCATGCGAGTCATCCCGATGATGCCGCTGACAGGGATGCGGATCTCATGGCTCATGATGGCGAGAAACCGATCTTTGGCGTGATCGGTTTCTTCGGCCCGCTGCCGGGCCTTGATCAGTTCTTTTTCCGTCTCCTTCAACAGCGTGATGTCGGTGGCGATGCCGCTGACCCCCGTGACCGCTCCCCTTTCGTCGCAAATCGGGTTGAGGTTCCAGATCATATGAAAAATCCGGCCGTGACGCCCGAGAATTCGGTTTTCGAGGAAGACGCCCTTTTTCTTGTTCCGAACCCCCTCTTGGAAGGCCGACATGGCGCCCCGGCGATCCTCGGGGTGAACGAAATCGAACACAAGCTGGCCAATGCAGGCCTGGGGCGAGATGCCGAAATACTTTTTCGCCATACGGTTGACGTAGGTGCAAACCCCGTGGACATCGACCCGGGCAACCAGGGAATCCGTCCCCTCGACCAGTTCCCGGTACCGCCCTTCGCTGTCCACCAAGGACTGGAGGATCTCGACCCGGTCCGTCACATCCAGAACCGACGCCAGCAGCTGGCGCGCCCGGCCCGTTTCGTCCCGGGCGAAGACGACGACCCACGCCTGGCACCACCGCCAGCCCCTGGTTTTGTGCCGGGCGCGGAACTCATGATCGACGGCGCCCTTGGGGCCGGCACAGGCGAGCCGCTCCAGCCGCCCCATTAACCCGTCCAGATCTTCCGGATGGACCAGTCCGCGCAGCGCCGCTTCGTCCATGGCCAGAATCTCGGTTTCGTCGTATCCGAAAACTTCTTTTATCCGGGCGTTGATAAAAACCGGGCAGCCCGCTTCCAGATCGAAAACATGGATAAGGAAGGGCGCCGACTCGGTGATGCGACGGACGAAACGCCGGCTTTCCTGAAGCTCTTGCCTTAGAATCTCGATCCGCCGTTCCGGATCCGCCTCTGCCGGGGGCATGGTCAGGGGGCCGGTTTCGATTCGGGGGATGGAATCATCCGCGCCATGATCCCGCGGAGTTCCCGGAGGCTGGAAGGTTTGGGGAGGGCGGCCGCGAATCCGTATGTTTGGCAATGGGTCATGGCCGGGTCGTTCAACGACCCGCTGTGGGCGATGGCCCTCACCGCCGGATCGATCTCCCGCAGCTTCCGGACCGCCTCCTTGCCGCCCATGCCGTCGGCGATTTCCAGATCGACGATCACGACGTCGAAGGGCTCGCCCGCGGCCATGGCGTCCCGGTAGCGCTCGACGGCCTCCGCCCCCTCCACCGTCAGGGTCGTCTCGTATCCGTCCCGCTCCAGCGCCGCTTCCAACACCCCGCGAACCATCTCCTCGTCGTCCATCACCAGAACCCGTCCCCTGGCCCGTCGTTCCGGCCGCTTTTCGGCCTCCTTCCGGGACGCATGGAGTCCCAGTTCGATGGCCACCCGCAGCTGATCCATGGAAGGGGGCTTCACCAGATAGCCGCAGGGGGCGACGGCCTTGGCCCGTTCCACCAGGCGGTCGTCGCTGTGGGCCGACAAGAAGATCAGGGCCGGCTTCTCCAACGCTTTTTCATGGATCCGCCGGGCCGCTTCGATGCCGTCCATGCTTCCGGCCAGGTAAATGTCCATGAGAACCAAATCCGGCCGGCACCGTCCGAACCCCTCGACAGCGGTTTCGCCATGGGCCGCCGTAAACACCACGCGGTGGCCCATGGCCTCCAGGCCGATTTTCAAATCCTCCGCGACGATCCGCTGGTCTTCGACAATCATGATATCGGCAATATTCATATTTTCTGTCCGTAGTCGGCGATAAACGCCTCGATTCGTTTGATTTCCCGCGTCAATTCCCCGTACAGGCGTTCCACGACGCCTTCCCCTTCCTCTTCCTCTTCCGACAGCGCCTTCTGGAGTTGTCTGGCCCGGTCCGCCGCCTCCGCGGCGCGGATCGCCCCGCAGAGGTTGGCCATGGCGTGGGCCGCCCTGGCCGCCTCCCGGGTCTCTCCCGCTTTTATGGCCGCTTCCAGCCGCGCCATCGCCTGGGCCGCATCTTCCTGAAACAACCGGAACGTCTGGCGAATCCTCTCCTCCCGCCCCTGGTAATGGGCTCTCAATCTGGCGATGTCGATCATGCAACCTTTCTTTTAAATCACACGCCGGCGTATTCCGGGCAATGGGTCGGGAAAACAATCCCCGGTGCCTTCCCGTCGATGTGATCGAGGATCTGTCGCAGCTCCCCCATGGGAACCGGTTTGGACATGTAATAAGCGATCCCCGTCTTTCGAACCGCCCGCTCCATGGTCTCGTCCGCCTTCCCGGTCATGGTGACGATGGGCAGTTTGGGGCAGCACGCCTTGATCTTCGGGATCAGGCGGTCGGCGGTGGCGTCCGGGAGGTAGATGTCCAGCAGCACGAGGCCCCATCCCCCCCTGGATATTTTCCGCAAGGCCTCGTCGCCGCTTTCGGCCGTATCCGCATGGTGTCCCCAGGATGCGACGGCGGCCGCGATGAAGGTCGCCACCTGCGCTTCGTCCTCTACGATCAGAATCCGCATGGATCACCTCTTCTCCCCGGTTAATAGAAGCCGAGATATAGTTGAAGCAATAAAAGTGCCAATAAAATGTTTCGCACAGTTAAAATATAGTAATAATAAAGACTTAAAGAAGTATTTAGTGAAATTGAACTTCAGGAATGAATCCGGGAAAAGGCATTTGTGCCTTCATACGGGGGCGGGTGTTGGGGGGTAATTTATTGATATAACAACATATATAGAGAGAGGGCAAAACCGCCCTTCCCCCGGGTCATATCAGCCCCGCCTTGACCATCTTGCGGTAGAGCGTCTTCTTGTCGATGCCCAAAACTTCGGCGGTCTTCCGGCGGTTTCCGGCGTTTCGGTCGAGGGCTTTTTGGATATGAGTCTTCTCGAAATCGTCCATGGCCCCTTTCAGGGGGCGGATCTCCTCCCCGCCCGGCGTTCCGCGCCGCTTTCCAGGGGCGCCGAAGGTCCCGTCGTCGAGGTCCCCGAAGGAGAGATACCGCTGGATGACGCCTTTGAGTTCCCGAACGTTTCCCGGCCAGTGGTGGGCGTACAGGCGCTCCATGAGCCGGCCGGGAAACGCGGCGACCGCGTCCCGCCCGCCGAGCATGTCGAGAAAATGGGTCGCCAGAAGGGGGATATCCTCCTTGCGGGCCCGCAGCGGGGGCAGATGGATCTGTACGACATTGAGCCGGTAGTAGAAGTCCTCCCGGAGCCGGCCGGTCTCCACGGCCTCCTCGATACGGCGATTGGTGGCGGCGACGATGCGCACATCCGAGGACCGGGGGCCGTTGCCGCCGATGGGCGTGTACTCCCCGGAATCGAGGGCCCGGAGCAGTTTGGCCTGCATGTTGGGGGCCAGTTCCGCCACCTCGTCGAGCAACAGGGTTCCCCCGTGGGCCGCGGCCAGCAGCCCCTGCTTGTCGAACTGGGCGCCGGTGAAGGCGCCCTTTCGATGGCCGAAAAACTCGCTTTCCATCAGGTTTTCCGGAACGGCGGCGCAGTTGACCGGCACAAAGGGTTCCCGGCGCCGGTCGCCCATGTCGTGGATGGCGGCGGCCACGAGGTCCTTGCCGACGCCGGTCTCCCCCAGCAGCACCACGCTGGCGTCGGCGGCGGCGGCTTTCAGGATCTGGTCGTAGATCCGCTGCATGGCCTCGCTCTTCCCGATGATGTCCCCGAGCCGGGACCGTTCCCGGACGGCGCCCTGAATCCGCCGGGCCGGCGCCGGCCCGCCTTCGGCGCGTTTCGACCGCCGCGCCATTTCGGCGGTGTAGAGGGCGATCTCCACCGCGATGGCCAACTGTCTGCGGTTGAAAGGCTTCAGAAAAAATCCATAGGGTTCCGTGACCTTGGCCCGGGCCACGAGGTCGGCTTCCGCGTAGGCGGTCATGTAGATGATGGGCACGTCCCGCTGCCTGAGAATGAGACCGGCGGCGTCGATGCCGTCCATGGCCCCGGGAAGAAAGACGTCCATCAGCACCAGGTCGGGGGATTCGGCCGACGCCCGTTCCACCGCCTCTTCACCGGTCACGGCATGGGCGCAGACCTCGTGGCCCATCTCCCGGGTCAAGGCGATCACATCCTCGGCCACGAAGGGTTCGTCTTCAACGACAAGTATTCGGGCGTTTTCCACGGCTGCATCCATAGGTTTTCAGGTAAAATTCGATCAGTCCGTGAAGACGTTTCCGAGGTTGGCCGTGGTCAGGGGATCGTCCATGTATGTCCCCAGGCCGTTTCGCCGGATCGCCGCCATGCCCCGCTCGTCGTAGACGGGCATCGTCGCTTCCGGCGCGTCGTCGGGTCCGGCCCCGGCGGCGATCGCCGCGACCCGCTCCATCTTCCGGAAGGAGAAATCGACCCCATGCCGGAGAAAACCGAAGGCGTGGCGGATCATGTGGACGCCGTATTTCCGGCAGAGGGCCAGACCCATCCGGGCGTCCGCCAGGGCCATCGGGGTGGGATGGGCCTCGTGGGTCATGCCGGCGCTCTGGCAGGTGGGGATATCGAGCATCATGCTGAGGTGCGCCATGAGGATGTTGAGGAGGTTGTGGCTGATGAGACCGTAGTTGGGGTTGTAGTCGATGCGGGGGTCGGCGATGGAAGGGGATCCGCCATGGACGCAAACGATGCCGGGGTTGATGATCTGGGCCGCGCAGATGCCGAAAAGGACCTCGGCGTGGGCGACGGTCAGAACGCCGCTGTGGCAGTAGGGGGCGCTGACGCCGGCCAAGGGCATGGACGTCGCCATGACCGGCAGCCCCGCCCGGACCCCATTGTAAAAATCGACGGCGACATTGTCGTTCACCGTCAGCGGCGGTCGGGTGAGGCGGAAATCGACCATGACGTTCCGGCGGGCATTATGGATCTCCGCGGCCCGTTCCAGGGCCGCCTCGCCGGAGACCGTCAGAAAGAGCGGTTTGGCGCAGTATTCGGCCAGGAGGCTCATCTGGAGGACATCGTCCTTGATCTTCACGCCCCGGCCCGTGCCGGCCAGCACCTTGCTTTTGTCCGCCATCTTGGCGATCCGGATCACATGGCCGGCGGACGGGGTCAGCCCGCCCTTCCGCTTCAGATCGTCGTAAACGCAGGGGGCGGTTCCGCCGATGAAAAAACGGTTCCGTTCCACGAAAAAATCGGCGATGCCCGGCACGGTTTTGAGGCTCCGAAGCACCAAATCCTCCGTGAGGTAGATCCGGTCCCCGTGGACGATGGCGACGCCGCTTTCTTCGAACCGGGCGAAGGCGTTGACGATCTCCGGCCGGCGACAGCCGACGCCCAGGTTTTCCAGCACCCAGAGCGCATCCCGGTGGACCTGCTGGAGCATCTCCACGGCGTCGGCGCCCAGCGCCGCCCTCGACGTCTCTGTTTGGGACGCATTCACGGCATTTCCTCCTCCGATTAATTTCCCCTTCCTAACCACTGTCATCTTTCCACAGGGGGGAACCGGTGTCAACTCGACCGGGCGCCGACGCCGCCGCATTCTCCCATAACAATGGATTTCCTCTTGATAAGTTGAGGAGATAACGATATGGGATATCCTTTTGATTAATTTTTTCAGGGATTGACGCGAAATGAACGAAAAGAAAACACCCGATCGACCAGCGCCCCTGATCCTCGGCTGCGATCATGCGGCCGTGGGGCTGAAGGAAACCGTCAAGCGCCACCTCCTGGACAAAGGGGTTCAGGTAGAGGATGTCGGCACGCATTCCGAGGCGTCGGTCAACTATGTGGACTTCGCCGCCAAGGCGGCCCGGGCCGTCTCCGACGGAACCTATGCCCGGGGCATCCTGATTTGCGGCAGCGGCATCGGCATGTCCATGGCCGCCAACCGGTTCCCCCGGGTCCGGGCCGCCCTGTGCAACGATCTGTTTTCGGCCATCATGAGCCGACGCCACAACGACGCCAACATCCTGGCCATGGGCGGCCGCATCATCGGCGACGCGCTGGCTAAAGAAATCGTGGACGCATGGCTCGACACCCCTTTCGAAGGGGGACGCCACCAGGAGCGGATCGACGCCATGGACGCCATCGTCAAAAAGAAGGAAGCCTGAAGAGTGGACCTGAACGCCATCCAATCCATCGACCCGCGGATCGCGGACGTCATAAGGGATGAACTCAACCGTCAGCGCCGCACCCTGGAGATGATCGCCTCGGAGAACATCGCCGACACCGCGGTCATGGCCATCCAGGGGAGCGTCCTGACCAACAAATACGCCGAAGGGTACCCGGACAAACGGTACTACGGCGGGTGCGAATGCGTGGACGTGGCCGAAAAGCTGGCCATCGACCGGGCCAAGGCCCTGTTCGGGGCCCAGTACGCCAACGTCCAGCCCCATTCGGGCTCCCAGGCCAATATGGGGGTCTATTTCGCCCTGCTGAAACACAAGGACACGGTCATGGGCATGGACCTGTCCCACGGCGGTCATCTGACCCACGGCGCGCCGGTGAGCTTTTCCGGCCGGCTCTTCAACTTCACCCACTACGGCCTCGATCCCGACACCGGGGTCATCGACTACGGGACCGTGGAGAAGCTGGCCCACATCCACCGGCCCCGGATGATCATCGCCGGCGCCTCGGCCTACCCCCGGATCATCGATTTCAGCGCCTTTTCCGACATCGCCCGGTCCATCGGCGCCTACCTGATGGTGGACATGGCCCACATCGCCGGCCTGGTTGCCGCCGGGGTCCATCCGTCCCCCATCCCCTACGCCGACGTGGTCACCTCCACCACCCACAAGACCCTCCGGGGCCCCCGGGGCGGCCTGATCCTGTCCAAAGAAGATTATTGCAGCCAAATCAACAGCCAGATCTTCCCCGGCATCCAGGGCGGACCCCTCATGCAGGTCATCGCGGCCAAGGCCCTGGCCTTCAAACAGGCCGCCACGCCGGAGTTCAAAGCCTACCAGACCCAGGTGGTGGCCAACGCCCGGACCCTGGCGGAAGACCTGATGGCCGCCGGCGTCGACCTGGTCTCCGGGGGCACCGACAACCACATGGTGTTGCTGGACCTGACCCGCCTGGAGATCACCGGAAAAGAGGCCCAGGACCTGCTGGGCGCCGCCGGCATCACGGTGAACAAGAACTCCATCCCCAACGAGACCCGGAAGCCCCAGGTGACCAGCGGCGTCCGCATCGGGACCCCGGCGGTCACCACCCGGGGTCTCAAGGAACCGGAAATGAAGACGGTGGCCGAAATCGTGGTGGACGTGCTCCGGCATCCCAGGGACGAGGCGGTGATCGGGCGGTCCCGGAAACGGGTGACGGAACTCTGCGAGGCGTTTCCCCTTTATCCCGAAATGGGACCGTGACGTCGTGAGAACCCCATGATCGAGGACCACCGCCCCTCCTGGGAGACCTATTTCATGGACATCGCCCGCCTGGTGTCCCGGCGGGCGACCTGCCTGCGCCGGGCCGTGGGGGCGGTGATCGTCAAGGACAAGCGAATCCTCTCCACCGGCTATAACGGCGCCCCGGCCGGTCTCCCCCACTGCGGAACCACCGGGTGTCTCCGCCATCTGCACCACGTCCCCTCGGGGGAGCGCCACGAACTGTGCCGGGGGATTCACGCGGAACAGAACGCCATCATCCAGGCGGCCTATCACGGCGTCTCCATCCGGAACGCCTCCCTGTTTTGCACCAACCTGCCCTGTTCCATCTGCACGAAGATGATCATCAACGCCGGGATCCGGGAGATCTATTACGCCGCCGGGTACGCCGACGCCATGTCGGAGGAGATGTTCTCCCAGGCCGGGGTGGATCTCGTCCGCCTGGCCGACCCCCGGGAGGACGCGATCCCATGAAATGCCCCCACTGCGGCGAATTCAACAACAAGGTCGTCGATTCCCGGCTGAGCAAGGACGGTCTGGCCATCCGCCGCCGCCGGGAATGCCTGGGCTGCGACCGCCGGTTCACCACCTACGAGCAGGCCGAGGAGATGGAGGTGATGATCGTCAAAAAAGACGGCCGGCGGGAGCCCCTCTCCCGGGAGAAGGTCCGGGCCGGGATGCAGCGGGCCTGCGAAAAGCGCGACATCAGCATGAACGTCATCGACGCCTTTCTCGACGAACTGGAGCGGGACCTGCGGGAATCGGGGAAAAAGGAGATCCCCGCCCACATCATCGGCGAAAAGGTGATGGCCAGGCTTCACGAACTGGACGGCGTGGCCTACGTCCGGTTCGCCTCGGTCTACCGGGAGTTCAAAGATGTCAATGACTTCGTCTCGGAACTTAAAAGCCTGCTGGATCGGGAGGAAGCCAGGAACGAGAGAAGACAGAGGGCAGAGGACGGAGGGCGGAGAGCGGAGGACGGAGAGTCGTGACCCCATTGCCCGCGGATGTTGCGTTCATGGACATGGCCCTGGACCTGGCCCGCCGGGGCGCGGGCTGGACTTCGCCCAATCCCATGGTGGGCGCGGTGGTGGTCAGGGACGGAAAGGTGGTGGGGAAGGGGTTCCACGAGCGGGTCGGCGGGCCCCACGCCGAAGTTCACGCCATCGACGACGCCGGACCGGCCGCCGGGGGGGCGACGCTCTACGTCACGCTGGAGCCCTGCAACCATACCGGCCGGACCCCGCCCTGCACCGAAAAAATCCTCTCGGCCGGCATCCAAAAAGTGGTCGCGGCCATGGACGATCCCAACCCCGATGTCTCCGGCGGCGGCAACGCGCGGCTCCGGGAGGCCGGCGTCGAAGTGATTTCGGGGGTCCGGGAGGCCGAGGCCCGGCGGCTCAACGAAATCTTCATCAAGTATATCCGGACCCGGTCCCCCTTTGTTCTGGTCAAATGCGCCGCCACCCTGGACGGCCGCATCGCCACCCGCACCGGCGATTCCAAATGGGTGTCGGGGGAGGCGTCCCGGGCCTGCGTCCACGAGTTGCGCCACGCCTATGACGGCATCATGGTGGGAATGGGCACGGTCCTGGCCGACGATCCCGGCCTGACGGCCCGGCGGCCGGGCCTGGCATCCAAAGACCCGACCCGGATCATCCTCGACGCCCGGCTCGACATCCCCCCCGACCGGAAGGTCCTCGCCCCCGGATCGGCCGCCGGCACGCTGATCGCGACAGGCCCGGAGCCGCCGGCCGACAAACGGGCGGCCCTCGAAAAAACCGGGGCCCGGGTCCTGGAAGCGCCGCTGGCCGACGGCCGCATTGATCTGGCCCGGCTCATGCCGCTTTTGGGGGAAATGGGGATCGCCGGCCTCCTCATCGAAGGGGGCGGGACGGTCCTCGGATCGGCCTTTGCCGCGAAGATCGTGAACAAGGTCAATTTCTTTTTCTCCCCGCGGATCCTGGGGGGGGACGACGGGATCCCCGTCTGCCGCGGCCAGGGGCCGGAGCGGATGGCCGGCGCGGTCCGGCTGGCCGATGTCTCGGTCCGCCGGTTCGACGAGGATGTGATGGTCTCGGGATATCCGGTCCGCATTCCCGCTTGAAAAACTAGGACGTTTGTGGTATTCAACCGATGATATTTCGTCATTGCGGGCATTTATACCCCACGCCCGTCAACTTCATCTTATGATCGTCAAAACAAGGAGGGCATTATGCGGAAGGGAATTACCGTTGTTGTACCGTTGTTGATCGCGTTGGGCATCATCGGACTCATGGCGTCGCCCTGTGTACTGGCCAAAACTGAGGTCATCAAAGTCGGCATCAATGCCCCCATGACCGGAGACATCCCCAAGGTGGGCGAAGGCTCCAAATTCGCGGCCCGGATGTGGCTCAACGACATCGAGGCCAACGGCGGCCTGGAGGTCGGCGGCACGAAGCATCCGGTCGAACTGGTCATCGAGGACAACGAGTCCAAGGCCGAATCGGCGGTGAAGGTCAACACCAAAATGATCACCGAAGACGAAGTGCTCGTCATCGTGGGCCCCCAGTCCTCCAAACAGGCGGTGCCCGCCGGCGACGTGGCCGACAACTACAACACCCCCATGATCAGCCCCTGGTCCACCAACCCCGACACCACCAAGGATCGGCCCTACGTCTTCCGCGGCTGTTTCCTCGACCCTTTCCAGGGCCCGGTGGTGGCCAACTTCATCACCGATGAATTCGGCTACACCAAGGCGGCCGTCCTCTACGACGTGGCCAGCGACTACCCCAAGGGGCTGGCGGAGTTCTTCAAGGAAGCCTGGGAGAAGATCCACGGCGAAGGCTCCGTGGTCGCCTACGAAAGCTTCACCACCAAGGACGCCGACTTCAGCTCCCAGTTGAGCAAGATCATCCGCTCCGGCGCGGAAGTCCTTTTCACCCCCCAGTATTACAACGAAGTGGCCCTCATCGTGCAACAGGCCAAGGAATTGGGATGGACCAAACCCATTGTGGGTTCAGACTCCTGGGGCTCCGCCGAAACCGTGGAACTGTGCGGCGAAGCGTGCTACGGCCTCTTCTTCAGCACCCACTATGCGGCGGCCGGCGCCACCGGCAAGACCAAGGCGTTCATCGAGCGGTATAAAGAAGAACACGGCTACACCCCCGACGACGTGGCCGCCCTCACCTGGGACTCCCTGGGCATCGTGGAAACCGCCGTCAAAAAATGCGGCAAGATCACCGGCAAGATCGAAAAAGACCGGAAATGCATCCGCGACGCCATGGCCAGGATCGAAAAATACGACGGCATCACCGGCCAGATGACCTTCACCGAAGAGGGCGATCCCATCAAATGCGCCGTCATCGTGAAGATCAGCGACAAGGGCGAATATGAATTTTATAAATCGGTGTGTCCGTAGGGACGACTAACCCCTCACCCCCCTTCCCCAAGAGGGAAGGGGAGACGATGGTTCAAATCCCTCCTAAAATAAAGCGGATCATCAATCGCTACCTTGAAGAATTGGAACGCAACAGCATCCCCATCAGAGAGGCCATGCTTTTTGGCAGTTACGCCAATGGCAATTACAATGAATGGAGCGATATCGACATCGCGCTGGTTTCGGAAATATTTTCAGGTAATTGGATTGATGACAAGGACAAAATACGAAAAACCACTTTGTCTGTCAGCAGCCAGATTGAAGCAATGCCTTTTTCACCATCGGATTTCAATGAGCATCACCCACTGGCAAAAGAAATTTTAGCAACAGGAATGAACCTGCGACACCTTCCCCTGAAAGAGGGTATGGGGCGTTTGATTCGAAAGGAACATCCGCGATGGTTTTTTTCTTCCAAAATCTGATCAACGCCCTTCAGTGGGGCAGCTTCTACGCCATGATCGCCCTGGGCTACTCCATGGTTTACAGCATCCTGATGCTGTTCAACTTCGCCCACGGCGACATCTTCATGGTGGGGGCCTACATCGGCTTCGGCGTCGCCACCGGGCTGGTGGCCCTGTCCGCCACCGGATTCCTGGCCCTGCCCGGCTGGATGATCCTGGTGCTGACCATCCTGCTGTCGATGTTTCTCACCTCATTCGTGGGCATGATCGTCGAGCGGGTCGGGTACCGCCCCCTCCGGGACGCCCCCCGGGCGTCGGCCGCCATCACGGGTTTGATGATCGGAATTATGCTGGAGACCGGGAACCTCATCCTCCTGGGGGCGCGCCGGGTGAGCTTTCCCCCGCTGATCGAATCGGTCACCTACAACGTCGGCGGCGTTTTCGTCACCAACAAGAAGATCATGATCGTCCTGGTCTCTTTGTCCTTCATGCTGGCCCTTCACCTGTTCGTCCAGAAGACCCGGTACGGGATGGCCATGCGGGCCATGGCCTTCGATTACGTGGTGGTCCCGCTGCTGGGCATTCCCATCAACACCATCGCCCGGCTCACCTTCGCCATCGGTTCGGCCCTGGCCGCCGTGGCCGGGATTCTCTTCGGCGTCGCCTACCCGGTGCTCGACCCGTACATGGGCATCGTTTTCGGATGGAAAGCCTTCGTGGCCGCCATCCTCGGGGGCCGCGGCTCCATCATGGGCGCGACCCTGGCGGGGTTTCTCATGGGCTTCATCGAGATTTTCGTGGCCATGGTCTTCCCGTCCACCCTGCGGGACCTGATCGCCTATTCCATCATTTTGCTGATCCTGGTGTTCCGGCCCCATGGATTCTTCGGCGAACCCTACAGCGCCCGTTTGAGGCTCTAAACCGGCCGTTTCGCGCCCCTAACCATCGAGGACAGACATGGAAGAGATCAACGATACACCCCCTTCGAATAAAAAAGGCGTGCTGGGCGGCCTGCGGTCGGTTTTTTCAGGGATTCCCGTTCTGGGCTGGCTCCTGGGCGCTCTGGTCGCCGTCGTGCTGGAGCATTACCTGGGCGACCCGCTCGTGGACCGGATCGGCCTCGACAAAATTCCGGTGCTTTTCGGCGCGGTCATCATCCTGAAAAAGCCCCTGATGATCCCCGGAGCGGCGGTCTTTCTGCTGCTCATCTACGTCATTCCCATCGCCGTCGTCGCCCGGGCCGGCAAATCCTTCTCCAACCGGATGGCCGGGGCGCTCATGCGGTTTCCCATCGCCGTGCCCGCCCTCGTTCACCTGGGGCTGCTCTACGGCGCCATCCATATCTGGTCGGATGTGAGCGCCTACCGCGTTTTGACCCTCAAGCTCACGTTCGTGGCCATCATGCTGACCCTGAGCCTCAACGTCATCAACGGGTACATGGGGGAGTTCTCCTGCTCCCATCCCGGCTTCATGGCCCTGGGGGCCTATGGCGCATCGGTCTTCACCGTGCTGCTCTTCTCCAGCGACCGATTATTCGGCGACCCGCTGCTGCCCGAGGCGCTGGGGCCTGTTCTGTTTCCCGTCGGACTCATCTTCGGCGGCCTGGTCGCCTCCCTGGGCGCCCTGGTCATCGCCATCCCCTCTTTCCGGACCCGGGGGGACTACCTGGCCATCATCTCCCTGGCGTTTCTGTTTATCGTCAAGAGCATGATCGAGAACCTGGAATTCGTGGGCGGGCCCCGGGGGCTGAGCGGACAACCCAACTACGCCAACCTCCCCACGGTCTTCATCTGGGCCGTGCTTTGCGTCTGGATCATCAACAATTTCGTCCGTTCCACCCTGGGCAAGGCCCTCAACGCCGTCCGGGACGACGAGGTGGCCGCCGACGCCATGACCGTCAACACCCGCCGCACCAAAATGGTGGCCTTCATGTTCGCCGCTTTCTGGGCCGGGGTGGCCGGCGGTCTCTACGCCCACGTTCTCCGGTACGTCAACCCCGGCACCTTCGGCATCCAGAAGCTGGCCGAGGTGCTGGCCATGGTCTATTTCGGCGGCCTCAACTCCGTCTACGGCTCCATCACGGGCGCGGTGAGCCTGAGCCTGCTCAGCGAAGCCCTGCGGCCCCTGGAGATCTACAAGTGGATCATCATCCCGCTGCTCCTCATCCTGGTGATGATCTTCCGCCCCACGGGCCTCATCGCCTTCCGGGAATTCGACGTTCGCAAGGTCATGCAACCGAAATCCAATTCCGACGACGAGGTGTAAGATGGCGCTGCTCGAAATCCGACACATGACCCACTACTTCGGGGGCCTCCGGGCCGTCCACGACTACAACCTCGAGGTTGTGCCCGGGCAGGTCCGCGGCCTCATCGGCCCCAACGGCGCCGGCAAGACCACCATCTTCAACCTGATCACCGGCATCCACCGGCCGTCCGAAGGCCGGATTGAGCTGGACGGCGAGGAGATCGTCGGCCGCCACCCCCACGAGATCGCGGCCCGGGGCCTGGGCCGGACCTTCCAGGATCTTCGCCTCTGGCGGCACATGACCGTGCTGGACCACGTCAAGATGGCGCGATACTCCAGGATCGGCTACGGCCTCGCCGGGGCCTTTTTCGGGACCCCCCGCCGCCATCGCGAGGAGGCGGAGATCGAAGAAAAGGCATTGGGTCTGCTGGAAATGATGAACATTTCGCACCTGGCGGACCAGCCCGTCCCCAACCTGCCCTACGGCGCCCAGCGCCGCGTGGAAATGGCCCGGGCCCTGGCCACCGAGCCCAAGATCCTCTTCCTGGACGAACCCACCGCCGGCATGAACCCCGAGGAACTCATCCAGATGATGGGAATCATCCGAACGGTCCGGGAAAAGCTGGGCCTGGCCATCTTCCTCATCGAGCACCGCCTCAAGATGGTCATGGAACTGTGCGAGATCATCCAGACCCTGGTCTTCGGCGAGGTCATCGCCGAGGGACCGCCCGACGAGATCAAGAACAATCCGGCCGTGATCGAGGCCTATCTGGGCAAGGAGATTGTGGAATAATGCTGTTATCCATCCAAAACCTGCGCGTTTCCTACGGCCGGATCAAGGCCCTCCACGGGCTGGATTTCGAGATCGCCGACGGCGAGATCGTCTGCATCATCGGGGCCAACGGCGCCGGGAAATCGACCACGCTGCGGGCCATCTCCCGGATGGTTCCCGTTGAAGAGGGGACCCGGATGACCTTCATGGGCCAGGATCTTCTCAAGCTCCCGCCGGAAAAGGTGGTCAGCCGGCTGGGCATCTCCCACGTTCCCGAAGGCCGCCGGCTTTTCGGAAACCTGACGGTCCTGGAAAACCTCCAGCTGGCCGCCTTCGCCCGCAAGGACAAGGACGCCATCAACCGGGACCTCAAACGGGTCTTTACCATCTTTCCCCGGCTGGAGGAGCGGATCATCCAGAAGGCCGGCACCCTCTCCGGCGGCGAACAGCAGATGCTGGCCATCGGCCGGGCCTTCATCAGCGGCCGCCGGCTGATGCTTTTGGACGAGCCCTCCATGGGGCTGGCCCCCCTGCTGATGCTCAACGTCTTCGACGCCCTCAGGGAGATCAACGCCGAAGGCACCACCATATTACTGGTGGAACAAAACGCCCGGCTGGCGCTCCAGTTCTCCCGGCGGGGCTACGTGCTGGAAAACGGCGAGATGGTCCTCCAGGGCGACGCCAAGGAACTGCTGGCGGACCCGGCGGTCAAAACGGCCTATCTGGGGGGATAACCCCCCGGACCCGGCCGGCGCCGTCGATTTTTTTTACACCCGCCTTTCGACGGACAACGGACCGGAAGTCATGCTTTAGAATTATTTATGCGCCGGAAAACATTGACAATATCGCCATTTCCACCCACCGGGCATTACAAGTGCCTAAAAATATTTCATACCCTTTCTTTTTCCAATAGTGGACTTTCGTATGGACAGCCCCGCCGGTTTTTGTTATGCAAAAGCCTTACGTTGCGAGGTTGAGGTTGAGTGTAACGATAAGGCATCTGAATTAGAAACGATAGAAAGAGGAGCAGCAGAAACCCCATGATTCGAAAAAAAGAGACTGTGATCCTGCGCAAAGGGCAGGATAGCTTGAGCACCAAACGGAGCCATGTCTATCAGGACGTGATCGTGGTCCTGGCGGTCCTTTTCGTATTCCTGCTGGGCCGCGGCATCCGGGACTATTACCAGGTTTGCAGGGAACTCTCCGACAAGCACCTCGTCGAACAGCGCGCCGCCGATCAGGCGCAAACCATCGCCCGCCAAGAAACCGAGATCAGCGCCCAAAAAGAACACATCGAAAACTTCGCCGGCCAGGTCAACGCCCTCAAACTCAAGCTCATCGTCCTCAACCGGTACGAGCAGGAGATCCGGATGGTCTCCAATTTCATCAATTCCAACGGGCACGCCGAACTGTTCGGCGTCGGCGGCTCCCAGGCCGAAAACCTGTACCAGGAGGAGCTGACCCAGGACCACCACCGCCTCATCCGGGAGATCTACGGCCAGATGGACCAGCTGGGCATCTCCCTGGAGGATCAGGAGGCCGGATTCGACGCCCTGCTGAATGCCCTGAACAAGCAGAAAGACCTGCTCAACGCCACCCCCTCCATCCGCCCGGTCAGAGGCCGGACCACCTCCCGTTTCGGGGATCGGCTCTCGCCCTTCGACGGTCGCAACGTGGAATTCCACGAGGGCCTCGACATCGCCAGCCGGCTGAACGCCCCCATCCGGGCCGCGGCCCACGGAACGGTGAAATTCGCCGGGTGGAACGGCTCCTACGGCAAGATGATGGTCATCGACCACGGCTACGGCACCGTGACCCGGTACGCCCATGTCAACGAATTTAAAAAGAAAGCGGGCGACAAGGTCAAAAAAGGGGAAATTGTCGCGCTGGTCGGCAACACCGGCCGCAGCACCGGCCCGCACCTCCATTACGAAGTCTGCCTGAACGGCCGGCCGGTGAATCCGGAGGATTACATCATCCACCGGTAATCCGAAAAACTAAAGGATCATCAAATCCCGGTCCCGGGTTCCGGGGGCCGGGCTTTTTTTATCGGCAACCCCAACCAGGAGGCGGATCATGACGGTTATCAAACGGCCCGGACCAGCGGAAAAAGCGGCTCTCTCCCCCCATCTCATCACCCGGCGACGGTTCCTGTACCTGACGGCCATGTCCGGCGCCGGCCTCGCCGCCGGATGCGCCGTCAACCCCGTGACCGGGGAACGGCAGATGATGCTCATGTCCGAAGCCGGCGAAGTCCAGATCGACCGGCAGTACGCGCCCCAGCAGTTCTCCGCCGATTACGGCACGATCCAGGACGCGGCCCTCAACGCCTACATCGACCGGACCGGCCGCGACATCGCCGCCATCACCCACCGCCCCCGGATGCCCTACTCTTTCCGGGGCGTGAACGCCGCTTACGTCAACGCTTACGCCTTCCCCGGCGGCAGCATCGCCTGCACCCGGGGCATCCTGCTCTCCCTGGACAACGAAGCCGAGCTGGCGGCCCTCCTGGGCCACGAACTGGGCCACGTCAACGCCCGCCACACGGCCCAGCAGATGACCAAGAGCCAGATCGCCAACGTGGTGGTGGGCCTTGGAACGGCCCTGGTGGCGGCCAAATGGGAGGATTACGCCTGGGCCGCCTCGGGGCTCGGGGCCGTGGGCGCCGGGCTGCTGCTGGCCTCCTACAGCCGGGACAACGAACGCCAGGCCGACGACCTGGGAACCGAATACATGGCCAAGGCCGGATACAATCCCCAGGGGATGGTGGGGCTCATGGAGATGCTCAACTCCCTCTCCAAGCGCAAGCCCAACGCCATCGAAATGATGTTTTCCACCCATCCCATGAGCGACGAGCGGTATGCCACGACCGTCGGCCAGGTCCGGACGGAGTATGCCGCCGCCAAAAACAATCCCATCTACCGGGAACGGTACATGGACCACACCGCCCGGCTTCGGGCCATCAAGCCAGCGGTGGACGCCCTGCAGGACGGCGAAAAGGCCATGGCCGGAAAACGGTACGACCAGGCCGAATCCCTATTCAAGCGGGCGCTGAAAACCGCCCCCAATGACTACGCGGGGATGATGATGATGGCCAAGTGTCAGCTCGTCCGGAACAAATTCGGCGAGGCCCAACGCTACGCGGAATCCGCCAAATCCGTTTACCCCAAGGAGGCCCAGGCCTACCACGTCGCCGGATTCGCCAAGCTGAAGAACAACCGGTTCAGCCCCGCCTACAGGGACTTCGCCGCCTACGAACGGCTTCTGCCGGGCAATCCCAACACCACCTTCTACCAGGGATACTGCCTTGAACGAATGGGCCAAAAGCAGCAGGCGGCGTCCAACTACGCCAAGTACCTCAACGCCGTCCAGCAGGGCGACCAGGCCAAGTACGCCTATCAGCGGCTCGTGGAGTGGGGGGTGATCAAGCCTCGGAAGCAGTCGGGATGACGGCCGCTAGGACGACGCCTTCGTCTCCTCCGGCCCATAGTCTTTGATCTCGGCCCCTTTTCGCGTGCCGCTCCGGCCCTTTTCGAGCCGCTCGATGGTCTCCGACAACCGCTCGATCTTTTCGTTGAGCGCGGCCACTTGGTCTTTGGTGGCGAGGTTCATCATGCCGAGGGCCTCGTTGACCCGCTGATCGATTTTCTCGCCGGCCCACTTGCGGAAATTCCCGGTTCGCCCCATCAGTTCGCTCTTTAACCGGCTCCCTTCGGATTCCGAGATCTCCTTGTTCTTGACCAGAAGGCCCACCAGTTTGTCGACCTCGTCCTCCGCCAGGGTCACGGCGCCCTGGAGCATTTCGGTGGACCGCCGGGCGTAGCCCGCCACGGTCCCCCCGCCCTTTCGCAGCAGCCCGATCAGGGTGCTGGAGGGCACGGCGTCGTCCTCGGTTTTCTTCTCCCGGACCAGGATCTGGGAGACCACCGAACCGGTGATGTCTTCGCCGGTTTCATTGTCTTCCACCACCACCTCTTCCCCCTCTTTGATCAGCTCCGAGAGCTGATCCAGGGAGACGTAGCGCTTTTTGACGGTGTCGTACATCTTCCGGTTGGCGTATTTCTTTATCTTGCGGGGTCCTGCAGCGGTTTCCGTCATGGATCGATCCTTTCTTTATGAATTGAATAACGCTTCCTGTTGCCGCACCACACAATATGACGCAATGCGTTATATTGTCAAGACCCATCCCGGCGGCTTCCACATTGACATAACCGGGGCCTTCTTCTATGGTCTTCGAGACGGTTTATTCTTTTCCAGCGGATCGAAGCAATCGAGGACAACGACGGAGGGCTGAACATCATGGAACGGGCGATGATCCTGTCCGGCGGCGGGGCCCGGGGGGCCTTTCAGATAGGGGTCTGGCAATACCTTTCGGAGATCGGCTGGCGTCCCGAGCTGGTCTGCGGCTCGTCGGTGGGCGCCATCAACGCGGCGGCCATGGGGTGCGGCATGACCGTGGAGACCATGACCCGCCTCTGGAAAAGCTACAGCCGCCACCGGATGTACCGGATGACCTTCCACAAGTTTTTGCTCACCATGGGGCAAAAGGACCGGTTCCATCCCATGATGGACACGGAACCGCTGCGGCGGATCCTGGAGGAGACGCTGGACATCGCGTCCCTCCGGGGCTGCGACATGGAGGTCCTGATCACGGCCGTCAACATGCGGACCTCCCGGCTCCGGTATTTCACCCACAAGGAGATCACCGTGGACCACCTCATGGCGGCCTCCGCCATGCCCCTGATCTTCCCCTGGCAAACCATCGACGGCGATCCGTACTGGGACGGCGGCGTCATCGCCAACACCCCCCTGCGTCCGGCCCTGGACCGGGGCGCCGCGACCATCGTCGCCGTCCTCCTCTCCCCCATCGGGCGCCGGCCCCTGCCGTTGCCCAAAACCCATGCCGAACTGGCCGAACTGGCCTTCGAGCAGTTCCTGGCGGGATCCTATCTGGTGGTCCGGGAACAGCCCGCCGCATCCGGCGCCCGGATCCTGACCGTGTGCCCGTCGGAGCCCCTCGGGTTCAAATCGTTTCTCGATTTCGACGGGGCCAGGGCCGAAGCCCTGATAAAGGAAGGGTATCGGAACGCCAGGGAACAGCTTGGGGGGGTGTTATAGGCGGCGTCAGCGGATCGGCGCCCGGGAATAAACGTCGGCGGCGAGAGGCGACCGTTGCCCCGCGGACAATCGGTGAAACCCGGCCGCGGCGATCATGGCGGCGTTGTCGCCGCACAGGGAGATGGCGGGAATATGGACGGCGACCCCTTTTTCGGCGGCGGCCCGGCCCACCGATTCCCGCAGCCGGGCGTTGGCGGCCACCCCCCCCACCACCGCGAGACGATCGCACCCTTTTTCGGATGCGGCCGCCAGGAGCTTTTCGGTCAGCACGTCCACCACCGCCTCCTGGAAGCCGGCGGCGATGTCCGGTATTTCTTCGGCCCACCGGGCCGGATGGTCCCGGAGATGCCGGTTGACGGCGGTCTTGAGACCGCTGAAGCTGAAATCGAATCCCGGCAGCCGGGCACGGGGAAATCGAATCCGGTCGGGTTCCCCCTCCAGGGCGGTCTTGCCGATAATGGCCCCGCCCGGATAGCCCAGCCCCAGCATCTTGGCCACCTTGTCGAAAGCCTCGCCGGCGGCGTCGTCCCGGGTGCCGCCCATGTGCGTCATCCGGTCGTGTCCCTCGACATGGTAGAGGCTGGTGTGGCCCCCGGAGGCCAGAAGGGCGACAAAAGGGAACGGCGGCGGATCGGGTTCCAGGAAGACGGAATGGATATGTCCTTCCAGGTGATCGACGCCCACCCAGGGAAGCTTTCGGGCCGACGCCCAGGCCTTGGCGAACGAAAAGCCCACCAGCAAAGCGCCCACCAGCCCCGGCCCCTGGGTGACGGCCACGCCGTCGATGTCCGCCGGTTCCAGCCCCGAGCGCGCCAGGGCTTCGGCGACCACCGGCACGATCATCTCCAGGTGCCTGCGGGAGGCCAGCTCCGGCACGACGCCGCCGTAGGGATGGTGGATGTCCGTCTGGGAGGAGACCACGGAGGAGCGGATCCGCTCCCCGTCCGCCACCACCGCGGCGGCGGTCTCGTCGCAGGAGGTTTCGATGCCCAGAACCTTCATGTGGGGATTGGCGCGTCTCACCCTTTCCTGGCGCGACCGGTTTTCGGCGCTCAGGTCGGGCAGGGCGGCTGTTTCTCGCCGCCCCGGGCGATCCAGTTCAGGAGCCGGGACAGCGGATTGGCCGGATTTTTGGATTCGGGTTTCCGCGACTTTCGGACATCGCGGTTCCCCGCCTTCCGTTTCGGATCGCCGGCCATCAGTCGATCCACCGGAAACGCCGGCCGCCCTTACGCTCCGAAATCTCGCCGATCACGGCCGGGGTCTCGTCCATGGCCTGGAGGCGCAGCATCACGTCCTGGACCGCGGATTTGGGCACGATGGCCACGATGCCGATGCCGTTGTTGAAGGTCCGCATCATCTCGGCGTCCTCGACGTTTCCGGCCTTTTGAAGGAATTGGAAGATGGGCGGGGGCGCCCATGACTTGCGATGGAGGGTCGCGCTGCACGCGTCGGGGATGACCCGGACGATGTTCTCCTCCAGCCCGCCGCCGGTGATGTGGGCCAGCCCGTGGACGGGCAGGTCGCGGATGAGCCGCTGGATGGTTTCGGAATAGATCCGGGTGGGGGTGAGCAGGGCCTCCCCGAGGGTCTGACCCAGGTCGTCCACGTGGGATTCCACCGTCAGGTCGAGGGTATCGAAACAGATCTTCCGGACCAGGGAAAAGCCGTTGCTGTGGAGCCCCGAAGAGGGGATGCTGATGAGCACGTGGCCCACGCCGATGTCGGAGCCGTCGATGATCTTGGCGTTGTCCACGATGCCCACGGAAAAGCCGGCCAGGTCGTACTCCCCGGGGCTGTAGAAGCCGGGCATCTCCGCCGTTTCGCCGCCAATGAGGGCGCAGTGGGCCGCGTTGCACCCGTCGGCGATCCCCTCGACGATCTGAACGGCCACCCGGGGCTCCAGCCTGGCGGTGGAGAGGTAGTCCAGGAAAAAGAGCGGCTTGGCGCCCTGGACCGCGACGTCGTTGACGCACATGGCCACCAGGTCGATGCCCACGGTGTCGTGCTTGTCCATCATGAAAGCGATCTTGAGCTTGGTGCCCACGCCGTCGGTGGAGCTGACCAGCACCGGCCGCTCGATATTGGCGATGTTCAGAGAGAACAATCCGCCGAACCCGCCGATTTCCCCCATGACGCCGGACCGGGGGGTCCGTTTCGCGATCTCCTTGAACCGGCGCACCAGATCGCCGGCCTTTTCAATATCAACTCCCGCGTCCGCGTACGTAAGGGACTCCGACATATCGACTCCGCTCCGTCTCATTATATGTTCGAACCGATTATGGTATATGTTCGAACCGATTATGCGTTCAAATTCAAAATATCATTAGGAAAAGTATCGTGCCCCCGATCAAAAGTCAAAACAAATTTTTGACATCGGGGACGCCTTGTTGTAAGTAATCCTGAAATTTGATCTTTCGTTCCATACGGAATGCGGGTCCGCCGGGCCGCGGACCGACAGACCGTTATTTTCCACCGCGAGGTAACCGCCATGACCGCCAAATTCGCCCGACTCGATCGGCTGCCCCCATACGTTTTCACCAAAGTCAACGGGATCAAGATGGAAGCCCGTCGCGCCGGCGAAGACATCATCGACCTGGGGATGGGCAACCCCGACCTGGGGACCCCCGCCCACATCGTGGACAAGCTGGTGGAGGCCTCCCAGAAGCACCACAACCACCGGTATTCCGCTTCCATGGGCATCACCAAGCTCCGGATGGCCATCGCCGACTGGTACAAGCGAAAATACGACGTGGACATCGATCCGGACACCGAGGCCATCGTCACCATCGGCGTCAAGGAGGGGTTTTCCCACCTGATCCTGGTGACCATCCGGCCCGGGGACGTGGTCTTCACCCCCAACCCCACCTACCCCATCCATCCCTATTCGGCCATCATCTCCGGCGGGGACGTGCGGGGGATTCCCACGGGTCCGGGGCACGATTTTTTCGACAACCTCCTCCACGCCACCAAGCAGACCTGGCCCCGGCCCAAGATCCTGGTCCTGTCCTATCCCCACAACCCCACCACCGAGGTGGTGGACCTGGCCTTTTTCCAGAAGGTGGTGGATTTCGCCAGGGAACACGACATCCTGGTGATCCACGATTTCGCCTACGCGGAGCTGACCTTCGACGGATACAGGGCCCCCAGCTTCCTCCAGGCGGAAGGGGCCAAGGAGGTGGGGGTGGAGTTCTATTCCCTGTCCAAGAGCTACAGCATGCCCGGCTGGCGGGTGGGGTTCTGCGTGGGCAATCCCGAGACCGTGGCCGCCCTGCGGCGGATCAAGAGCTACCTGGACTACGGCATCTTCCAGCCCATCCAGATCGCCGCCATCATCGCCCTCAACGGCCCCCAGGACTGCGTGGCCGAGATCCGGGACACCTACAAGGCCCGCCGGGACGCTCTCATCAACGGGCTCAACCGGATCGGATGGGAAATCCCCAGCCCCAAGGGGACCATGTTCGTCTGGGCCAAGATCCCCGAGCAGTACCGGCGCATGGGGTCGGTGGAATTTTCCAAGATGATGATCCGGAAGGCGGGGGTGGCGGTGTCTCCCGGGCTCGGGTTCGGCGAATACGGCGACGACCGCGTCCGGTTCGCCCTCATCGAGAACACCATGCGCATCAACCAGGCCGTCCGGGGCATCAAAAAGATCATGTAGGAGAGCGACTGTCATGAAAGAGATACGGATCGGAATGCTGGGCTGCGGCACCGTGGGCACGGGCGCGGCCAGAATCCTTATTAACGGGGCGGACCTCATCCAAAGCCGGGTAGGCGCCAAACTGACCCTGAAACGGGTGGCCGACATCGACGCCGAGACCGACCGCGGGGTCCGGTTCGAGCCCGGCGTCTTCATCGACGACGCCTGGCGGGTCGTGGACGACCCGGAGATCGACATCGTCCTGGAGATGATCGGCGGCAAGACCCTTGCCAGGGATCTGATGATGCGGGCCATCCAAAACGGCAAGCACGTGGTCACGGCCAACAAGGCGCTGCTGGCCGCCCACGGCAACGAGATCCTGGGGGCCGCCACCCGAAAAGGCGTCGAAGTGGCCTACGAGGCCAGCGTGGGGGGGTGCATGCCCATCATCAAAACCATCCGGGAATCCCTGGTGGGCAACCGGATCAGCGCCATGACCGGCATCCTCAACGGCACCTGCAACTACATCCTCTCCCGGATCACCGACGAGGGCATCGAGTTCGAAACGGCCCTGGTCCAGGCCCAGGCCGAAGGGTTCGCCGAAGCGGACCCGTCGCTGGACGTGGACGGCTTCGACGCGGCCCACAAGCTGGCCATTTTAAACGCCCTGGCCTACGGCATGGAGATCAACCTGGACGACATCACCATCGAAGGGATTTCGTCCATTACGCCCATGGACATCGCCTTCGCCCGCCGGTTCGGGTACAAGATCAAGCTGCTGGCCATCAGCAAGCACCGGGGAGACGCGGTGGAAGCCCGGGTCCACCCCACCATGATCCCCTTTTCCAACCCGCTTTCCAATGTCGGCGCCAATCTCAACGCGGTCACCGTGACCGGGGACGCCGTGGGCGACATCATGCTCTACGGCTACGGCGCCGGCATGCTCCCCACGGCCTCGGCGGTGGTGGGGGACGTGGCGGACATCGCCCGGAACCTGCTCAGCGGGGCCGCCGGCCGGATTCCGCTGTTCAGCTACCAGCCGGACCGGATCCAAAAGATCCCGGTGATGCCCCTGGACGAGATCGCCATGAATTACTATTTCCGGTTCGCGGCCCTGGACCGGCCCGGGGTGCTCTCCAAAATCGCCGGCATCCTCGGGGACCACGGCATCAGCATCAAGTCGGTGCAACAGAAAGGCCGCCAGTCCGAAGCCGCCGTGCCCATCGTGATGATGACCCACGAGGCCCGGGAGGCGGACGTTCAGGCGGCCCTTTCCAAAATCTCCAGCCTCGACATCGTGGCCGACCGGCCGGTGCTGATCCGGATCGAGGATGAGAATGGCGATGAAGAAATGTAAAAGAAAGGGACAGAGGGACAGAGGGACAAAGAAAAATCAGGAAGAAATGACCATGCACATTGTCTGTTCGGATATGGAAGGCGTTTACACCCCGGAGATCTGGATCGGGGTGGCCGAGAAGACCGGGATTCCCGAGTTGCGGCTCACCACCCGGGACATTTCGGATTACAATGTTCTGATGAAAAAGCGGCTGTCCATTCTCGCGGAACACAAGATCACCATCCACGACATCCAGGAGGTGGTGGCCGAAATGGAGCCTTTGCCCGGCGCCCTGGACTTTCTCGACTGGCTCCGGGCCCGGATGCCGGTGATCATCGTGTCGGACACCTACACCCAGTTCGCCGGGCCGCTCATGGAGAAACTGGGCTGGCCGACGCTTTTCTGCCACACCCTGACCATCGGCGGGGACGGGGCCGTTCTCGACTACAACCTCCGGCACCCCGACGCCAAGCGGGAAACCGTCCACGCCCTGAAACGGCTCAACTACGACATCATCGCCATCGGCGATTCCTACAACGACATCCCCATGCTCCAGGACGCCGATGCGGGGATCCTCTTCAACCCGCCGGAAACGGTGACGGCCGAATATCCCCAGTTTCCGGTGACCCGCGACTACGCCGCCGTCCGGGACCGCATCGGCCGCCTGCTGGAACCCTGACGCCGGACGGTTCTTCGGGATGATCCTCCATCGAACGCCTTACCGGGTCATTTACGGCGACACCGACCGCATGGGGGTGGCCTACCACGCCAACTACCTTCGATGGTTCGAGATCGGGCGGTCCGAACTGTTTCGCCATCTGGGACTTACCTACAGCGAAATCGAGGCCCGGGGCATCTTCCTGCCGGTCTCCGAGGTTTTCTGCAAATTCATCTCATCGGCCCGGTACGACGACCTCATCGTCATCGAAGCGACCATCGACCCGACGGTTCGGGGGGGCGTGAAATTCGACTACCGGATTCTGGGGCCGGACGGCGACCGGCTGCTGGCCAAAGGCTATACCAAACACGCCTTCCTGGACGCCCACGGCAAAGTGGTGCGGCCGCCCGGCTTTTTCACCTCGCTGCTGGCCGCCGTTCACGGCTGATCTTTTTTCAAAATCATATTGTTTCCAGGAAGTTGATTTCTCCTTCTTTACGCAGGACCGTCCCTGTGTTATCATATGCGAAATATTCGGACGAAAGCGGACGCACCGGACGACATGAATCTCTAACCAGAAGGAGGGACGCCATGAAAGAAAAAAAAGAACTCTGTAATAAAATCAAATCCATCTACCCCGATATCGGAGAATGCGGCATCGACGTGGATGTCGATTGGGACGACGCCCAGAACTCCTATGTGGTGGACCTGAAAAAGGACAACCAGGAACTGAAGCACTACCTCTCGGAGGAAGACGCCGATCTGTGCATGGACGGAAAACAATGCGTCAGCCTGGGCCTGGAGATCTCGCAACTTCGGGACAACATCAAGAACCGGTAGCCGCCCGAGACCCCTGAACTCACCCCTTTGACCCCATGGGCAGGCCGGAATCCCGTTCCGGACCTGCCTTTTTCTTTTTTTCGCCCTCCCCTCCGGCGCCGCCATCCATATCGGCGTTGACAATCCCGCCTAAAAAATATAATCAAAAAATTGATCACATTTTAATTCAAGGCGGATGCCGCTCCTTTTTACCCATTTCGGATACGCGCCATACCCATGAACACCCGAAAAAGTCCGCCCGCGGACAAATCCCCCACCAGCCATACCCGGAAGGCTTACCTGGGCATCCGGAACATGATGTTCCACAACGAGATCGGTCCGGGGCAGAAGATCGCCTACCGGGACCTGGCCGAACGGTTGGGCATGAGCCAGACCCCGGTGATCCAGGCCCTTAAGTGGCTGGAATTCCAGGGACTGGTCCGCCATGAGCCCAACCGGGGGTATTACACCGAGCCCATCATCATCCGGGAGGTGGAAGAGATCTACGAGTTCCGGGAAACCATCGAACTGACCCTGCTGGAGAAAACCCTCGAGGCCATGGACGAGGCCCGCCTGGCGCGGCTCAAAGCCGCCCTGGACGCCCACCACGAGGCGGCCCGGGAGGTCTACCTCCACGACCGGCTCGTCAAGGACATGACCTTTCACCTGGAACTGGCCTCCTTTTCGGGCAACCGGGTCCAGGGGGCGGCCCTGAGAAATCTGTTCGACCTCCTTTATCTCAAATACGGCGGGTCCATCCTCTTTTCCACCTCCATGGACCGGGCGGACAAGGATCACCAGAAATTGTTCGAACACATCGCAGACAGGGACCTCGCCGGATCACGCGTGGTGCTGGCTCAGCATATCCAAAATGTCCGGGATCATGTTCTGTCGGGGCTGGAGAAAAAACACCGGGAGCAAGCCGAGGCGTCGATCTGAGCTGAATCCGTTTCGGGCGCCACCGCTATGCGCTCGATTCATCCGCGGGCCAGGACCGCTTGACGGGTTTGAGCATCTCCCTGACCGCCGGTCCGTTCCGGGCAAGAAAAATCGAAAGGTCCTCCACCGTCCGCTCGGGCAGCGCCATGCCGCTTTGCTCGATCAGATCGGCAAGTTCCGATGCCGCATCGATAATTTTATCATGAGCATCGGCTTCCGGCTTGGAAACATGGGGCATGGGCCGGTTATTTTTTTCCCTTGGCGGTGGGTTTTTCTCCGGCGGGCGCTTTTTTCTTCTCTTCCTTCTCGCCTGCCGCTTTGCCCTGGTCCGTTGATTTGGGTCGGTCCTGGGCGGCCGGAGGGGCCTTGATCCCCTTCAGGATCTTGACCACCTCCGGGCCGTTTTTGGCCAGGAAGACCGACAACTCGTCGACAGGGGTTTCGCCGGGATCGATGTCCGTCGCCTCCGCCTTGATGAAGGCGGCCAGACGCTCCGCGGCGTCCAGCATTTTATCGTACGCTTCGGCCTCCTTCTTGTCCTCGAAGACCTTGTCGAGTTCCACGCCGTCCCTGACCACGATGTAACGCGTTATAACCGCCATAATTCGTTATCTCCCTTCGGATTGCGCCGCTTCGCCGGATAGTTCCGGGGTTCCGTTTTCCGATGCCGCCGCCGGCCGGTCCATATCGTCGCCGAGCACGTCTTCGATATAAAGCATCTGCACCAGCACCAGCATGCAGGCCAGCAGCGGCATGGCCAGCAGGATGCCCAGAAAGCCGATGAGGGTCATGAGGAGCACCTGGATGGACAGAATCAGCACCGGCGGCACATGGATGAACTTCCGCTGGATCATGGGGGTGAGGAAATTCCCCTCGATATTCTGGACGATGAGGTAGAAAATGGAGACGTAGAACGCCTTCATCATGCCTTCGGACAGGGCCACCAGCAGGGCGGGGATAAAGGCCAGGACCGGTCCCAGGTTGGGGATAAAGGTCATGAACGCGGTGAAGACCCCCAGCACCGCCGAGTTAGGAATCCCCAGGAGCCACAGACCCGATCCAACCAAGGTTCCCAACACGGTCATGGAAAAGAGCTGTCCCAGAAGCCAGCCCCGAAGCGTGCGCCCCATGCGATCGAGCACCTCGGAGGTCCGGGGGCGCCGGGCGGGCGGAACCAACCGGAGGATGCCGTTGATGTAGACCTGCGGCTGAGCCGCGAAAAAAATCGCGATGACCAGCATGAACAAAATGCTGGTCATCGCGCCGAATGTGGAAGAAAACACGCCGATAACCCGACTCAACACTTCGGTGTTCCGGAGCGATTCTTCGCTGAACAGTTCCTGGGGGCTTTCGGTTCTCTTTATGAGCAGGTCGCCCCAACGGAACTGGCCGATGTAATATTTAAGCTGGGCCAGGTATTTGGGCGCTTTGTCGACCAAATCCACGGCCTGTTCCTTCACCACCGGACCAAAGACCATCAGAAACAGGCCAGCCAGAAAGAAAACCAGGATCAGCGTCAGGATCAGAGCGGCGATGGGCGGCATCCGCGCATACCGGCTGATGCGGTCTTTGATCCACCGCAGGATCAGACTCAACAAAAAACCCGCGAATATCATCAACAGGACGGTGAGGGACCGCCAGGCGATCAGCCCCAGCAGGATAACGGCGGCGCCGACCCCGACGGCGATCAGCACCCGCTGGGTGAAGGAGTAAACGCTGTTTCCCCGGTTGTCGGATGGGTGGGTCATATCGGTTGGTCTTTAGAAGAGTTGGCGACCCCGACCGCCGGTCCTCGCCCGGGACGGCGGTCGGTGCGCAC
>CAZZBE010000018.1:0-33950 GCA_964652715.1 uncultured Desulfobacteraceae bacterium
GAAGCCGAAAAACAGCGACATCAAACCACATCCAGCAACCCGAAAAGAGATTCCGGCTGACCGTCAATAGGGAAAGGTTGAAGAGACAATGAGAAAAAAATCCGCGGCAAACCGTTTACCTATCATCGAATGGATCGAGACCTTCTATTTACCGGTATTTCTGGAGTGGCTGGCGGCCATGGGAACGGAAGATACGGCCCAACAGGAGGAATTGAAAGAAAAGCTGGCGGATCTTCGGAACCGCTTCCCCTACTCGGGGGAGATCGGTCCGGGGAAAGGCGGGTTGTGGGACTGGATCCGATCGATCCTCGGAAAGGGAGGAGACTGACCTCCCGCCCCGACCGTCCGAACGGCGTCGGAGGAAAAGATCGCCGGACGCCGGCGCCGCCCTGGGCCGGAAAGCGCCGGTGGCGGGGGATCAACCGGCGCCTCGCGATGCTGGCGGACCGTCGCCGGGAGGCGCTTTCGGGGACGATCCGCCTGGCCCGGGACCTGGAAAAACGCCTGGTTCGCATCGACGCGGCCTTCCGCCGGCTTTGTCCCGTCACATGCAGCCGCTGCCCCGATCCCTGTTGCCTCCGGGCCAAGGTCTGGTTCGATCTTCGGGATCTGATTTTTCTTCACCTCACAGAACAGCCCCCGCCGCCGGCCCAGCCCATTTGCGCCATGACGGAAACCTGCCGCTATCTCGGCCCCCGGGGCTGTCGTCTCGACCGGCTTTCCCGCCCCTGGATCTGCACCTGGTACCTGTGCCCCACCCATACGGCCCGCCTGCGGCGGAACGGAGATCCGGAAAACCTTGTCGGGATGATCGACGCCGTGAAATCCGTGAGAAAAGAGATGGAAAGGGGCTTTCGGGCCGCCGCGGGTCGGGATTTATATCAATGCGGCGTTGAAAACGACCGGCTCACCCTTCGGGCAGGGTAAAGATCCGCAGGGTCTTTTCCCCGAATTGTTCTTTCCCCAGATGGTTCATCTTCAGCACGACGTCCAGCACCTCGGTCCAGGGGACCGGCGATTCGATGGTCAGGGTCACGTTGCCGCTCACATCGGGATCGACGGCGAAGTTCATTCCGCTCACATCCCTCAGCATGTTCAACACCTTCCGGACATCGGCCTGGTATAAATCGGGGGCGATGGTCGGCGCCGGGGGCGCTTCCGGGGTCGTGGCGATTTCCCCGGCGGGCGGCCGCTCCTGGTTTTTCTCCACCCGGAGAACGTCGGATTTGTCGTATCCGATGGTCGCCCCGAACAGGTTGGCCTTGATTTGGCCGCCTTCCTCCCAGGTCTTCTCGGCCCGGACCGTTTTGCCGCTTTTTAAATAGATGGTGTCGCCCGCGGCGGGGTGAGCCGCCAGACAAAGGGCGAGTAAGAGCATCAGGGTCCGGACGGCGGTCGCCCGTCCGCTACATTCGGTCGCACCGGACATTGGCCAGTCGCTCCTCGAATTCATCGTCCATGGCTTGGGTGAAAGGGTCTTCATCAGACAAAGCAGATTGACAGGATTCAACGCTTCTGTCAAATGAAAACAGGATGTTTAGATAACGATATCCATCAACCCAGGAGCGGCGGGAAGAAAATGAAAAATCGATTTTGCACGGGATTTACCGCGGGGGCCGTGGCCGCCGGTTTGAAAAAGAAAAAAGGGGCCCGGGATCTGGGGATCATCTGCTCCGAGGTCCCGGCGGCGGCGGCCGGCGTTTTCACCCGGAACCGGGTCCAGGCGGCCCCGGTGCGGCTGGACCGGGAGCGGATCGCCGCCGGCGTCTGCCGGGCCATCATCGTCAACAGCGGCAACGCCAACTGCTGCACGGGGTCCAAGGGCATGGCCGACGCCGTCGCCATGGGGCGGTTCGCGGCGGATGGCCTGGGGGTGGCGGAAGAAGCGGTGCTGGTGGCCTCCACCGGCGTCATCGGACAGCCCCTGGACATTGAGAAGGTGGCGACGGCCATGCCGGATCTCGTGGCGTCCCTCCGCCCGGACGGCCTGGACGATGTGGCCGAGGCCATGCTCACCACGGATCTGGCGCCGAAGGTCGTCTCCCGGAGCGGGGAGATCGACGGCCATCCCTTCACCGTGGTGGGGGCGGCCAAGGGATCGGGGATGATCCGGCCCGACATGGCCACCATGCTCTGTTTCGTCTGCACCGATGCCGCGGCGACCGCGGAGACGCTCCGGACGTCGCTGTCCCGGTCCGTCGACCGGTCCTTCAACCGGATCACCGTGGACGGCGACACCTCCACCAACGACACCGTTCTGGTGATGGCCAACGGCCGGTCGTCCGTCGCTGTCGATTCCCCGGAGCGGGAAACGGTCTTCGGCGCGGTGCTGGACGAGGTCCTCATGGAACTGGCCCGGATGATCGTCCGGGACGGCGAAGGGGCCACCAAGCTGGTGGAAATCGCCGTGGACGGCGCCGAATCCGATGCGGCGGCCCGCCTCGTGGCCGATACGGTGGCCCATTCCAATCTGGTCAAAACCGCCCTGTTCGGCGAAGACGCCAACTGGGGCCGGATCATCGCCGCCGTGGGCCGGGCCGGAACGCCCATCGATCCGGATCGGATCGACATCCGGTTCGACGACGTCCTCATGGTGGAGGGCGGCATGGGGGGCGGCGAGGCGGCCGAAGCCCAAGCCACCCAGGTGCTGAAAACCCCCGAGTTCACCATCTCCATCGATTTGAACATGGGGGAGGGCAGGGCCTCGGCGCTGACCTGCGATTTCTCGCTGGAGTATGTCCGCATCAATGCCGACTACCGATCCTGAGTGCCCCCGGGATGCCGTTCGGAAGATCATCCACATCGACATGGATGCCTTCTATGCGTCCGTGGAACAGCGGGACCGGCCGGAACTCCGGGGCAAGCCGGTCATCGTGGGCGGCGACCCCGACCGACGCGGGGTGGTGGCCGCCTGTTCCTATGAGGCCCGGCGGTACGGCATCCACTCCGCCATGGCCGCCGTCACGGCCCGGCGACGATGCCCCGCCGCCGTCTTCCTCCGGCCCCGGTTCGAGGTCTATCGCCGCGTCTCCTGCCAGATCCGGGAGATTTTTCTGCGGTACACCGATCTGGTGGAACCCCTCTCCCTGGACGAGGCCTTCCTCGACGTCGCCCGGAATAAAAAAAGGATGGCGTCCGCCACCCTCATCGCCCGGGCCATCAAAGCGGAGATCCGGGAAGAGACGGGCCTGACCGCGTCGGCCGGCGTCTCCTTCAACAAGTTTCTGGCCAAGATCGCGTCGGATTTCAACAAGCCCGACGGGATCACCGTGGTCACTCCGGAGATGGCGGAGGACTTCATCGACCGGCTGCCCATCGGAAAATTTTTCGGCGTCGGCCGCGCCACCGAGGCCCGGATGCACGCCCTGGGGGTCCGGACGGGGGCGGATCTCCGGCGGGTGGAAATCTCGGAACTGCTCCGCCATTTCGGAAAGGCCGGCCGCTTTTTTTACGGCATCGCCCGGGGCCGGGACCACCGGCCGGTGACGCCGGACCGGATCCGGAAATCCCTGGGAAAAGAAACGACGCTTTCCGAGGACATCGACGATCCGGATCGGATGCTGGTCATCCTGGAGGAGATCGCCCACACAATCGAGGACCTGGTCCGGACCCACGAGATCCGGGCCCGGACCGTGGCATTGAAGGTCAAATACGCCGATTTCCGAACCGTCACCCGGAGCGCCACCCTCTCCGCCCCCGCGGAGACCGCGGACGTCATCATGACCCACATCGCCGATCTCCTCTCCAAGACGGCGGCCGGCCGTCGGAAGGTCCGGTTGCTGGGCATCACCCTCTCCAATTTCGCCGAAGACGCCGACGCGCCCCGGTGTCATCGGCAACTCCCCCTTCCTCTGTCCATCTGAAAAACGCCGCTTTCCGTAGCCCTTCTTGTTTTGAACAACAAAATTGTACTGTATAAAAAATTATAAAACAAAAATGTTGTTAAATTGGATCATGAATCACGAAAATGGCGGGCGTGGTATGGCGATTGCTGAATGATGAAATTTAAATATAAATAATTAACAAATAGTTATTTGAAAATTCGGATGCTTTTTCCTTGTTGGCACTTCCATTGCAGTCCTTGAAAGCAAAACGAGTTTTTCGCGGAATTTACCCCAACCGTAATCAAGGAGGAGAACGCATCATGAAAAAAACACTCTTAACCCTGCTGTTCGCCCTGACCGGCGTCGCCGGCGCCTGGGCCGCGGACGAAGATCCGACGGTCCTGACCAACTCAGCCGCCATCGAACTGGTCCAGGCCCACGCCAATTTTCTCTGGACCCTCATCGCCGCCGCCATGGTCTTTTTCATGCAGGCGGGGTTCGCCATGGTCGAGGCGGGATTCACCCGGGCGAAAAACGCCATCAACATCATGATGAAGAACCTCATGGACTTCTCCATGGGCTCGCTCTTTTACTGGGCCGTCGGGTTCGGGCTCATGTTCGGCGTCTCCAAATCCGGCTGGATCGGAACGTCCGGTTTTTTTCTGTCCGATTTCACGCCGGGCGGCGACCCGTGGGTGCTGGCCTTCTGGATGTTCCAGGTGGTGTTCGCCGCAACGGCCGCGACCATCGTATCGGGCGCCATGGCGGAACGGACCAAGTTCGTCGGTTATCTGTGCTACAGCGCCGTGCTCAGCGCGCTGATCTACCCCATCTTCGGATCCTGGGCCTGGGGCGGCCTCTATAACGGCGGCGGCTGGCTGGAAGGGTTCGGCTTCATCGATTTCGCCGGCTCCACCGTGGTCCATTCCGTGGGCGGTTGGGCGGCCCTGGCCGGCGCCGTCGTTCTGGGCCCCCGGCTGGGCAAGTACGCCAAGGACGGCGCCATCCGTCCGATCCTGGGCCACAACATGCCCCTGGCGGCCCTGGGCGTCTTCATCCTCTGGCTGGGATGGTTCGGATTCAACCCCGGCTCCACCACCACGGCGGACAAATCCATCGCCATGATCTTCGTCAACACCAATCTCGCGGCCGCCGCCGGCGCGGTCCTGGCCATGATCACCTCCTGGGTGAAATTCGGCAAACCGGAGGTCGGCATGAGCCTCAACGGCGCCCTGGCCGGGCTGGTGGGCATCACCGCCGGCTGCGCCAACGTCGCCCCCTTGAGCGCGGTCCTCATCGGGGCCGTCGCGGGCGTCCTCGTGGTTCTCTCGGTCCTTTTCTTCGACCGGATCAGGATCGACGACCCGGTGGGCGCCGTTTCGGTCCACGGCGTCTGCGGCGCCTGGGGCACCCTGGCCGCCGGCCTCTTCAACATCGGCGGAACCAGCCTTCAGATCATCGGGGTGCAGCTGCTGGGCATCGCGGCCTGCTTTGTCTGGACCTTTGTGACGGCCTTCGCCATGTTCAAGGCCATCGAAAAGACCGTCGGACTCCGGGTTTCCCCCGAAGAGGAGATGGAAGGACTCGACTTCAGCGAACACGGCGGCAACGCCTACCCGGATTTCGAGATCCTGTCCCACGGCGGCATCGGAACGGTTTCCGGATTCGGCGGCGGCGAGAAGCCCTCCGGCAAGCTGTCCCCGCTGGTCGCCGGGGAGGAGGCCGGATAATAAGCATTCCCCTATAGGGTGTACCCGCGAACGTCCTCGCTTCTTATCGTTCGCCTCCTGGCCGCGTCTGTCCCGGATTGCCTCCCCGGGCCGGACGCGGCCTCTTTATTTGGACGCCTCGGCCTTCCTGTTTTTAAATTGCCGTTTTAATTTGACAGGTCCGCCGGTTTTCCGATATCTAATCAGGGTAACGGATCACGAGAGGACCTTTTCCGAAGAGGTGACCGATGCGCCAGGATGCCCGCCTTTCCAGCAACAAAATGGTGTCGATCCTCAAGACCATCGAGGAACTCAACCTTCTGAAGGATGTGGACACCATCCTCGATAAGACCCTTTACGAGGCGAGACAACTCGCCAACGCCGACGCCGGGTCGATCTTTCTGAAAGAAAAAGAGACCCTCCGCTTTTCCTATGTCCAAAACGACACGCTTTTCCGGAAGGACGAGGCCAACGTGGCCCTGTACGCCGATTTCCGGCTGCCCATCAGCGCCCGGTCCATCGTGGGGTACGCGGCCCTGACCGGGGAGACGGTGGTCATCGACGACGCCTATCGACTGGACGACAGCTTTCCCTATCGGTTCAATCCGGCCTACGACCGGAAATCCGGCTACAAAACCGTATCGGTGCTGGCCATTCCCCTGGGCTCTTTTTCGGAGCGGCTGGTGGGCGTCATGCAGCTTATCAACGCCAAGGACGAAACGGGGAAACCGATCCCGTTCTCCCGGGAGAGCCGGGACTACATGCCGCTTTTCGCCAACCACGCCTCCCTGGCCATCGAACGGGGCATCATGAACCGGGAGCTGATCCTGCGGATGATGAAAATGGCCGAGCTGCGGGACCCCCATGAAACCGGGGCCCACGTCCAGCGGGTGGGGGCGTACTCGGCGGAGCTGTATCAGCAGTGGGCCCTGGTCCAGGGGATCGAACGCAACACCATCCGCCGGACCCGGGACGTGATCCGGCTCTCCTCCATGCTCCACGACGTGGGGAAGGTGGGCATCTCCGACGTGATCCTCAAAAAGCCCGGAAAGCTCGACGAGGAAGAGTTCAGGACCATGCGGTGGCACACCATTTTCGGGGCGAGGCTTTTTCTCCAGAACACCTCCAGCCTGGACGAAATGAGCTACGACATCGCCCTCAACCATCACGAAAAGTGGAACGGAACCGGCTATCCGGGCCATGCGCCGGACATCCGGATCGAAGGACTCCCCATGTCCGCCCCCAAAAAGGGGGACGAAATCCCGGTGGCCGCCCGCATCACCGCCCTGGCCGACGTCTTCGACGCCCTCTCCTCCCGCCGGTCCTACAAGGAACCCTGGACCGACGAAAAAATTCTGGAGGTCATCGAACAGGATTCCGGCACGCATTTCGATCCGTCCATCGTGGAAATCTTTTTCCAGATCTTCGACGTGATCAAGGCCATCCGGGAAAAGTACCGGGAGTAGGGACGGTTTTAATGGACGAACAAACCCAGTGCCGCCGGTGCGGGACCTGCTGCCGGAAGGGGGGCCCGGCCCTCCACCGCGCCGATCGTTCCCTGGTCGAAGGGGGCGCGATTCCACTGAAGCACCTGTACACTCTCCGGAAGGGGGAACTGGCGTGGGAAAACGTCCGGGGCGGCGTGGTTCCCCTGGCGGGGGAGATCATCAAGATCAAGGAGGCCGACGGCAAAACGGCCTGCCGGTTTTTCGACGACGCGGAGAAAGGGTGCGCCATCTACGGGAACCGGCCCCTGGAATGCCGGGCCCTGAAGTGCTGGGACACCCGGGAGATCGAACGGATTTACCGGCGGGACCGGCTCTCCCGATGGGACCTTCTAAAGACGGTCCCAGGGCTGTGGGATCTGGTGACGTGCCATGATACGGAATGCCGCCCCGACCGGGTCCGGGCGCTGAACGAGCGGGATGATGAGGACCGTCGGGCCCTCGCCCGGATCACGGCCTACGACCGGGAGATGCGGCGGCTGGTGACGGAACGGACCGGTCTCGACCCGGAATTGCTTGATTTTCTCCTGGGCCGGCCCCTTTCCCGGATCATCGCCGGGGAGCGATCACGGCCCCGTTTTCGCGTCTATGACCCAGGGGTCGCGGCGTCCAAAAAACCGGCCGCCCTGGCGGGGCATTGACTTTTGGCGTGTTTTCATTTACAGTTCAGTAACGCTGGGATCAGCGCATTCGCGGCTCGCACGGAACCGTAACTTCAACCGCAAACAGAGACGGGAGCGTTCATTTGGTTGAGCAGGCGAAGGTATCCCCCCGGAACCGATCCTTTCATCAGGGCATGCCCACGGGCCCCGGCGCCAAACTCCAGAAATCCCCCGCATCCTATATTCTCACGTTTGTCATTCTGTTCGGCATCTGGCTGCTCCTGTCGGGGCGGTTCGATCTCTTCCATCTCTGTCTCGGGCTCGCCTCCTGCCTGCTGGTGACGATCTTTTCCGCGGACCTGCTCCTGCCGTCCCCCAACGCCCCGCGGCTGCCCGGCATCTGGTTCCGCTTCATCAAATACATTCCGTGGCTCCTCTATCAGGTGCTGGCGGCCAACATCCATGTCATGTACCTCGTTTTCCATCCCCGGATGATGGACCTCATTAATCCCGGCGTCATGGAGTTCGATTCCCGGTTGAAAAGCGACATGTCCCGGGTGACCCTGGCCAATTCCATCACCCTGACGCCCGGCACCATCACGGTTCATATATCCATTTACGGTCACATCACCTTCCATGCCATCGACATCGCGTCGGGGAAGACCCTTCCCTTGATCATGGAGGCGAGAATCGCGGACATATTCAAAGAGTGACGACGATATGCATCATTTTTTTCTGCTCGCCGCCGTTTTTCTGGCCCTGCTGATCATCCTGTCCCTCTACCGGGCGGTGATCGGACCCACGGTGCTGGATCGGTTGATCGGGGTCAACGCCATCGGAAGCAAGACCACTGCCCTGTTGATCCTCATCGGGCTGCTCTACCATCGGGTCGATATGTTCGTGGACATCGCCCTGGCCTACGCCATGCTCAATTTCATCGCCGTGCTCGCCGCCTCCCGGTATTTCCAGAAGCGGAAAGGGCTTTTCGACGAGATCGAGCGGACCCCAAAGGAAGGAGACGCCAGTTGATCAACCTCATCGCCGCCCTGTTCATCATCCTGGGCCTGATCTTTTTCACGGGAGGCGCCGTGGGGATCATCCGGATGCCCGATTTCTATTCCCGCCTCCACCCGGCGGGCAAACTCGACACCATGGGCCTGCTCATGTCCATGATCGGCATGGCCCTGTACAGCGTCCAGGGGTTTTCCCTGGGCGAGGTGCTGACAGGGTTGAAGATCATCCTCATCGTGGTCTTCGTCTTCATCACCAGCCCCACGGCCACCCACGCCATCGTGGATGCGGGGGTCCGGGCGGGGCTGGAGCCCTGGACTCGGCAGCGACGCGGGGAGGGGTCATGAGCTGGCAACTGGACGTGTTGATCCTGATTTTCGTGATCATCAGCGGGATCGGCGCCATCGCCGTGCGGGATATGCTGGGCGCCGCCATCCTTTTCGGGGCTTACAGCTTCCTCATGTGTCTGCTGTGGGCCATCATGGGGGCCGTGGACGTGGCCTTCACCGAGGCCTCGGTGGGGGCCGGGGTCAGCACGGTTCTTTTCGTCGCCGCGGTATTCCGAACCACAAGGAGGACCAAAGATTGAAGCTCGTCGCCCTGGTTTCGACGCTGTTGTGCGGGACGATCCTGCTTTTCGGGACGGCGGAGTTCCCCGATTTCGGCGATCCCGCCTCTCCGGCCGCGTCCCACGTCTCCCCCCGCTACATCGAAGAAGCGGTGGCGGAGACCTCGGTGCCCAATATCGTCACGGCGGTGCTGGCCGACTACCGGGGATTCGATACGCTCTTCGAGACGGCGGTGGTCTTCTCGGCGGGCATGGCCTGTTTTTTTCTGCTCCGGGTCTTCGGCGAAGATGAGCGGCGGCCCTCGGAGAAGCTCTATCGCCACCTGCCGACGGGGATCACCCTGCGCATCGAA
Organism: uncultured Desulfobacteraceae bacterium; assembly: GCA_964652715.1. GTDB lineage: Bacteria > Desulfobacterota > Desulfobacteria > Desulfobacterales > JAABSP01 > JAABTD01. Next base: position 9,573 of record CAZZBE010000018.1, read on the forward strand.
CCCGGCGGGAAAGCGCCCGATTCCGCCGAGTTCGAGCGGATCGACGGCATCTGGATCCCCCACGACGTGATCGTCAAGACCACCACCCGGCTCATCATTCCCTTTATCCAGCTTTTCGGCCTCTATGTCATCGCCCACGGCCACCATAGTCCGGGCGGCGGATTCCAGGGCGGGGTGATCCTGGGGGCCTCGATCATCCTCTACGCCATCTCCCAGAACCTTCGTCAGGCGTTGGGCCGGATGGGCGAGGCGGTCAGCGCGGTCTTCTGCGCCGCCGGGGTCTTCATCTACGCCGGCGCCGGCGCCCTGTGCCTGCTGCTGGGGGCCAATTTTCTCGATTATTCGGGCCTGGCGCCTGTTTTCGGCGTGGATGCGATCCAGGCCCGGTCCCTGGGGATTCTGGTGGTGGAGATCGGCGTGGGTCTCGCCGTCATGTCGGCCATGGTATGGATCTACTACAATCTCGCCTCGCTGGGGCGCCACCAGGAAGGCCTGTAGCGGAGACCGACGCCCATGAATGAGTGGATCGCTTTTCTGGCCGGGAAATTTAATTACTGGGGGGTCGTCGTTCTGATGATGATCGGCCTTTACGCCATGATCGCCAAGAAAAATCTGATCAAAAAGATCATCGGGATGAATATCTTCCAGACCGCCATTATCCTTTTTTATGTCTCCGCGGCCGCCAAGCGGGACGCCGGCATCCCCATCATAACCCATGGGCACGGCATGAGCGGACACAGCGCCCGGGCCGTCGACTATATCAATCCCCTGCCCCATGTGCTGATGCTCACCGCCATTGTGGTCTCGGTGGCCACTTTGGGAGTAGCCCTGACGCTGGCCGTCAAGGTCTACCGGCAGTACGGAACCCTGGAGGAGGACGAGATCGCCGACAGCATCCGGGCCCAGGCGGGAGGCGACCAATGAGCCAGCATCTTCCCGCCCTGCCGGTTATTGCGCCGCTTTTGTCGGCATTGCTGATCACCATGCTGGGATGGTTCAACCGGCGTCTTTCCTTCCCCATTGCTCTGGCGGCCCTCACGGTCGCGCTGCTCTCGGCCATCGGACTGATGGGGGACGTGCTGGCCCGGGGGGTGATCGCCTACAAAATGGGCGGATGGGACCCGCCCTGGGGCATCGCCTATCGGGTGGATCATCTCAATGGACTGGTGCTGGTGGTGGTGCTGGCCGCGGCCCTCATCGGGCTCATCGCCACCCGGGACCGGGTGAAGGCGGAGTTCGAGGACCGGATCGTCCCCTTCTACACGCTCTTCATTCTCTTCGTCACCGGCCTGTCCGGCATTCTGCTGACCGGGGACGCCTTCAACCTCTATGTGCTGCTGGAGATCGCCTCCCTGACCGGCTACGCCCTCATCGGGATGGGAGAGGACCGGGCGCCCCTGGCCGGGCTCAACTATCTCCTCATGGGCACCATCGGCGCGTCGTTTTATCTGCTGGGCGTCGGCTACCTCTATCTCATGACCGGCACCCTCAATATGGTCGATCTGGCGGCCCGCCTGCCCGGCCTCTACGATTCCCATGTCGCGGCGCTGGCGTTCTTTATTTGTCTCACCGGGCTCTTTGTCAAAATGGCCTTTTTTCCGGTCCATGTCTGGCTGCCCAACGCCTATTCCAACGCGTCCTCCGCCGCCAGCATCCTCATCGCCCCGCTGACCACCAAGGTGATGATCTACGTGATGATCCGGATCACCCTCACCGTCTTCACCCCCGACTACGCCTTCGATGTTCTGGACATCGGGGACGCGGTCGTATGGCTGGCGGTGATCGCCATCGTCATGGGATCGGTCTTCGCCCTGGCCCAGAACCGGCTGAAACGGATCCTCTCCTACATCGTCGTGGCCGAAGTCGGGTACATGGTGGGGGGATTCTGGCTGGGAAACCGGGCCGGCATCACCGGTTCGATCCTCCACATCGTCAACGACGCCGCCATGACCCTCTGCGTCTTTCTGGCCGCCGGCGCGCTCATGACCCGGGTCCCGGGCGACCGGCTGATCCATCTCCAGGGGCTGTTCCGGAAGATGCCGGTTTCCATGGCGGCCCTGGCCGTCGGCGGGCTTTCCATCATCGGCGTGCCGCCCACCTGCGGGTTTTTCAGCAAATGGTATTTGATCTCCGGCGGCATCGATGCGGGCCATTACGGGTTCGTGGCGGCCCTGCTCTTTTCCAGCCTGGTCAACGTGGCGCTTTTTTTCCGGATTTTCGAAATCGCCTATTATGAACCCTTTGGCGCCGGTCACGGTCACGGCCACGGCGCATCCCAACCGGAAGACGCCCCGGCGGCCATGCTGGCGCCCCTCGTGGTCGTCGCGGTGCTGCTGGTGGTGCTGGGACTCTACAGCGGCGATCTGGTATCGGCCATCATCCAACACGCCATCCCCGCGCGGATCATCTGATACATGGAATCCATCGTCTCCCTCAAGCCACTGGCGGCCGTCCTCGTTTCAATCCTCGTCGTTCCCCTGATCATCCGGAGCGGAAACCGACCCAACCTGCGGGAGGGGTGGACCTTCGCCGCCGCCGGGATCAAGTTCCTGATCGTGGCCTCCATGGTTCCGGCGGTCCTGGGAGGAGCGAAACTGGAGCTGACCCTCGTCCAGGTGCTGCCGGGGGCGGCCATCGCCTTCCGGGTGGACGCCTTCGGACTCCTCTTCGCCCTGGTCTCCTCATCGCTCTGGATCGTCACCTCCGCCTATTCCATCGGCTATATGCGGGGGCTTGCCGAACACAGCCAGACCCGGTATTTTTGCTTTTTCGCCCTCTCCCTTTCGGCGACGATCGGGGCGGCGTTTTCCGCAAACCTGCTGACGCTCTATCTCTTCTACGAGATGCTCTCCTTCGCCACCTATCCGCTGGTCGCTCACCACCAGGATAGGGAAGCCCGGAGTTCCGGACGGAAATACCTCTTTTACATCGTGGGGTCGTCCATCGGACTGGTGCTCCCGGCCATGGTCTACACCTACAGCGTCTCGGGGACACTGGATTTCGCCGCCCAGGGGGTCGTGCCGGCCTCGGTTCCGCCGGCCGTGCTGACGGCGCTGGTGCTGATGTTCCTGTTCGGGTTCGCCAAGGCCGGCGTGATGCCCTTCCATTCGTGGCTCCCGGCGGCCATGGTGGCCCCCACGCCGGTCAGCGCGCTGCTCCATGCGGTGGCCGTGGTCAAGGTGGGCGCCTTCTGCGTCTTCCGGGTTCTGACCGGGGTGATGGGGGCGGACCTGCTCACCGGCGTCGGGCTGGGGACGGTTGTCTGCTATATCGCGGCCTTCACCATCATCGTCTCCTCCCTCATCGCGCTGTCCCAGGACGGGCTGAAGCGGCGGCTGGCCTTTTCCACCATCGGCCAGCTCTCCTACATCGCGCTGGGGGCGGCTCTCCTCACGCCCGACGGACTGACCGGCGGCATGCTCCACATCGCCATGCACGCCTTCGGAAAAATTACCCTCTTTTTCTGCGCCGGGGCGATTTTCGTGGCCGCCGGCGTCAAGAACATCAGCGACATGACCGGCATCGGCAAACGGATGCCCATCACCATGACGGCCTTTTTCATCGGGTCGCTGAGCGTCATCGGGCTCCCGCCCTGCGGCGGGTTCATCAGCAAGTGGTTCCTGGTGCTGGGAACCCTGGAAGCCCGGCAATACGCGATGCTGGCGGTGATCCTGACCAGCTCCCTGCTCAACGCGGCTTATTTTCTGCCCATCGTCTACCGGGCGTTTTTCTGCACGGCGGAAGAATCCAAATTCGAAAACAAGGTGGCGGAAGCGCCGATCTGGTGCCTGCTTCCCTTGAAATTGACGGCGTTTGCGTCGATTTTGCTGTTTCTCTATCCCCAGCCGTTTCTGGATTTGGCGAAGTTGGCGGTGGCACAGATTTTGGGGGCAAGATAGATGCGTGGGAATTTGATGCGAAGGGGCTGATAAAAATTTGAGCCTTTTTGAAAAGGAGCGACATCGTGCCGGCTGAAGCGCGGAGGAGAACATTTACGACGAGCAAGTACCATCAGATGACGGAAGCCGGCATTCTGGATGAAAATGACCGGGTTGAATTGATCGAAGGAGAAATTGTCGAAATGGCGGCTATCGGAAGTCTTCACGCGGCTTGCGTGAATAGACTGAATCATCTGTTTTCCAGATATTTCTTGGATAGAGCCATTGTCAGTGTTCAAAATCCCATCACCCTAAACCAACATTCAGAACCCGAGCCGGACATCGCTATTGTGAGAATGCGTCCGGATTTTTACGCCGAACATCATCCCACTCCGGATGATGTCCATCTGATCGTCGAAGTGGCGGACGCTTCTCTTTCCTATGATCGGGGATTCAAGCTGCCAGTTTACGCGCGAGCCGGGGTCAGGGAAGTCTGGATTGTGGATATTGCCGAATCGTCCGTGGAAGCGCATTCGCAGCCGTCCGCTTATGGCTATAAATTGATCCGGAAGTGTTGGGGAGGGGATGCGCTGGCGTTGGAAGCGTTTCCGGATGTGTCTTTTCAGGTGGGTGATATTGTCGCGTTTGATGAATGCAACGCGGGAAGGGAATAGAGAAAAAAATGAAACTCGCGGAACTGCTAAACGAACGAAAAACCGTAAAAGAAGAAATTAAAAACGTCAAACAGCGACTCTACCTTTCGGCAAAAATGCAGGAGGGCGATTCAGCGCCGGCGGAGCCGCCGGATGAACTCAAGAAGACGCTGATGTCGCTCTATGAACGGCTCAATGAACTCATCGTGTTGATCAACAAGACCAATGCGGCCACGGTGGTGGAAGGGAAAAGTCTCATGGAACTGATCGCCGAGCGGGACAAGTTCATGGGAATCGCCGATGTCCTTCACCAGCTTGCGGAACACGCGACGCCCAAATCCGAGCGATTTTCCAGAAACGAAATCCGGTTTGTTCCCGCCGTGGACATCCAGGCGATCCGAAAAGAGGCCGATGGCCGCGCCAAAAAAGCCCGGGAAATCGACAACCGAATCCAGGCCGCGAACTGGAACACGGAGGTCTGAAGAAAAACATCAGCAGGTAGCTTGTCTGATGTCGGGGATGCGCCCTGACGGTCCATAACCGTCAAGGACCCAACCGCTAATTGGGATATGAGGTTCGATTCCTCGCCTACGGTTACGGCTCACTGTCACAAGAGTAGGTGAGAAACCATTGTAAGGTGATTGTCACTACCAGCATCCGGACAAAAGACGAAGCGAGGGTGGGCAAGGGGATTAAAGGAGCGGGACATGGCGGCGACCGGACAAGAAAATGCGCGTTCGGAAGAAATCCAGGAAATCTGGAATCTTTTTAAAGAAGCAGGTCAACGACTCAAAGAAACCGAGGAGATGCTGGCCGAAAGTGTCAAAGAAACGGACAGACGGTTCAAAGAAACGGACCGACAATTTAAAGAAACAAATCGAGGGTTCAGAGCAACCAAAATGCTGGTGGATAACCTCACCGGCAAATGGGGAAAATTTGTCGAAGGCATGGTGGCGCCGGCGGCCATTCGCATGTTTCGGGATCGGGGCCTCAATATCCAACGGACCTACCAGCGGGTGGAAGCCTGCAAAGACGATGAAAAGATGGAGATTGACATCTTGTGCGTCAACGATAAGGATATCCTGGCCATTGAGGTGAAAAGCACCCTTAGCGTCGAAGATGTCAGGGATCATATAGAACGATTGAAACAATTTAAACATTTTTTTCCCGAACATGAGGATAAAAATGTCATGGGGGCGGCGGCGGGCATTGTGATGGATGGGAACAGCGATAAATTCGCTTACAAGCAAGGATTGTTTGTCATTGGGCAAACGGGGGAAACGGTACGTATTTTGAATGATGAAAAATTCAAACCCAAAGCGTGGTAAGCGGCAATTGCCCCAAACGGATTCGATAAGCGAACCTGCCCATTTTTGGGATACGCATGATGTGACGGATTTCGATGAATTGCTCGAAGAAGTCACTGAACCGGTTTTTATACGGGAAAAAGACATTCGAATCCATCTCAAACAGGACGAGATCGATTCTCTGAAAAAAATGGCCGGGAAAAGGGGATTGGAATACAAAGAACTGATACGTGAATGGGTCCTCGAAAAGCTGCATGCCGCATGAGCTTGAAAAACTGTTTTGAGTTTACATTAAGAAGATGATCGAGCGATCTTAAGGGAAAGAGACCCATAGATGACTGAAGAGAAAAAAATGATCCTGGCCCATGAGCCGGTTCCGGGCTATCCGAAGATATTCGCGTTCGTGCTGGTCATCGCCATAATTCATCTGGGATTCATTTTTCTCAGGAGCCTTTTTTAGAGACCACGGACCGGGAGCCGACTGCCCATGAAACGGGAACTGAAGATTTTCGACAATCCGGACAACGTCAAACGGGTGTTGCGCGTATTCTACGCCTCGCTGGTGGTGCTGGTGCTGCTCGATTTCGTCATCCACAAACACGCCGAATTTCCCTGGGAGGGTCGGTTCGGGTTTTTCCCCACCTACGGATTCGTCTCCTGCGCGGCCCTGATCTTCATCGCCAGGGGGCTGCGGCGGTTGATTCGACGGGATGAAGACTACTACGACAGACCGGAAGACGGCTCATGAATTCCCTATCCTTGGGTACAGGCATGCCTCCGGCGCTGATTTTCATCATCGGCGCGCTGTTCATTCCCCTGCTGAGGGGCCGGGTCAAATCCGCCTTCATGCTGCTGTTGCCGCTGGCGGCTTTTTATGTGCTCCTGACGGTCCCGGAGGGGATGCACTGGCAGTTCCGGCTGCTCCACTACGATTTGACCCTCGGCCGGGTGGACCGGCTTAGCCGGGTCTTCGGCTATATCTTCACCCTCATCTCCTTTATTTCGCTGATCTACGCCCTGAAAGTCGACGACGACTTACAGTACGTCTCCGGCCTCTGCTACGCCGGCGGCGCCCTGGGCGTCACCTTCGCCGGGGATCTCTTCACGCTCTATATCTTCTGGGAAATCATGGCCGTGGCCTCCACGTTCCTGATCCTGGCCCGGCGGACAAAAGCCGCCCAGGGCGCGGCGTTCCGTTATATTCTCGTGCATGTGCTGGGGGGGCTGTGTCTCCTGGCCGGCATCGTCCTCTATGTTCACCGGACCGGGACCATCGCGTTCGGCCACATGGCGCTGGCCGGAGCGGATACCTGGCTGATCTTCATCGGCATCGCCGTCAACGCGGCCATCCCGCCGCTGCACCCCTGGCTCCAGGACGCCTACCCCGAGGCAACGGTGGCGGGCGCGGTCTTTCTGAGCGCTTTCACCACCAAGAGCGCCGTCTATGTCATGGCCCGGGTTTTCGCCGGAACGGAAATTCTCATCTGGCTGGGGGCGCTGATGACGGTGATTCCCATTTTTTATGCAACATTGGAAAACGATATCCGGCGGGTGCTGGCCTACAGCCTGGTCAACCAGGTGGGATTCATGATGTGCGCCATCGGCATCGGCACTCAGCTGGCCCTCAACGGCGCCGTGGCCCATGCTTTCTGTCACATTCTTTACAAGGCCCTGCTCTTCATGGCCGCCGGGTCGGTGCTCCAGATGACCGGCAAGATTCGATGCACCGAACTGGGCGGACTTTACAAAACCATGCCGCTGACCTGCTTTTTTTGCATCATCGGGGCGGCCTCCATCGCGGCCTTTCCCCTTTTCAGCGGATTCGTGAGCAAATCCATGATCGTAAGCGCCGCGGCTTACGGCCATCTGGCCGTGGTCTGGCTGATGCTCCAGTTTGCATCGGCCGGTATTTTTCCCTATGTGAAGGTCCCCTATTTCGCCTTTTTCGGCCATGATTCGGGCATTCGGGCGGAGGAACCGCCGTTCAACATGCGGGTCGCCATGGGCATGGCCGCTTTTTTATGCGTGTTGATCGGCGTATTCCCCCAGCCGCTCTATCATATCCTGCCCTATCCGGTCGAGTATGCGCCCTATACGGTGGTCCATGTGGTGGATAAGCTTCAATTGCTTATGTTCGGTCTGCTGGCATTCTGCCTGCTGATGCTGTCGGGCTATTATCCCGCGGAGATGCGCTCCATCCATCTCGATGTGGATTGGTTCTACCGAAAAGGGGCCCGGGTTCTCTACCGCCTGATGGATCAGGGGTTGAACCGCCTCAATGCGGTTTGCGATGAACTATTCGCCCGGAAGCTGCCCGGACTTTTGGCTTGGATCGCCAAGGACGGGCCGGCGCTGCTGGTTGTTTTATTCGCTTCGCCGTTTAAAGCCAGGAGCGGTGCGGGGGAAGAGGAGATGGGCGACTATAAACGGAAGATCCATGCGACCTTCGATACGCTTTCCATTCCCATCGGCTTAGGGGCGGCCGCGGCGGCCTTGTTCGTGGTCTTGCTGGTCTGGGTCAACTGAGGAGAAGGCGCTGTCCCAAATGTCATAAAGGAGACAATATGATCAGCCGGGATGAACTCAAAAAAATCGTCATGCTGGGCTATCTCAAGGATGAGATGCTGGATAAGCTCTCTCCACTCGTGGACGTCCTCAATTACAGCGAACGGGAATACGTGTTTCGGCAGGGGGATGCGGCTGAGCGGTTTTATATGCTGAGAAGGGGGAAAATCCTCTTTGAACGGCGGGGATCCGAAAAGATGAGCGTGACCATGGGCAGTGTTAAACCGGGTTATTCATTTGGGTGGTCCTCCATGGTGGATGTGCGGTTTTACAGCACCGATGCGGTATGCGCCGAGCCCAGCGAGGTCTTTTCGGTACGGGGGCATAAGCTCCAGGACCTCCTCGAATCCGACCATTCAATGGGATACATCTTTTCCCAGCGATTGCTTCGGGTTATCAAAAGCCGTTTGGATCACCGGACGGAGCAGTTCATGCGGGTGATCCGGAATCATCCCGATCTCAAGTCGCTGTTCGAGGAATGACATTCGACCCGCTATTTCCCGACGGACTAAAAGGCCGGCTTGAGTCAGAATCAAGCCGGCCTTTTGGTCGAATGAGCCGTGCAGAGGAAAGATGGAAGCCGCTTATTTCATGGTCGCGGCCAGGTACTGCTCGACCAGTTTCCGGTCATCTTCTTCGGTGATCTCTTTGGGCAGCCGCTCCAGGGCTAATTCAGTGGCGGCGTCGATCAGTTCGGCCCGAAAGGTCGCCTTGGCCTGGACGATCCGGCTTTCGATCTTCTGTTTGGTCGTGTCCAGAATCAGACGGCTCTGTTCCTGAGCGTCCTCGATGATCTCCTGCTTCTTTTTCTCGCCCTGCTGTACGATCTTCTTTTTGAGCGCCTCGAAGCGGGCGTCGCTCTGGTCGAGGGTGCGGTAAGTGTCGTTGATCTTGGCCATCATCGCTTTCTTCTGCTCCTCAATGTCGCCGATTTCACGGGCTAGTTCCGCCTTGCGACCGTGCAGGAAATCCATGATGGGACCTTTGCCGTATTTGACGATGATAAAGGCCAGAATGCCGAAATTGATCCACATCAGGATCAAATCGTAGGTTTTGCGCCACCCTCCGGACGATTCGGCGGCCAGGGCGTCGGCGACCCCCAGAACGAACAGCAGTCCGGATGCGACGGCGATTCTCAGAATGATCCGATGCCCTTTTTTCATTTGCCGACCCTCCGATCCAGGATTTTCTCGATGATGCGGACCGACAGCTCCTCGGATTCCTTCCGGAGATATTTGCGGGCTTCGGAGAGTTGGGCCTCCACTTCTTCTTCGGCCTGGCTCTTGAGTTCGGCGACCTCCTTCCGGACGGCGGCGAAAATCTCCCCCGCCCGGTTGCCGCCCGCCTCCTCCATGTCCTGGCGGAGGGCGTGGGCCTGTTCCCGGGTGGCCGCTTCCTGTTTGGCAAGGAGCCTGGAGACCTTGTTCAGCTCGCTTTCAGCCCCGCTGATCTCGTCCTGGAGGGTATTGATGTATTCCGCTCTTTCCGCCATCACCCCCTCCAGGGGCCGAAACATCAACCGGTTGATCAGGAACAGAAAAATCAAAAAGGAGAGAAGCTGGACGATTAGCGTCTCATTGATACTGATCAGGGCTATATTGCTGACGATTTCCATTGGCGGTATATTCCCTTGTTATGGAGAGAAAATCAAACGACGAAAAGCAGCAACAGCGCAATAACCAGGGAATAGATTCCGGTGGACTCCGAAACCGCCTGTCCTACGAGCATGGTCCGGGTTAACAGACCGGCCTCTCCCGGATTTTTGCCGATCGCTTCGCATGCTTTCGCGCCGACCATTCCTTCACCAACCCCGGGGCCGATGGCGCCCAAACCCATCGCCAAACCCGCGCCAAGAAAAGAGGCCGCTTTAATCAGATCGATACCTTCGATTGCCATGATTACCTCCAGATAATAAGGTTAAAATATGGTGTTAAATTAAGAATATAAGCGCCAACGCTATGACCATGGCGTAAATGGCCGTGGATTGCGAGACCGCTTGTCCGACAAGCATCGTCCGCATTAATACCGCTTCCTGTTTAACATTCCGCGCCACCCACATCACGGCGCTTTGGGCCGTCATGCCGTTGCCGACGCCAGGGCCGATACCGCCGAAACCGGTGCAGAGGCCGGCCGATGCCAGGGCAAAGGATGCGGCCAGTGTTTCCGACGGCGCATGGGATTTGAACATCAGCACGAAGCTGATCAAAAGACCGAAAATCGAGGGCGTCTGGGCCACGGCTTGTCCGACCAGCATGATGATCGTGACATTGGCGGATGTGAGCGGTTGCCTGGCCGAGCCCTGGCAACTGGCCCCGGCGGCGAGTCCGCTGCCGAGCCCAGAGCCGATGGCGGCAAGGCCGGTGGCGAAACCCGCCCCCAGCAAAGCCGCCGACGTCGGGTGCAAAGGCGCGCCGGAGAAGTTGATAAACATCAGCATAAACGCCACTACCATCGCAAAAATGGCCGGAGTTTGACTGACGGCGGAGCCGATCAGCATAGTGGTCGTGAGATTCCCTTTCACGGCCGGCTGGCGCGACACGCCCTCGCATGCTTCACCTGCCGGAAAGCCCGACCCGACGCCGGATCCCATGGCGCCGAATCCCATGCAGATGCCGGCGCCCAACAATGCCGCAAAGGAAATGGGCGCCGCCGCTGAAAAATTGGAAAACAGGAGTATCACGCCGATGACCAGCGCGAAGATCGCCGCGGTTTCGGCCACCGCCTGCCCCACGAGCATCAACTTGAAAATGTCGCCGGAGGAATCGGGACTCCTCGCAATGGCGTCATTGGCCTTGGCGGCGGCGAATCCTTCACCGATCGCGGCGCCGATGGCGCCGAGTCCCATAGACAGTCCGGCGCCGGCAAACGCCGCCACTTTTACCCAGGATTCAATATCGTTCAACATAGTTCAATTTACCTGTACCGAAATGTAAACCAGGGTGAGCATCGTGAAAACAAACGCCTGTATCGCCCCGATGAATATGACGAAAAACGCGTTTAAAAAGGGCGGCAACACCAGACTGAAAACCAGGTGGGAGACCACCAAAACGATGATGGAGCCGCCCATGATGTTTCCGAACAAACGAAAGGAGATGGAGATGACTTTAGAGAGTTCGCCGATGATATTCAGGGGCGCCATAAAAAAGATCGGCTCGAAATAGGCTTTTGCGTACTCTTTGAAGCCCTTTTGTTTAATGCCCGCGTAGTGGGCGATGAAAAACCCCATCAGGCCCAGGCTCAAGGGGGTGTTGAGATCTTTCGTGGGCTCATGCAAATGAGGAAAAAGACCCATCCAGTTGCAAAACAAAAGAAACATGAAAAGGGCGCAGATAAGCGGACGATACGCCTTTCCCCGTTCTTTGTCGAGGGCGTCTTCCGTCAGCCCGTAGAGCTGGGTTACGAATAGTTCGCCGAGCACCTGGAAGGGGCCGGGAAGCCGGCCGCGGTTCCGGGTCGCCAGAAATCCGAAGACCAGCATGGCGGCTATGGCGATCCATGTCATGACGATAACGTCCAGATTGAAGGTCAAATCGCGTCCCATAAACGGTACGATCAACTGATGTATCCTTCCGAGGTCTTCCATGATGCAGTTTCCCTAAACCTGTTTTTGGCCCGCGCGGGTCGGTAAGAGGATGGTTAATATGTGATCGGCGAGAATGACAAGCTGAATCGAAAAAAGGCCGACGATGGCGCCGACGAGGTCTAAATCGTCCAGCTTGATGCATGCGATGAGGGGAATGGCCATCAGGGCGTAACGGAAAAAGATGGAGCCCATGGAGACGAAAAAGGTCTTGGCCTGGGATCGGTCCATCCGGAGCGGGATCGATTGGGCCATGAGAATGAAATTGAAAATGCTGAAAAGGGTCCCCAGGATCAGGCCTTTGCCCAAAGGCTTCAGGTCGGCGAGGATGAAAGCGCCGCCCGCGACGATGGCCAGCATCAGGGCTCTGGAGCAGTATCGTTTCTGTGTGTCTTTAATCGGCTCCATCTTGCGAGGATGTATCCTCCTCCTTTTCCTCGATAATTTCAAGAATCTGACGGTAGGAGACGTTGGCGCCGCCGATCACCCCCAGGATGATGAACACCGCCGTGAAGACGCCCCGGGTCCCGGCCCATTTGTCGATGGTCCACCCGATAAAAAAGCAGAAGAGAATGCAGCCGGCCATGGTGAGGCCCAACTGCATGACGACGGACAGATTCTCTGTCCAAGCGCGATTCTTTTTATAATCGAAAACTATGGATCCCGTCTCCTTAATTATCTTACGACCGCGCATTAGGTAACAAAAGCGGCAAAGGTCTGTCAAGCAGATAATTGGCCTCCGCCGAAGAGCGATGACCCGCCTTCCGCAAGATACTGGGATAAATCCAAGTCTTTGCAAATGAAAAAGTGTTTGTAATCCGAAGACATTCATTTTAAAATACCTTTTTGGTCGGATCCGGGAGGCGGGTGAATTCATGAAGCTTTCGGCGGCGGAGCGGCTACGCCGTTTCTACGAACAATTTTCGGGCACGGACCAGGTGCTGGTGATCGTCAACGCCGATCCGGACGCCATCGCCAGCGCCATGGCGGTCAAACGGCTCCTCTGGCGAAAGGCCGCCGGGGTGACGCTGGCCCATTTCAACCCCATCAAGCGGCCCGACAACATCGCCATGATCCGCCTGCTGGGGGTTCGCCTCCACTATCTGGAAGAGATCGACAAAGACCGGTTCACCCGCTTCGTCACCGTCGATTCCCAGCCTTCCCACAACGAGGCGTTCTCCGGGTTCAAGTTTCACGTGGTCATCGACCACCACCCGCGCACCGAAGTGGACGCTTCGTTCGTGGACATCCGGCCCGATTACGGGGCCACGGCGAGCATGATGACCGAATATCTCCGGGCCGCCCGGATCAAGCCCTCGGGCAAGCTGGCCACCGGGCTTTTCATCGGCATCAAGACCGACACCAACGATTTCGAGCGCCCGGCCCGCAACGAGGACGTCAAGGCCTTCCAGTTTCTCTTCCGCCACGCCAACATCCATCTGGCCCGAAAGATCGAGCAGTCCGACCTTCGCCTTGATTTCCTCAAATATTTCCGGTATGCCCTCCACCACCTCTGCATGCGGAAGGGGCGGGCCTTCGTCCACCTGGGCCCGGTGATGTCGCCGGACGTCTGCGTGGTCCTCGCCGATTTCTTCATGCGGGTCAATCCGGTCAAATGGAGCATCGTTTCGGGGATCCACGAGGACCGGCTCATCATCATCTTCCGAAACGACGGCATCCGGAAAAACGCCGGCCGGATCGCCAAATCGAGCTTTGAACACCTGGGGTCGGCCGGGGGGCACCGGAGCGTGGCCCGGGCCGAGCTGCCCCTGGACAATCTCCGGCCCCTGGTGGCCGTGGCCGACGATAGAAAGGTGGCCCAGTGGGTCATCGACCGGATCGAAAAAAAATAAAAAGGAGAGAAGACCGACTTCCGGAAGGAGGCGGTCGGTCGACCGACATGACCGTATACAGACAAAACGAAACACGGCCGGGCGGGATCGCCCTTACCATTCTAGGATCGGGGACCTGCGTCCCCAGCCTGCGGCGAAGCGCCTGTTCGGTGCTGATGCGGATCGCCGGGCGCTCGCTGTTGTTCGATTGCGGACCCGGAACCATGCGCCGGCTCCTGGAGGCGGGGGTCGCGATCTTCGACATCGACGTCATCTTTTTCAGCCATCTCCATCCGGACCACAGCGGCGAACTCGCCGCCTTTTTGTTCGGCGCCAAATACGGCGGCGGCCCGTCTCCGCGGCGGCCCCTCGCCCTGGTGGCCGGCAAGGGGTTTTCCGATTTCTTCGAGCGTTTGCGCGGGGTCTACGGCCAGTGGATCGATCCGGGCGAGGAAGGGTTGAAGATCGTTGAACTGGACGGCGGCCGGTCGGAAGAATTCCGGATCGACGACATCGGGGTCCGCTGCGCGCCCGCGGCCCACATCGAATCGAGCCTGGCCTACCGGGTCGCGGCGCCCGGCGGCGGGACGGCGGTCTATTCCGGCGATACGGACGTCAGCGACGCCGTGGTCGAACTGGCCAAAGGGGCCGATCTCTTCATCTGCGAATCGGCCCTGCCCGACGACCACAAGGTCACGGGCCACCTGACGCCGTCCCTGGCCGGGGAAATGGCGGCCAGGGCCGGGGTCGGGCGGCTGGTGCTCACCCATTTCTACCCCGAGTGCGACGCCGTGAACATCGCGGCCCAGTGCCGGAAAACCTACGACGGCCCGCTGGTGCTGGCCGAAGACCTGCTGCGGTTGACGGTATGAGCGGGACGCATCGCTACTACCCGGTCAATCTGGACATCCGGGACCGCCGGTGCCTGGTGGTGGGCGGCGGCGGCGTGGGGACCCGTAAAGTGGAAGGGCTGCGGGCCTGCGCCGCGCGGGTGACGCTGGTGAGCCTCCGGATATCGGACCGGCTGCGGCCCCTGGCGGCGGACGGCCGGATCGAGTGGCGGGACCGGGAGTACCGGACCGACGATCTGGACGGCATGTTCCTGGTCATCGGCGCCACCGACGACCCGGACCTGAACCGCCGGATCCACGCCGACGCCGCAAGCCGGAACATGCTCTGCAACATCGCGGACCGGCCCGAGGTCTGCAACTTCATCCTGCCGGCGGTGGTCCGGCGGGGGGATCTCATCCTCGCCGTCTCCACTTCGGGCCGGAGCCCGGCCTTCGCCAAAAAACTGCGAAAGGAGCTGGAGGCCCGCTTCGGGCCGGAATACGCCCTTTTCCTGGACCTCATGGGGGCCGTCCGGGCGAAGCTGCTGGCGGAAGAACACGCCCCCGAGGCCCATAAACCGCTCTTCGAGGCCCTCATCGACCGGGATCTGCTGGGGCTGCTCAAGGCCGGGGACATGCCGGCCGTGGACCTCGTCCTGGCCGATGAGCTGGGGCCGGGGTTCCGGTACGCCGATCTCATGGGCGCCGGCGGGGGGGAACGGGGGGCGACCCCATGATGCAGCTCTTTTCCATGGCGGCGCTTTTCCTCTATCTGCTGAGCACGGCGGGATACGTGAGCTACCTTTTTTTGCAAAAGGACGTCCTCCACCGGGCGGGGTGGGGACTGCTGGGGGCGGGATTCCTGGCCAACCTGGCCGCCATCCTCTATGAATTCATGGCCACCGGACGGTTTCCGGTGGGAAATCTCCAGGAGACCCTCTCCGTGGCCGCCTGCACCCTGGCGGGCCTGTTCCTGGCGTTTCAGCACCGGTACCGGCTGCGGGTCCTGGGGGTCTACGCGGCGCCGCTGGTGGCCCTGATCATGGCGGTGTCGGTCCAGCTGCCCCGGGCGCCCTCCCAGATGGAGATCGTGTTCAACAACTTCTGGATCATCTTCCACGTGGTGGTCATCTTCATCGGCAACGCCGCCTTCGCCCTGGCCGCCGGGGCCGGCATCCTCTATCTCGTGCAGGAAAGCGCCATCAAGGGCAAGAACCACGGCTTCTTCTTCCACCGGCTCCCCTCCCTCAACCTGCTGGACACGGTGGGATACGCCAGCATCGTGGTGGGGTTCACCATGTTCACCCTGGGCCTCATCACGGGGTTTCTGTACGCCAAGACGGTCTGGGGCCGGTTCTGGAGCTGGGACCCCAAGGAGGTCTGGTCCGGCGTCATGTGGCTCTTCTACGCCGCCCTGCTCCACGAGCGGCTGGCCACCGGCTGGCGGGGCCGGAAGGCCGCCATCATGTCCATTGTCGGATTCGGGGTGCTCCTGTTTACCTTTCTCGGCGTCAATTTTCTCCTGACGGGTCATCACGGCGCCTTTACCCGGTGGTAGGGCCGCCGCCGCAACCACATACTGAACGACAGTCATGGACGACATCATTATATTGGGGTTGAACCACAAAACCGCACCCGTGGAATTGCGGGAGTGCCTGGCCTTTTCCGGGGAGGAGACCGATGCGTTGCTCCGCTCTTTTTCGGAGCACGCCGCCATCAAGGAATCGATCCTGGTCTCCACCTGCAACCGGGTGGAGATCCTGCTGACCACGCCGGACAGCGACGCGGCCATCGGGGCCGCCAAGCGGTTCATCTCGGAATACAAACGGATCCCCGTCTCCCGGTTCGAGGAGAGCCTCTACATCCACCAGGGCGACGACGCCGTCCGCCACATCTTCCGGGTGGCCGCCAGCCTTGATTCCATGGTGGTGGGCGAGCCCCAGATCCTGGGGCAGATCAAGGAGGCCTACCGGACCGCCACCCTGAAGCGGACCTCGGGAGTCATTCTCAACCGGTTGCTCCACAAGACCTTTTTCGTGGCCAAACGGGTCCGGAGCGAGACCGGCATCGGGGACCACGCCGTCTCCATCAGCTACGCCGCCATCGAGCTGGGCCGGAAGATCTTCGGCAGCCTGGAGGGGATGCGGGTCCTGCTCATCGGCGCCGGGGAAATGGCCGAACTGGCGGTGGAACACCTGATCCGCCACCGGTCCGGGGAGATCTTCGTGGCCAACCGGACCTTCGAACGGGGCATCGAGCTGGCCCGCCGCTTCCGGGGGACGGCCATCCGGTTCGGGGAGATCTGCGGCATGCTCCAGGAGGCGGACATCATCATCTCCTCCACCGGCTCGCCGGAGTACGTCATCGACCGGAAGGGGGTCAAGGCGGTCATGCGCGGCCGGAAGCACCGTCCCCTCTTTTTCATCGACATCGCCGTCCCCCGGGACATCGACCCGCGGATCAACCGGATGGACAACGCCTATGTCTACGACATCGACGACCTCAAGGGGGTCATCGACGAGAACATCGAGGACCGGAACCGGGAGGCGGTGAAGGCGGAACGGATCATCGACGCCGCGGTGGTCAGCTTCCGGAAGTGGTACGAAAGCCTTGACGTGGTGCCCACCATCAAGGCCCTGCGGGGGAAGATGGCGGAGATCGCCCGGTTCGAGGTGGAAAAGACCCTCGGGTCCCTCCACCACCTGTCGGAGGGGGACGCCGAGGCCATCCACCGGATGACCGAGGCCCTGATCAACAAGATGATGCACGATCCGACGATTTTCCTGAAAAACAACGGCTGCCTGCGGGACAAAGCCTTTTATGTGGACATCACCCGAAGACTGTTCAACCTGGACCCGGCCGAGCTGTCCGGTTCGGGGGCCGGTCCGGGAGACAGCCAACATCGCACCGAGGAGGAACCGTGAAGAAATGCGCCTTTTTGTTTCCCGGCCAGGGGTCTCAATCCGTGGGGATGGGCAAAGACGTTCATGACGCCGATCCGAAGGTCCGGGAGATATTCGACGCGGTCTGCGAGATCACCCGGCGGGATATCCGGAAACTCTGCTTCGAGGGCCCCATGGATCGATTGACCGAGACGGTCAATCTCCAGCCGGCCCTGACCGCGGTCAACCTCGGCTACCTGTCCGCGCTGACGGCGGGCGGCGCGTCGCCCGTGATTTCCGCCGGCCACAGCCTGGGGGAATACGCCGCCCTGTGCGCCGCCGGCGCGCTCTCGATCCCCGACGCCCTGGCGGCGGTGTTCAAACGGGGGTCCCTGATGCACCGCGAGGCCGGGAAACACCGGGGGGCCATGCAGGCCATCGTGGGGCTGCCCATGGAGACGGTGTCGGTGCTGGCGGCCAATGCGTCGGCCCACGGCCCGGTGTCGGTGGCCAACCACAATTCCGAAACCCAGATCGTCATCACCGGCGCGCCCGAGCCGGTGGAAAAGGCGGCCATCGCGGCCCGGGAAAAGGGGGCCAAGGCCATCCCCCTCAAGGTGAGCGGCGCCTGGCACAGCGACCTGATGCGCGGCGCCGAAGCGGAGTTCGGCGAGTTCCTGTCGGGGTTGACCTTCGAGTCCCCCAAAAGCCGCGTCGTCTTCAACGTGACCGCGGAAGTGGAGACCAGCCCGGAGGCGATCCGCTCCCTGATGGCCCGCCAGCTTTGCAGCCCGGTCCGGTGGCATGACATCATGGTCCGGCTGATGGGGGAGGGGGTGGAGGTCTTCGCGGAAGTGGGGCCCGGCAAGGTCCTGACCGGCCTGTTGAAAAAGACCCTGCCCAAAGGCCATCATTACGGCATCTACACCATCAACACCGTCAAAGGGGTCGAGGATTTCCTGGCCGAAGTGATGTAGCGGCGGGCCGGCGGGCCGGGCGGCGTCTTCAGGCGTCGGGGTCGGACGGCTTGGCGACGGGGAACTTGAAGAACTTGATCCCTTCTTCCTGAAGGGTCTTTTCCTCGGCTTCGGTGCTGACCCCCCGGATGTTCCGGGGTTCTTCCGCGCCGTAATGGATCTTCAGCGCCTCCTTGGCGAAATCGCAGCCCACGTCGTCGAAGTTGTTCTCCACAAAATGGGACATTTCCTTGCCCAGGGCTTCGATCCGGGCCTTTTTTTCGGCGAGATCCGCGGCGCTGAGCCGGGGGGAGGATTTGATGGCGAAGGTCGACGGCTTCTTGGCGACGTCGGTGGTTTCGCAAAAGGGGCAGGCGATGAGGGACCGCGCCCTCTGGTCCTCGTAGGCGCCGCTGTCCGCGAACCATCCTTCGAAAGTATGTCCGTTGGTGCACTCCAGGTCGAATGCGATCATGGCGATGAGGGGTCTCCCGATGCGTATCCAAATGACCGGCGGCCGGGGGAAAAGCGTTGGATTGATAACGGAAGCCGAGTCATTTTGAGTCTTTAAACACTTTTATGCAGGCATAATAGCATCTCTCATCCCCGGAGTAAAGCCCAAACGGCGGCTTAAACGAGCGCATCGTTTATCGGCCGTCAATGTGAATAAGTCGCTTGACAGGGGCGCCGATTTCTAAAAGAATGGCCGTTTTAAAGGCGGTCCGCGACGGAGACCGCGTCGATCAACGTCCTTAAGGAAACAAAACCAAAGGTGAAGATGGATTCTGAAAAGAACAGGAGTAAACGGATCATGAAAAGGATCGGAATCGCGGGAATGGCGGTGATGCTCCTCGCCGCCATGGCCCATGCCGAGACCCGATACGTCAACGACATTATGAAGATCACCTTCCGGACGGGGCCGGGCATCGCCCACAAGGTGCTCGACGAGGTGCCGTCGGGGGAGCGGGTGGAGGTCCTGCGCACCGAAAACACCTGGAGCCAGGTCCGTCTGACCGACGGCCGGACCGGATGGGTCCTGAACCGGTTCCTGACGGGTGACCGGCCCAAAACCCTTCAGCTCAAGCAGGCCAAGGAGAAGGCGGCCGAGCTGACGGAGAGGATGTCGAAGCTGTCGGCCCAAAACGAGCAGTTGAAGACCGAAAATGAGTCCCTCAAGGAGACGGTGGAAAAAACCCGGGCGGACCTGACCGAGGTCCGGCGATCCTATGAGAATCTGAAAGACAACTGCGGCGACTACCTCCAGATGAAAGAGGCGTATGAGACAACGGAAAAGTCCCTTTCGGCGCAGCGGAAACGACTGGAGGTGGTGGAAAAACGGCTCCGGGAGCGAAACATCTACCTGTTTCTGAGCGGGGCCGGGGTGCTGGTTCTGGGCTTTCTGGTGGGCCGCGGCGGCAGAGGCGGCCGACGGCGATCGCCGTATTTGTAGGCGGGAGGCGGCGGCGGCATGGCCAAAAGCGTTGACAACCCGGATTTCTGCATTAGTTTCTTGTCGTTTAGGAATAAACGACCCATTCCTATTTTCTAAAATCGTCGGTCAGACGTCAATCAGGAGATGAACAGGATAATCAGGACACCCAATGGCAGCTAAACGGGACTACTACGAGGTACTGGGGATCGCCAAAAGCGCCTCCAACGGCGAGATCAAGACGGCGTATCGAAAACTGGCGCTGAAATACCATCCGGATCGAAACCCCGGCGACAAGGAAGCGGAGGACAAATTCAAGGAGGCGTCCGAGGCCTACGAGGTGCTGCGGGACGACAAGAAACGGGCCATCTACGATCAGCACGGTCACCAGGGCCTTGAAGGAACGGGCTTCTCGGGATTCGGCGGATTCGACGACATCTTCTCCAGCTTCGGGGACATCTTCGAGGAATTTTTCGGATTCCGGACCGGCCGGCGATCCCAGAGCCGGGCGAGCCGGGGCAACGATCTCCGCTACGACATGACCCTTTCCTTCATGGAGGCGGCCTTTGGGAAAGAAACCGAGGTCGCCGTCGAAAAGATGGTGGTGTGCCCGGAGTGCAACGGCAGCGCCTGCGCGCCAGGCACTTACCCTGAAACCTGCCGCCAGTGCGGCGGCGCCGGCCAGGTGACCCGCACCCAGGGGTTTTTCACCGTCCGCACCGCCTGCCCCCGGTGCCGGGGCAACGGCCAGACCATCGCCACCCCCTGCGAGAACTGCCGCGGCGCCGGCAAGGTGGAGGATGTCAAACGGGTGGCGGTGAAGATCCCCGCCGGCGTGGACAACGGCTCGCGTCTAAGGCTCACCGGAGAGGGCGAGCCGGGGTCCAACGGCGGACCTCCGGGCGACTTGTATGTGTTCATCTCGGTACAGCCCCACGATTTCTTCGAGCGGGACGGCGTCAACATCATCTGCCAGATTTCCATCTCTTTCGTTCAGGCGGCCCTGGGCGACGATATCCCCGTACAAACGCTGAACGGCGAGAAGAAGCTCAAGATCCCCAGGGGCGCCCAGCCGGGGGAGATCCTCCGGTTCCGCG
Organism: uncultured Desulfobacteraceae bacterium; assembly: GCA_964652715.1. Lineage (GTDB taxonomy): Bacteria > Desulfobacterota > Desulfobacteria > Desulfobacterales > JAABSP01 > JAABTD01. Next base: position 30,582 of record CAZZBE010000018.1, read on the forward strand.
GGGAGGGCATTCCGTCCCTCCGGACCCGGGAGCGGGGGGATCAGATCATCCAGGTCATGGTCAAGACTCCCACCAATCTGACCAAAAAGCAGGAGTCGCTGTTGAAGGAGTTCTCGAAGCTCGAATCCCAGAAGCTCTCCACCAAGTTCAAAAACATCTTCAAAGGGGATTCGGGCCGAAAAGAAGATTCGGCCCGGGCCGCCCGTTAGCGACGACGCCGGTAAAGGAGGAGCGCCTTGTCCCAGTTCGAGCTGAAAATCGTCACCCATTTCGCCGCCGCCCACCAGCTCAAGATGGTCGCCCAAAAATGCGAAAACCTCCACGGCCACAACTGGAAAGTGGAAGTCCGGGTGGTCGGCGACGAACTTAACGAGGCCGGCATCCTCATGGATTTCGGGGTGCTCAAAAAACACGTGGCCGGGGTGATGGACACCCTCGACCACAAATTTCTAAACGAAACCGATCTTTTCGACGACGCCCGCCCCCCCTCCTCGGAGAACATCGCCCGCTATATCGCCCGATCCCTCGAAGACCGGCTCTCGGACGCGCCGGCCCGGGTCAGCCGGGTCAGCGCGTGGGAGTCGGAAAATGCGTGTGCGACGTATATTCCCTAAAACACGGAATGTTAACCCTTAATTAGCATGAGTTGAATTATCATTGACATCCGACCGCCTATAGCGTAGACAATATTCAGTTTTGGGTGAAAACATTCGCGCCCGTAGCTCAGCTGGATAGAGTGCCGGACTACGAATCCGTAGGTCGCAGGTTCGAATCCTGCCGGGCGCGCCAATTATATTAAGATCCTGTTCGAAAACCTTAGATTTTGGTTCCAGGCAAGGCCGCAGCATGGGGCCAAAAGATGAGGTTTTCGGACAGGCTCTAAGGGGTCAGCCATGAATTTGGTTCACCCCTTTTTTATTGGTTGCGGATAGGTTGCGGATGGTTGCGTCCTCGAAGATGTCTAAGACCACTCTTGCCTCAAAACCAAAGGGCTTTCGGACCTGGCCAAGGCCCAGGTCAATCAGCGGTGGGGCGCGTTGAAAAAGGTGCTCAGTTCCAGATCCCGCCTCCAGACCGTGGAGATCGTCCGGAAGGACATCAAGTGAACCGCTGGCATCGGAACCGGCTCCGGGAACAGATCCCGGATCTCATCGCCAAGTGGGGACCCGAAATCGGCGAAACCGTCGCCCACTGGGGCATCAAAAAAATGAAGACCCGCTGGGGCTCCTGCAACGCCGGGGTCCGCCGCATCTGGGTCAACCTGGCGCTGGCCAAAAAACCGCCCGGATGCCTCGAATACATCCTGGTCCACGAAATGGTCCACTTCTTCGAACGCCGCCGCGGCCGGGTCGGTGATTTTGTCGCGCAGGGGCGCGTAACGAATTCGCTCTTCCATGATCCGTCCTTTATCTTTCGGTGATCGACCGGTAGACCTTGATGTATTTCTCCGCCGATTTCCGCCAGGAAAAATCCTCGGCCATGGCGATTTGCATCATCCGCCGCCACTCGTCGGGCCGGTTCCGGAAGGTCTCCGCGGCCCGCCGGACCGCCTCATAAAAGGGGAAGACGCTGTAGGCGGAGAAGGTGAAGCCGTTCTCCCCGTCCCGGATGGTGTCGGCCAGCCCGCCGGTGAGGCGGACCACCGGGAGGGTGCCGTATCTGAGGCTGTAGATCTGGTTCAGACCGCAGGGTTCGAAATGGGAGGGCATGAGGAAGATGTCGGCGCCGGCCTCGATCTTGTGGGCCAGCGCGTTGTTGAAGCCGATGTAAATGGCCATCTGGTTGGGATGGTCCCGGTGGAGGGCCTCGAACCGATCCTGGTATTGAGGGTCGCCGGAGCCCAGCAGGATCAATTGGGCGCCCAACCGAAGAATGTGCTCGGCGCAATCGGCGAGAAGGTCCACCCCCTTCTGCTCGACGAACCGCGCCACCACGCCGATGAGGGGGACATCGTCTTTATCCGGCAGGCCGTATTCCGCCCGCAGCCGCGACTTGATCTCCCGTTTCCCCGACAGATCGTCGGCGGAATAGTGGATGCCGTAGGTATGGGGATCGGCTTCCGGGCGCCATTCGTCGTAATCGACGCCGTTGAGGATGCCGTATAGATCGGCCTTGCGGTTCTCCAGGGACCCCTGAAGGCCATAGCCGAATTCCGTCTCCCGGATCTCCCTTGCGTAGGTCTCGCTCACCGTTGTGACGGCGTCGGCGAAGTGGATGGCGCTTTTGCTCAGGTTGATCTGTCCCCAGAATTCAAAGTCGTAAGTGTAGTAGCTCCGGGGGATGGAAAGGACCGGCCACTGACCTTCGGCGAATCGGCCCTGATACGAAAGATTATGGATGGAATAGACGACCTTGGGGAGCGGATCGAAAAACGGGTCCTGCCGATACATTCCGTGGATGAGCTTCAGGATCGCCGGCAGGGCCGCCGTCTGCCAGTCGTTGCAGTGGATGACGTCGGGCAGAAATCCAATCCCCCGGCAGGCCTCCAGGGCCGCCTTGCAGAAGAAGACGAACCGCTCCAGGTTGTCGGGATAGTCCCAGTCGCCGATGCCATAGAAGCCGTCGCGGAAGAAGAATTCCTCGTTGGCGATGAAATAGACCGGCACGCCCCCGGATTCCGTCTTCCAGAGGATGGCCGCCCGGAGGCCGTTGTGCATCCCCACGGTGAACTTGAGAGCCCGCTCCATGGGCGCCGCCCCCGCGTCCATGTTGTAATATCGGGGCATCACGGATCGGATGTCGTGGCCCAACTCGCTGATGGCCGGGGGCAAAGCCCGGGCAACGTCGGCGAGCCCGCCGGTTTTGGCGAAAGGAGCGATTTCAGGGGAGAGGTAGAGGATTTTCAAAGGGGATTCCTTCCTTAACCCCTCCCCCCGGCCCCCTCCCCTGAAAGGAGAGGGGGTGTCGATTGCGGGGCGCTTTGGCTATCGTCAAGGCGCTCACTTATCGACCTCCCCCCTTCCCTTTTAGGGAAGGGGGGCCGGGGGGGTTAGGTTTTTAGTGTGCAAGTTATTTATTTCCATTTTAAATCGGTCCCGGCGGGCTTTTTCGCGGTTCCACCCGCCCGCTCCGATACGCCTCCAGCAGCTCCGTCAGTTCATTGATCCGCATCTGGACGGTTTTGCCTTCGTCCGTATCCCGGATGCGCCGCCGGGCCGTGTTGGTTTCGACGATTTCGGTGGTGTAGTGAATCCCCATCGCCCGCACCGGGTCGCTGGGCCCCGATTCCACCCGGTGATGGGTGGAGAGGAGCAGGCCGTAGGAGTTGAAGACCAGGGTGTAGCCGGCGATGCCGGTGGTCTGCTGGTAGGCCTCGGCGAACCCGCCGTCGATGACGATGAGTTTGCCTCCGGCCTTGACCGGGCTTTC
>CAZZBE010000019.1:0-4777 GCA_964652715.1 uncultured Desulfobacteraceae bacterium
GGGCTGGCGGTGGTGGCGGTCTACCTGCTGGCCGGCGTCTGCGGGCTGCCGGTGTTTGCCGGCGGGACCGGCGGCATCGGTCGTCTGGCCGGCCCCACGGGCGGATATCTGCTGGGCTATCTGCCGGCGGCGGCGGCCGCGGGCTGGATTTCCCAGCGGGCGGAGAACAGGACTTTCCTGGATGTGGCCGGTCTCATTGTCGGCACGGCCATCGTCTATCTCTGCGGCGTGCCCTGGTTGAAAATGGTGACCGGCATGTCGATGGGAAAGAGCCTGGTCGTGGGCATGGTTCCGTTTCTGCTGGGAGACGGGCTGAAGGTCGTTGCGGCGGCGGCCATCGCCAAAGCGATTCGTCCGGTGATCCGGAAAGAGAGCGGGGCGGCCCCCACCCATGACTATTCTCGAAGTTGACCGCCTTTCCCACCGGTTCCCCGACGGATCCATGGGTATCCGGGAGATCAGCCTGACGCTCCGCGAGGGGAGTTTCACCGTCCTCGCCGGCCCCAACGGATCGGGGAAGAGCACTTTTCTGCGCCATCTCAATGGTCTGTCGATGCCGACGGCGGGGGATGTGCGGATAAAGGGAGTGTCGGTGCGGGAAGATCCCCGCCGGGCGCGGCGGTTGGTGGGGATGGTCTTCCAGGACGCCGACAGCCAGATCGTGGGGGAGACGGTCTATGACGACGCGGCCTTCGGTCCGGAGAATTTGAAGCTGGGCCGGCGGGAGATCCACCGCCGGGTCCTGGCGGCCCTGGACGCCGTGGGCATGTCGCACCTGGCCGGTCAACGGCCCCACCTGCTGTCCGGGGGCGAGAAGCGGCGGCTGGCCATCGCGGGCATCCTGGCCATGGGCTCGGAGGTGGTGGTCCTGGACGAGCCCTTTTCCAACCTCGATTATCCCGGCGTTCGGCAGGTGCTGGGGGCGATCCTCGATCTTCACGGGCAGGGGCGGACGATCCTGCTGTCCACCCATGATCTGGAAAAGACCATCGCCCATGCGGACCGCCTGCTCCTCATGGAGAAGGGCAGGATCGCGGCGGACGGCCGCCCCGGCGCGGTCCTGGGGCAAACCGAACGGTACGGGGTGCGCCGGCCCTGCGCGGTCCGGTGGGGGAGGGCGGTGGAGTCGTGGCTGAACTGACCGCCTTCGGCTACCATCCCGGCGATTCGATCCTCCACCGGCTCGATCCGCGTTTCAAGCTGGGCGGCCTCATCGCGGCCACCCTGGTCGTCCTCAACAGCGGCATGGCGGCGCTGGGCCTTTGGTCCGCGGCCTGCGCGATCCTTCTGGTGAAAACAGGGGTTTCCAGGGCAAGACTTGTCCGGGAACTCCGGTATTTCGGGATTCTAATTTTCTTTGTTTTCGTCGCCCGGGCCCTTTCGGCCGGGGGGGAGCCCCTGGTCCAGTTCCGGGGAATCGGCCCGAGTCGTCAGGGGATGATGGAAGGGGTCCTGGTCGGTTGGCGTCTGGGGCTGGTGGTCTTGCTGGGGCTGTTGCTCATGGCCACCACCCGATCCTGGCAGGTGAAAGCGGCGGTGGAATCGCTGCTGAGACCGGTTCCGTTCATCCCCCGCAAACGGGCGGCCACCATGATCGGACTCCTGCTCCGGTTCATTCCCCAGATCCTGTCGGCGGCCCGGGAGACGGCGGACGCCCAGCGCGCCCGGTCCATCGAAAACCGGCGCAATCCGGTTTTTCGCCTGGTGAAACTGGCCGTCCCCCTCCTGCGCAAGACCTTCCTGGACGCCGATCGGCTGGCCGCGGCCATGGACGCCCGGTGCTATACCGAGGACCGGTCCACGCCGCCCCTGTCCGCGGCGGCTGGCGACTGGCTTTTTCTGGCGGCGGTGTGCGCCCTGGCGGCCGCGGCTTTATTTCTCCCGCGCCTTTGACAAGTAAATTGACACGTCCGCCCGCCTGTAGTAATTCCTCCCGGAATTAAATATAAAGGAGATCTCCTTTGAAAATCGTCATTGTCGGCGCCGGGGAGGTCGGCTATCACATCGCCAGCCGTCTTGCCGTGGAAAACAAAGAAGTGGTGGTGATCGATCGGGACCCGGAGGCCCTGCGCCGGGTGGGCGACAGCCTCGATGTCCAGACGGTGGAGGGGTCGGGGGGAAGTCCCCAGGTTCTGGAGTCCGCCGGCGTCAAGGAGGCGGAGATCCTGCTGGCGGTGACCGACAGCGACGAGACCAACCTGCTGGCCTGCCTCATGGCGGACATCCTTTCCCGCAACACCCGGAAGCTGATCCGGCTGCGGGATGCGGATTACGACGACTACCACGAGGCGCTCCGGAAAAACGCCCCCCACATCGACACCATTATCAACCCTGAAATCGAAGTGGTCCGCACCATCGACCGGCTCATGAGCGTGCCCGGGGCCGTGGATGTGGGGGAGTTCGCAGAGGGGCGGGTCAAATTCGTCGGCATCCAGCTGGAGAAGGAGACCCGGCTGGCGGGGATCCGGCTCATGGACATCCCCGAGGAGCTGGGGGACCAGCGGATTCTCATCGCGGCGGTGGTCCGAAACGAAAAGCTCATTATTCCCAGGGGCAAGGATAAACTGCTGCCCGGGGATCTCATCTATTTCATCAGCGAAGAGCGCCGGCTGATGGACACCCTGAAGATCTTCAACAAACGCGCAAAGCCCATTCGCCACGCCATGATCGTGGGCGGCGGCCGGGTGGGGACCCGTCTGGCCCGGCTGTTGACGAAAAAACACATCCATACCAAGATCCTGGAACGGTCCTCCGAGCGGTGCGATCTCCTGGCCCGGCAACTGGACGAGGCGGTGGTGCTTTGCGGGGACGGGTCGGACCAGAAGCTCCTGGAAGAAGAGAACGTCCGCGGAATGGACGTGGTGGCGACCCTGACCGACGACGAGGAGACCAACATCCTCACCTCCCTCCTGGTCAAGCGGCTGGGCGTGCCCAAGACCATCACCAAGATCCGCAAGTTCAGCTATTTTCCGCTGATGCTGGCCATCGGCATGGAGCAGGTGGTCAACACCCGGCTGTCGGCCATCAACACCATTTTACGGCATATCCGGAAGGGCAAAGTGCTTTCGGCCATCTCCATCAAGGGCGAGGAGGCCGAAGTCATGGAGGCGGTGGCCCTGGAGACCTCGGACATCGTGGGAAAACCCCTCCAGAAGCTCGCCTTCCCCAAGGGGGCCCTGGTGGCCTGCATCATCCGGGGCGAAGACATCATCATTCCCCAGGGGGACAGCGTCATCGAACCCGAGGATCGGGTCATCATTTTCGCCATGCGAAACGCCATTCCCAAAGTCGAAAAGATTTTGTCGGTCAAGCTGGAGTTCTTTTAACATGCACTGGCGCCATGTTCTATGCGTGGTGGGCATCCTGGTCCTGTTTCTGGCCCTGGCCATGACCCCGCCCCTGCTGGTGGGGCTCTGGTACCGGGACGGCAGCGTCGTTTCCCTGCTCAAGTCCATCGGCGTCTCCGCCGTCTGCGGCGTGGCCCTGTACCTGTTGTTCCGGAGCGAGACGACAGAGGTCATCAGCCAGCGGGAAGGGATGGCCATCGTGGCCCTCGGGTGGATCGCCGTGGGGCTCTTCGGGGCCCTGCCGTTTTACATGGGCGGCGAGTTCGCCTCTTTCACGGACGCCTTTTTCGAATCGGTTTCCGGCTTCACCACCACCGGTTCGTCGATCCTCACGGACATCGAAGGGGTTTCCAAGGGGCTGCTGTTCTGGCGGAGCCTCATTCAGTGGCTGGGGGGCATGGGGATCATCGTCCTCTCCCTGGCGATCCTGCCCTTTCTGGGGGTCGGCGGCATGCAGCTCTACAAGGCCGAGGCGCCCAGCCCGACGCCCGACAAGCTCACGCCGCGAATCCGGGACACCGCCAAGATCCTGTGGCAGGTCTACGCCCTTTTCACCGCCCTGGAAGCGATCCTGCTGGCCCTGGGGGGCATGAGCCTTTTCGACGCCGTCTGCCATGCCTTCACCACCATGCCCACCGGCGGGTTTTCGCCCAAGGGTTTGTCCATCGCCGCCTACGAGAGCGTCTATTTCGACACGATCATCATCGTCTTCATGCTGCTGGCCGGGGTCAATTTTTCCCTCCACTACCAGATGCTCCGGGGAAAACCCCTGGCCTTCTGGCGGGATTCGGAGTGCCGGTTTTTCCTGGGGCTCACGGCGCTGCTGACCGCCGCCGTGACGGTGGAGATCTGGTGGCGCGCGGTCTACGACACCGTCGGCGAGGCCTTTCGGTACGGCGCTTTTCAGGTGGTCTCCATTCTCACCACCACGGGATACGCCACGGCCAATTACGAAGAGTGGCCGGCCATGTCCCAGGTCATCCTTCTACTATGCATGTTTATGGGCGCATCGGCCGGATCCACGGGCGGGGGCATGAAATGCCTCCGGATCATGCTCTGCCTCAAGTTCTGCTACAAGGAACTCTTCCAGCTCATCCACCCCCGGGGCGTCATGCGGCTCAAGATCGCCGGCAAGCCGATCCCCGAGGACGTGATGCGGAGCGTGCTGGGGTTTTTGTCCCTTTATGTCCTCCTGTTTGCGGTGTGCGCGGTCATTCTGGCCGGCATGGGGGTCGATTTCGCGACGGCCTTCGGCGCCGCGGCCGCCACCATCGGCAACATCGGGCCCGGCTTCGGGACGGTGGGGCCGGTGGAGAATTTCGCCATGATCCCCGAAGCGGGCAAATGGCTCCTGATCTGGTGCATGCTCCTGGGCCGGCTGGAGATCTACACCATCATCGTCCTGCTGGCGCCGGAGTTCTGGCGGCGGT
>CAZZBE010000019.1:4877-21134 GCA_964652715.1 uncultured Desulfobacteraceae bacterium
CGGGTAGGAAAACCGCATCCCCTGAATACATCTATCATCCCATTGATTTCTCGTTCTTTTTCGTGGAATATGAGAGCCAGGACAAAAGAGATCTTGACTTTCATATCCAACTTTCAGATCCCGCCGAAAGCGGGGCAGGGGGGACCCATGAAAGAGACCCGGTACACGCTGAAGCAGTTGAGCCAGGAATTCGATATGAGCCTCAGGGAACTGAGGAAGCACATCAAGCAGGGAACGTTGAACGCGGCCAAGGAGGGACGGTGCTACTGGGTGACGGCTTCCGACCTGGAACGGTTTGTTTCGGTCACCACCCGACCGGTGACGCGTAATTATCTCTGTCAGTATTACGACGCCTGCCTCAACAGGGCCGCGCTGGAAAACAAGGTGTTCGGCTGCGACGAGTGCATCCGGTTCCGGCCGGCGGAAAAGCAGGTGATCTCCCCCTGGGACCTGGGCGGGATGATCTCTCTCTGGGAGTCGGTGTTCGGCCAGAGACTCTCCATTTAAAGCCCCGTTCGGACCCGGCAGCCGTCCGTCCGGGTCCGCCCCTAAAAAAATGCTGGCATTTTTTCCCTCCATCCATATATTATAGCCCCACGGAGCGCAACAGAGCGATCCCCGCGCTGCCGCCTTAATTTTCCCGGCAACACCATGGAAGCAGGTGGTCGATGAACCGGATCTATTTCATTCTCGGCGCCGCGCTCGGCGGACTGGCCGTCATCGCCGGGGCTTACGGCGCCCATCAACTGGGCCGATACCCGGATAGCGCCGCCGCGGGGGTTTACGAAACCGCGGTACGGTACCATTTTGTTCACGCCCTTGCGCTGCTGGCCGTATCCCGGGCCACGGACATCTGGCCGGGCGCCGCCGCGCGATGGTCGGGGATTTGCATGGTCGCCGGCACGGTTCTGTTCTCCGGCGGCCTCTATCTTCACGCCGCCGGGGTCCAGTGGATTACGCGACTCACCCCCGTCGGCGGCCTCCTCCTCCTGGGCGGATGGTTCCTCCTGGCCGTCGCCCCCATCCGCGCCCGACGCATCGATTCATTCCAGCGAAAGCCCAAGCCCAACCGAAAAATCCCTTGATCTGGCCAGAATAGTTCATAATTATACTTGCAAGTCTCTTCATATCACAGTAATTTGGAAAAGGTCCGCCTATATCGCGGATAAAGATCCCGAAAACAGGCGGTGACAATGGCGTCCGCGGTTGAAATTCGGAGATAATTATAATATTATCCTTTATCCTGTGATTCAATAATGTTAATAGGGATGACGATATGAACCCAAAACGCAACTGTTTGCAGGAGGTGTCAGGATGACAAGGAAATTCTTAACGGCGTTCTTTGTTCTGGTGCTCGGCGCGCTGATAGTGGGTTGCGGCGCGAAGAAACAACAGCAGACCGCGACGCCCGAAGCGCCGCGGACCGCGGACGCCGCCGCCGGCGGCGAATCCTACCCGGAAGACGTCATGGTCGCCGAGGCGAGCGCCGGCGGCCCGTCCCTCGATGAATACATGGAGATCGTTGACAATTTCCTTGTCATCCTGGATGCATCGGGTTCCAAGTATCTTCCCTACAGCGGTCAGATCAAACTGAAGATCGCCAAGGACATCGCCCGGCGGTTCAATCAGCGGGTCCCCGCCCGGCCCCTGACCGGCGCCCTGCGGCGGTACGGTTTCGAGGCCGGCGCGTTCACGGAGAAGACCGAACTCCTTTTCGGCGTCGGTCCCTATTCGCGTCCGGGTTACGCCGACGCCATCGAAAAGGTCCGCTGGGCCGGGGGCAAGAGCCCGCTGGCCCTGGCCATCGACGCGGCCAACGAGGACCTGTCCACCGTCACCGGGCTCATGGCCCTGGTGATCATCAGCGACGGCAAGATTTACCGGGGCGATCCGGTGGCCGCGGCCCAGCGGATGAAAGACCGATACGGCGACCGGCTCTGCATCTACACGGCCCAGGTGGGGGATCTCCCCTTCGGACGGAAGCTGCTCCAGCGCATCGCCGAGGTGGGGGGCTGCGGCTACTTCGTCACCTCCGACGACCTGGTTCCCGACGCCAACATGGACCAGTGGGTGGACGACATCTTCAACCGGGGACGGGGATTCCGCCCCGGGCCGCGCTATGTTGAGCGGGATATGGGACCGTGCCCCGACGCCGACGGCGATGGCGTGTGCGACGATCAGGACGCCTGTCCCGACACGCCGCGGGGCGCCAAGGTGGACGCCCGGGGATGCTGGGACATCGGCAAGGTCCAGTTCATTATCGACCGTTACGACGTCCGGCCCCAGTATTATCCGGTCATCGACGAGGTGGTCCGGGTGATGAAGCTCAACCCCGACCTCAAGATCAAGGTCCAGGGCCACACCTGCACCATCGCCTCGGAGAAATACAACATGAAGCTGTCTTACAACCGGGCCATTTCGGTCTCCGACTATATGCTCAAACAGGGCATCGGTTCGAACCGGATCTCGGTGGAGGGCTTCGGGTTCCACCGGCCCGCCGCCACCAACCAGACCGAGGAGGGCCGGGAGCTGAACCGGCGGGTGGAGTTCGAACCCGTCAAATAATGGCGCCGCGCCGTCCTTCATCCGCGTCATCCTGAAGGGGCGCGGGGGGAGTTCATTCCCCCCGCGCCCCCTATCCGAGTCCAAAGGACACCCGCCATGAAACGCTTTCTTAAATGGTTCCTCATTGTCGGCGCCGCGGGGGTCGCGCTGCTGGCGTCGACGGTCCTGCTCATCCCGCTGTTCTTCGATGCGGAGGACTTCAAGCCCCGGATCCAATCCATGATCTCGGACGCCGCCGGCCGCCCCGTCGCCCTGACGGGGGAAATCGGGCTGTCGGTCTTTCCCTGGACCGGATTTTCCATCGGGGGATTCGAAATGATGAATCCCCCCGGCTTTTCCGAATCCCATTTCCTCACCGTCGAATCCTTCGACATCAAAGTGGCCCTTGTCCCGCTCTTCTCCAGGGACATCCAGGTCCGGCACATCCGGCTGGAATCCCCCCGGATTGTCCTGGAGACCAACGAGGAGGGGCGATCCAACTGGGAGGGACTGGGCCGGTCGTCGGGCGCCCCGCCGGAGGCGGAAACCGGGCCGGCTCCGTCCGACGGGGGCGGCGGTCTTCCGGTCGGCGCCTTCCGGGTGGACGAGATCGCTCTTTCCGACGGCCAGGTCCTCTGGATCGACCGGGCGGCCGGGGTCCGGAAGACGGTCTCCGACGTGCGGTTGAAACTGGAAGACATCTCCCCGGACACCCCGGTCCAGCTGACCTTTTCCGCGGCGGTGGACGGCGATCCCGTGTCCCTGAAGGGAAACGTGGGACCGGTGGGGACTCCGCCGGGCGCCTCGCCCCTGAACCTGGACCTGACCGCGTCCGCCCTGGACCTGCTGACGGTCCATCTCAAGGGCGAAATCGAAACCCCGGCAGAGAGCCCTTCCTTCCAGGGCTCGGTTGACGTGGCCCCCTTTTCCCCGAAGAAGCTGGCCGGCCGATTGGGGCAATCCATGGAGACAAGCGATCCCAAGGCGCTGGAAAAGGTCGCCTTCAAGGGCGACATCGTCGCCACCCCTTCGTCGGCGACCTTGTCGGACGGTCGGCTGACCCTGGACGATTCGACCCTGGACCTTTCCCTGGCGGTGGGGCGGTTCGACCGGCCGGACGTCCGGTTCGATCTCCGACTGGACGCCATCGACGCCGATCGCTACCTGCCCCCCGGTTCCGCCGAAGCCGCGGAAACCGGGTCCTCCCCATCGCCGGCGCCGGCGTCCCCGGACCGGGCGGCCCTCCGACGGCTGCTGTTGTCGGGAAACGTGCAGGTCGGTCAACTGACGGTGTCGGGCGGAACCCTTCGCGATATCCGGATGACCCTGTCGGCAAAGGACGGGGTGTTCACCGTCGATCCCCTGGACCTCGCCCTGTACAGCGGTACGCTCCACGGAACCGCCGCGGCCGACCTGAGCGGCGCCGCGCCCGAAAGCCGGGTTCACGCGACCTTCGACAAGGTCGATGCGGGACCCCTGCTGACCGATTTCGCGGGTAAGGACGTCATCACGGGAACCGGGAAGGGAGACCTCCGGCTGCGCGCCGTCGGGGACACGCCGGCGGCCGTCAAGCGCCGTCTGAACGGCAAAGGGGAGCTGGTCTTCACCGACGGCGCCGTCAAAGGGGTGGACCTGACCCGGATCGTCCGGAACGCCAAGACCCTCCTGACCCTGAAGAAGCAGCCGCCCCTGGAGGGCCGGACCGACTTTTCCGAATTCAAGTCCGCCTTCACCATCGACGATGGCGTGGTCGCGGTCTCCGAAGCCCGCCTGACGGCGCCCCTGATGCGGTTCAGCGGCGGAGGAAAGGCCGATTTGACCGCCGAAACCCTCGATTTCAGGGCGGAACCCAAGCTGGTGGCCACCCTCGAGGGAAAGGGGGATGAAATCCAGCGCTCGGGGTTCACGGTTCCGCTTTTGATTACCGGGACCTTCGACGCCCCGAAGATCCGCCCCGACCCGGAAGCCCTGTTGCGACAGGTCAAAAACCTTCCCGAGTCCCTCGACAAGGGTAAAGCGGAACTCGAACGGGGACTGGAGGAAAAAAAGGCGGCCGCCAAAAAACTCCTGGAAGAGAAAAAAGATCAGCTGGACAGCCTCCTGGGCGGGCAAAAATCGGATGGGGAGGATTCGCGGAAGCCGTCCTCCAAAACGGAAGAAAAGGCGTCGGATTTGTTGAAAAAACTGCCATTCGGCCAATAAACGCGAAGATGTCGGTCCGGTGTTTGCCCCCGGCCCGTCGAAAAATGGCCGTCGGGGCGCCATCTAACGCTTGAAATTTTGCATTTTTTATAATATTGCGGTTTTCTTGAAGACATGCTACAGAGAACGGGGTAAATGTGATAGCGTAATACGCGCACTTTATGTTTTGTTGAAAAATAGACAAGATGGCACGGAAGGGGGTGTGGCGATGGCATAGGGGAGAGGGCCTTTTTTATATAAGGGTAGGTTTGAATTCATACATTACCAAAGAAGGAGGAAAGAGATGAAGAAGAGAAGCGTTTTTGTGTGGACGGCCCTGTTCGCGGCCGTCTCCCTGGTGGTTGGTCTGCCGGCATTCGCGGTGCAGTTGACGCCTGAAGCGGCGCGGAACCTGGATGATCCGGCCAATTATGCCAGAGTGAGCGATGGTACGGTCGTGTTCGACACGACGGCGACCGCCTACAGCCCCGACCAGCTGGACATGCTGCTCAACGCCTACGGCGTTTCCCTGACGCCGGAAGCGGCCCGGGGCCTTGAGGGCCCGACCGACTATGCCCGGGTCAGCGACGGCAAGATTGTGTTCGGGAGAAACCCGACCGCCTACAGCCCGGACCTCATGCACGAAATCCTGACGGCATACGGGCTCTGCCTGGAACCCGGCTCCGTGACCTCCGGCGACGTGCCCTCCAGCTACGCCGCGGTCAGAGACGGCAGGATCGTCTTCGGCACGGTCGGAACCGCTTACAGTCCCGACGTGTTCGACGGCATTCTCAACGCCTATGAACTCTGCGAGAAGCCGATGGAAGCCGGCCCGGGCGACAACGACGGCGACGGCGTGCCCAACAACCGCGACCGCTGCCCCAACACCCCGAGAGGCGTCCAGGTCGACAGCCGCGGATGTCCGCTGGATAGCGACGGCGACGGCGTGGCCGATTATCTGGATCGTTGCCCCAATACCCCGAGCGGCGTTCTGGTCGACGCCCAGGGTTGTCCCCTGGAAGCCGGCGAGAAGCCGACGGCCATGGATTCCGATGGCGACGGCGTCTACGATGACCGCGATCAGTGCCCCGGCACCCCCCAGGGCGCGGTGGTCAACGAAGTGGGCTGCTGGGTGGTCGGAAACCTGCTCTTCGACTACGATAAGGCGGAGATCCGTCCGCAGTACTACTCCGATCTGGATCAGGTCGTTCGCGTCCTGAAGCGCAATCCGGGCATGCAGGTGGAGATCCAGGGTCACACGGACAACGTGGGCTCCAAGAACTACAACCTGCCGCTCTCCCTGAGACGCGCCAAATCCGTGGCCAACTACCTCATCCGCCACGGCATTTCCAAGGATCGCCTGAGCGTGAAGGGGTACTGGTTCTCGAGACCGGTGGCGCCGAACACCACGCCGGTGGGACGTCAGAAGAACCGTCGCGTGGAGATCCATCCGATCTATTAAAGAGGTCGGGTTCGGTTCCACGGATCCTAATCGCAACATAGGAAGATAGCAGCACATGAAGGCGCCTTGGTTGACAGGGCGCCTTCATCACGTTATATTGGAATGAATATGCGGATCCGCGGCATCGCCCGCATCAACACATACGCGAAGTGCAAAGAAAGGATGGCGACACATGGCAGCAGGCGTTATTGAAATAGACGACAGCAGTTTCGACAGCGAGGTATTGAAGGCCGACAAACCCGTGATGGTCGATTTTTGGGCGCCCTGGTGCGGCCCGTGCAAGGCGATCGGTCCCGTGGTGGAGGAGTTGTCCGGCGCCTACGGCAGCCAGATCAAGTTCTCCAAGTGCAACGTCGACGACAACCCGGTGACCCCCGGCAAATACGGCATCAAAGCCATTCCCACTCTCATCTTTTTCAAGGACGGCGAAGTCGCCGAGCAGATCACCGGCATGGTGGCCAAATCCAAACTGGAAGACACCATCAAGAAGGTGCTCGAAGAGAAATAGGCCGGCGGACGGCCGGAAGAAACCGAATGAAATCCAGACGACCCATGAAACGAATTCTCTGCCTGTGCCTCCTCCTGATCGTCGCGCTCGGGGGGTGCGCCTGGTTTGAAACCCAGGAAGAAAAGACCGCCAACCAACTGGCCCAGGAGGGCATGGAGGCGTTCGAACGGGGGAAATACCGCGGGGCCATCGAATCCTTTGAAAAACTGCGGGACTGGTATCCCTTCAGCAAGTACGCGAGCCTGGCGGAGCTGAAAACAGCGGACGCCTACTACCACCTGGAAGAATACGAAGAGGCGGTTTACGCCTACGAAGCGTTTGAAAGTCTGCACCCCCGCAACGAAGCCATCCCCTATGTGATCTATCAGATCGGCCGTTGCTATTACGAGCGGATGGAGAGCATCGACCGGGATCAGACGGCCACCAAAAAAGCCCTGGATACTTTCCAGCGGCTGCGGCAGGCGTTCCCCAAGAGTTCCTACGCCATGAAGGCGGACAGCCATATCAAAGAATGTTACGAACAGCTGGCCGGTCATGAGTTCTACGTGGGAATGTTCTACTACAAGAGCAAACACTACAAAACCGCCCTCGACCGGTTCCAGACGGTTATCGACGAATACCCCACGGTGGGGGACCTCCGTTGGAAGGCGCGGAAATACATTGCGCTGTCAAAAGAACAGATGGATGAGAACGCGAAAGATTGAAAAATATCTTTACAACCGGTGGGGAAGGGGATATAGTCCTGCGTTTGTGATTTTCATCTAATCTTGAAAAACGGAGGATAAGATACCATGTCGAAGATGTGCGAACTCTGCGGGAAAAAGCCCATGGTCGGCAGCAATGTCAGCCACGCCCATAACGTGAACAAGCGCCGCTTCAACCCCAACCTTCAGCGGGTGAAAACGCTCCGCGACGGCCAGGTGAAGCGGATCATGGTCTGCACCGCCTGCATCAAATCAGGCCACGTCGTCAAGGCCCCCTGAGTTCCGTATGGAAAAGAGCGAGAACGCCGCCGCATGGGGCCAAAAGACGCGGTTTTCGGTTTAGAGGCCGATTCGCTTCACTTCCATAATCGTTTTCAATTGCCTGATGTCCGACAGGACCTTTTCCAGTTGGTCGGTGTCTTTGACCGCCAGTGTGAAGACGCTGTCCACGGTCTTGTTGTCCCGGATCTCGCTGTTGGCTGAAATGATGTTCGCCCCGTTTTTACTGATGTTGACCGCCAGGTCCGCCAGCAGCCCGACCCGATCGTATGAACGAATGTAGATCTTTGCCGGGAACGTCTCCGACGTCTCCTGGTTCCATTCCACGTCGATCCGCCGTTCCGGATTCAGCTTCAGCGCATTGACGCAGTTTTTCCGGTGGATCGTCACCCCCTGCCCACGGGTGATATACCCGATGATGGGGTCGCCGGGAACCGGCTGACAGCACCGTCCGAACCGAATCAGAATGTCATCGAGCCCCTTGACCGTCACCCCGTCGGTCCGGGGCTTTTTCTTTCGGCCCCGTTCGACGATCTTGTTGAGCAGGGCCTCTTCCTCTTCCGCCTCCTGGGCCTCTTCGGTTTTGGGGAGGATCTTCCGGACCACCTGCAAGGGCGTGATCTTGCCGTAGCCGACGCTGGCCAGCAGGTCGTCGACGGCCTTCAGCCCGAAGTGTTCCGCCACGCTCGCCATCTCCTCGGAGCGGAGCAGCACGTTGAAATTGAGCCGGTGCTTGCGGAAGGCTTTTTCGCACATTTCCCGACCCAGAGTGATGGACCGGTTCTTGTCCTGGGTCTTGATCCACTGCCGGATCCGGGAGCGGGCCTTGACCGTCTTGACGAAGCCGAGCCAGTCCTTGCTGGGCTGATGGTTTTTCTGGGTGACGATCTCCACCACGTCCCCGGTCCGCAGCTCGTATTTCAGCGGCACCATGCGCCGGTTGACCTTGGCCCCCACGCACTGGTTCCCCACCTCGGTATGGATCAAATAAGCGAAGTCCACCGGCGTGGCGCCTTTGGGCAGGGTCTTGATTTCCCCCTGGGGGGTGAAGACGTAGACCTCGTCGGGGAAGAGATCGATGCGGACGTTTTCCAGGAATTCATCCGGATCCTTGATGTTCTCCTGGTTTTCGATGAGGCTCTGGATCCAGGAAAACCGCTGGGTGGCGTCCTCGTCCAGCCGGGCCCCCTCCTTGTACCCCCAGTGGGCCGCGATCCCCGATTTGGCGACCCGATCCATCTCGTGGGTCCGGATCTGGATCTCGATCCGCACGCCGTCCGGGCCGATGACCGTGGTGTGGAGGGACTGGTACATGTTGGGCTTGGGCCGGCCGATATAGTCCTTGAACTTGATGTCGATGGGCTTCCAGAGCGCGTGGAGATGGCCCAGGGCCTCGTAGCACTGGTATTTGGCGTCGAGGATGATCCGGAAGGCGATGATGTCGTAGACGTCCTCGAAGTCGAGGTTCTGGCTGACCATCTTCTGGTAGATGCTGTAGAAATGCTTGTACCGTCCCATGATCTCGCAATTCATCCCCGCTTTCTCCATCTCCTCCCGGATGAGGGTGGTCACCTTGTCGATGTACCCCTCCCGGGCCACCTTGTCTTTGCTCACCTTCTGGCGGATTTCCTCGTAGACCTCGGGCATGAGGTACATGAAGGAGGTGTCCTCCAGTTCCTTTTTCATCCAGTAGATGCCCAGCCGGGAGGAGATGGGGGCGTAGATGTCGATGGTTTCCCGGGAGATCTGCCGCTTTTTCGACTCCTTCTGGTGGTACTTGAGGGTCCGCATGTTGTGGATCCGGTCGGCCAGCTTGATGAGGATGACCCGGATGTCGTCGGCCATGGCCAGCAGCATCTTCCGGATGCTCTCCGCCTGGCGGGCCTGGGCCGACCCGAAGGAGAGCTTGCTCATCTTGGTGACGCCGGAGACGATGTGGAGCACGTCCGGGCCGAAGACCTCCCGGATCTCCTCGTCGGTGGCGTGGGTGTCCTCAATGACATCATGGAGCAGACCGGCGGCGATGCTGACCGGATCCAGGTTCATGTCCGCCAGGATGTAGGCCACCTCCAGGGGATGGGAGAGGTAGGGCTCCCCCGACAGCCGGGTCTGGCCGTGGTGGACCCGGGCGGAGAAGATGTAGGCGCGGTCCACGATGTCCACGTCCGCTTCCGGCGCGTTTTCCAGAATCCGGTCGATGATGTCGTTGATTCGGATCATGATCAGTACGCCTTGGCAAAAATCACCCGCTCGCCGCTGGGTTCGCCGCAGTGGATGCACTTGCCTTCCACCGGTTCGTTTTCAAAGGGGATGCAGCGGATGGTGACGGCCAGATCGTCTTTGATCTCCTCCTCGCACCGGGCCGATCCGCACCAGTGGGAGCGGACGAATCCCCCGTGGATCTCCGGCGCCTCTTCGTTTTTGGGCGTGAAAAAACTGTAAAAATCCCCCCGGTCGTCGATGGTCGCGGTATGGGCTTTCCGGAAAGACAGGGCCCGGTCGAAGAGGGCGAGCTGGATCTCGTCCAGGAGTTCCGGCAGCCGGGCGATGAACTCCTCCCGCTTCATGGAGACCTTGTCCCGATGACCCTTGTCCCGGCGGCCCACGAAGACCGAGTCGTTGGCGATGTCCCGGGGGCCGATCTCCACCCGCAGGGGGATGCCCTTCTTGATCCAGTCCCAGTTCCGGGCGCCGCCGATGTTCCGGTCGTCCACCGCCGCCCGGACCGGCCGGCCGTTGTACCGGACGTCCCGGAGGGCGTGCTGGAGCCGCTGGGTGTATTCCTTGACCGCGGCCGCCTCTTCGTCCTTTCTGACGATGGGGAGCAGCACCAGATGGGAAGACGCCACCTTGGGCGGCAGGATCACGCCGTCGTCGTCGCCGTGGCTCATGATCACGCCGCCGATGAGTCGGGTGGACGCGCCCCAGGAGGTGGTCCAGGCGAATTCTTCGGTCTCCTGGGCGGTCTGGAACCGGATCCCCGACGCCCTGGCGAAGTTCTGGCCGAGAAAATGGGAGGTTCCGGCCTGGAGGGCCTTCCGGTCCTGCATCATGCTCTCGATGCAGAGGGTGTCCACCGCCCCGGGGAACCGTTCCGCCGGCGATTTCCGGCCCTTGATCACCGGCATGGCCAGGTAGTTTTCCGACAGGTCCTCGTAGACGTCGAGCATCATCCGGGTCCGCTCCAGGGCCTCGGTGTCGGTGGCGTGGGCCGTATGTCCCTCCTGCCACAGGAATTCGCTGGTGCGGAGAAAGATCCGGGTCCGCATCTCCCACCGGACCACGTTGGCCCACTGGTTGATCAGCAGCGGCAGGTCTCGGTAGGAGCCGATCCACTTGGAAAAGGCGTCCCCGATGATGGTCTCGGAGGTGGGTCGCACCACCAGGGGCTCCGTCAACCGGCCGGCCGGGACCAGACCGCCCTCGGCGTCCTTTTCCAGGCGGTGATGGGTGACCACGGCGCATTCCTTGGCGAACCCCTCCACGTGCCGGGCTTCCTTTTCAAGAAAGCTCAGGGGAATGAAAAGCGGGAAATAGGCGTTCTGGACCCCCGTGGCTTTGAACAGGTCGTCCAGTTCCCGCACGAGGTTTTCCCACAGGGCGTAGCCCCAGGGTTTGATGACCATGCACCCCCGGACCGGCGACCGCTCGGCCATGTCCGACGCCCGGACCACCTGCTGATACCATTCCGCGTAATTTTCCTCCCTCGTCGGCGTGATCGCCGTCTTGGCCTGTTTTCCCATTGTCTTCCTTTCTAATGTCTTGTGGATTCAGATGATAGGGTCGCCACCGCCTCCAGCAGCACCGAGACCAGGTCTTCCTGGGGAAATTTTTTGACCACCTTCCCCTTTTTGAAGAGAATCCCGGCGCCGTCGCCGCCGGCGATGCCGATGTCGGCCTCCCGGGCCTCGCCGGGCCCGTTGACCACGCAGCCCATGATGGCCAGTTTGATGTCCGCCGTGCTGGTCGGAAGGGCCGCTTCCACCTCTTCCACGATCCGGAACAGGTCGATGCGGCACCGGCCGCAGGTGGGGCAGGAGATGATCTCCGGCCCGCGGCGCCGGATGTTCAGCGCCCTCAGTATTTCATAGGCCACCCGGACTTCTTCCACCGGGTCCCGGGTGAGGGAGACCCGGAAGGTGTCGCCGATCCCCTCGGCCAGCAGCATGCCGATGCCCAGGGAGGATTTGACGATGCCGGCGTAAAGCCCCCCGGCTTCGGTGACCCCCAGGTGGAGCGGCAGGTCGCACTGTCGCGACAGCAGCCGGTAGGCGGCCAGGGTCCGTCCCACGTCCGAGGCCTTGATGGAGATTTTGACATCGTGGAAGTTCATGGACGCCAGGCGGTCGATATTCCGGAGCGCGCTCTCCACCATCCCCTCGGCCGTGACGCCGTTGTATTTTTTGAGCAGATCCTTTTCCAGGGACCCGGCGTTGACGCCGATGCGGATGGCCAGTCCCCGTTCGCCGGCGGCGTCGATCACCCGTCGGAGCCCCTCGCCCTTGCCGATGTTGCCGGGGTTGATCCGGAGACCGTCGGCGCCGGCTTTGGCCGCGGCGACCGCCAACCGATGATCGAAGTGGATGTCGGCGATGAGCGGGATGTCGATCTCCTTTTGGATGTCCGGGACGGCCGCCGCCGCCGCCATGTCGGGGACCGCCACCCGGACGATCTCGCAGCCCGCGGCCGTCAGCCGATGGATCTGGGCCGCGGTGGCGGCGACATCGTCGGTGAAGGTGTTGGTCATGGACTGGACCGCCACGGGCGCGCCGCCGCCCACGGGCACGTCGCCCACGAAGATTTGGCGGGTCGTTTTTCGGTCGAGGCAAGGTTCCATCAAAACAGGCGTCCCATTCGAAAGCCGGGGGCTTTCGGATAATTGTTCAACCAGAATCGTCTATTGGAAGGTCCATCCGGTGCGTCGGGGTCGGTTTGAGTTTTCTGGAAAAGTACGATATAACCAAGGTGCAACATACACCAAATCGAGGAAAGGAGCAATGGATGGCCTCGGGCGGAAAGAAATTTTCAGAAAAACACGGACCCGGCGCGACCCCTGATCCGGCCATCGGGGAAACGGTGAGGGAACGGGCGACGGACGGCGCCCTCCCCTGCGCGGTGGCGTTCGATATCGCCGCGGACCTGAACGCGGCGCCCCACGAGGTGGGGCGGGCGGTGGACCTCATGGAGTACCGCCTGATCAAGTGCCAGTTGGGCCTGTTCGGGTACGGGGAGAAGCGGAAGATCGTCTCTCCCATGACGGACCCGCCCGAAGCGCTCCGGTCGTCCATCGAGGCCGCGGCAAAGGAGGGCCGGCTGCCCTGCCGAAAGGCATGGGAGATCGCGGAACGGTTCGACGTTCCCAAACTCCGGGTCGGCGGGGCCTGCGAGGGATTGGGGGTCAAGATCAAAACGTGCCAACTGGGGGCGTTCTGATTTGACGACGCCGAGCGGCGCCGATCCGTTCAGACGCCTCCGCCGATGGTGGGTTCCGGTTCTGATCCTTTCGATCGCCGTCGCCTTCACCCTCTCCTACCGGCAGGAGCGGCGTCCCCGGACCCTCCTGCGCCAGATCCTCGAAAACGGCGAGATCACCGTCATCACCCGGAACAATGCCCACTGTTATTACAGCTACCGGGGCCAGGAGATGGGGTACGAATACGACCTGGCCCGGGCCTTCGCCGATTATCTGGGGGTGGATCTGCGGATCAGGATCGATTCCCGGTGGGACGAGATGATCGACGACCTCCTCAGCGGCCGCGGCGATCTCATCGCCGCCAGCATGACCGTCACCGATGATCGTCGGGAGCGGGCGACCTTCAGCGACGGCTATATGGCCGTTCGGCAGCATATCGTCGTACACCGAAAGAACCGGTCCATCCGGACGGCCGAAGATCTACAAGGAACGACCGTCCACGTCCGGAAAGGGACCACCTACGCGCGGCGACTGCGGGCGTTGCGGGATTCGGGAATACCGCTCGACATCACGCTCCATGACGACATCTCCACCGAGGAGCTGATCCGGTGGGTGTCGGAGGAACGGATCACGGCCACCATCGCCGACAGCAACGTGGCGCTCCTCAACCGGCGTTATTATCCCAACACGGTGGTGGCCGGCGCCGTCGGCGAGGAAGAACATCTCGGATGGGCCGTGTCGCCCCGGTCCTACATGCTGCGGGACCGGATCAATCTGTTTTTCAGGACCATCAAGGATTCCGGCCTGTACAGCGAGATCCACGACCGGTATTACGCCGATGTGGAGATCTTCGATTATGTGGACATCCGGGCGTTCCACCGGCGGATCGGGAGCCGGTTGCCCCGTTATATGGACCCGCTTCGCCGGATCTCGGTCCAGTACGGGTTCGATTGGCGGCTGATCGGGGCCATGGCCTACCAGGAGTCCCACCTGAATCCCCGGGCCCGGAGCCATGCCGGGGCCTACGGGCTCATGCAACTGACCCGCCGAACCGCCCGGAGCTACGGGGTCCGGGATCTCTACGACCCGGAGGAGAATCTGGCGGCGGGGGTCCGCCATCTCCGGAAGCTCTACGACTTTTTCGACAAGGCCCGGGGCCGGGACCGGCTGTTCATCGCCATGGCGGCCTACAACATCGGCCAGGGCCATATCCTGGACGCCCGGAATCTGGCCCGGGACCGGAACCTGGACCCCGACGACTGGGAGGCGCTTTCCGAAATGCTCCCCCTGCTGGCGGAAGAGGCCTACTACAAGGACGCCATCTACGGGTATTGCCGGGGATCGGAGCCGGTTGAGTACGTGCGGCAAATCATGGTTTATTACGACATTTTGCGGCGAAAGCACATCGAATACGCCGGGACCGCATGGCCGACGGCCGATGGGGCGGCGGACGCCGCGCCGCCGCCGGAAGAAGGAGACGACGATGGATGAGATCGCGTTGATTGCGGAAAAGATCGCCCGGGGCGGACGGAACATCGTCTTCACCGGGGCCGGCATTTCGACGGAAAGCGGGATTCCCGATTACCGAAGCAAGGGCGGCGTCTGGGATCAGTACCGGCCGGTCTACTTCGACGACTTCATGCGTTCCCGGGACTCCCGGATTGAATACTGGCGGCAGAAGACCGAGATGTACCATGATCTGGTCAAGGCCAAACCCAACACGGCCCATGGGGCCATCCATCGCCTCCACGAAATGGGGCGCCTGGAGGCGGTGATCACCCAAAATATCGACGGCCTTCACCAGATGTCGGGCCTGCCGGAAGAGACGGTGGTCGAACTCCACGGCAACACCCGGCGGATCCGGTGCATGACCTGCGGCGAGATCTCTTCGGAAGAGGCGGCCCAAAAGCGGATCGCGGCCGGCGACCCGGCCCCGGAATGCCATTGCGGCGGCTACCTCAAGCCCGACACCATCTCCTTCGGCCAGGCCATGCCGGCGGCCGAGGTGGAACGGGCGGTCCGGCTGTCCGAGACCTGCGACGTCTTCCTTACCGTGGGTTCGACCCTGCTGGTCCAGCCAGCCGCCAGCATGCCCCGGTTCGCCAAACGCAGCGGCGCCTTCCTGGCCATCGTCAATTTATCGGAGACGCCCATGGATGATCAGGCCGACATGGTTATCGAGGGGAAGGCGGGGGAAGTGCTGCCGAAGATCGTCGAGGCGGTGGCGGCGCGCGCCGCATGATGCGTCCAAAGCATGGGATTTTGGGCAGAAAGGAAGGGGCTAAGAGCCTATCCGAAAACCGTTCAATG
The DNA here is from genome assembly GCA_964652715.1 of uncultured Desulfobacteraceae bacterium. Lineage (GTDB taxonomy): Bacteria > Desulfobacterota > Desulfobacteria > Desulfobacterales > JAABSP01 > JAABTD01. The sequence continues at coordinate 20,279 of CAZZBE010000019.1, forward strand.
GATCAGGCCGTGGATTCGATGTTGCTGCCAATGTCTTCGAAAAGATCGATTTTGATGGATCCATCCGGAAAGCGGGCCGTGATTTCCAGATCTCCCCCCATGGCTTTTACATATTTTCGGAGGGTTGAGATGTACATGTCCGTGCGGCGTTCAAGTTTGGATACGGCGGCTTGTTTGACGTGAAGCGATGATGCGATCTGTTCCTGAGACAGTTTTCTCGCCTGTCTCAGCTCGGACAGCAGCATCTCCTGCATCATGGCCTCCGCCTTGGCGCTTGATTTGGCTTTTGCCTCCGGGCTCATTTTGTCCCGAAGCGTATTATACGACTTGGCCATCATGGACTCCTTATATTCAACTTCCCAAGCCATGGATAGAGTATAACCTCCAAGGAATATTTGTCAAACCGTTTGGAGTCAGCGCCCGGCGGGCTGATTTTCTCCTTGACATTGCCGCTCGATCATTTATTATTCACTATTTTTGCACAATGACGTATAATACTGCGGTCAAAGGAGGATATCATCATGTATGCGGTCGTAAATACAGGCGGAAAACAGTACAAGGTCCAGGAGGGGCAGGTTTACCGCTTTGAGAAGCTCCCCGGCGATGTGGGGGGCCCGGTCTCGTTTGACCGGGTGCTCATGTTTTCCGATGGAGAGAACGTGCGGGTGGGACAGCCGGTGGTGCCCGACGTGGCCGTCCAGGGCCACATCGTCGAGCAGGACAAGTCCCGCAAGATCTTGGTGTTCAAATACAAGCGGCGGAAGCGGTATCGCCGGAAGCTCGGCCACCGTCAGCCCTTTACGGCGGTCAGGATCGACCGGATCGGGAGCCCGGACGCCGAACCCGAAGAGACCCC
>CAZZBE010000019.1:21234-32948 GCA_964652715.1 uncultured Desulfobacteraceae bacterium
TATCAGGCTAAAAAAATAGAGGAGATCGAAAGATGGCACATAAAAAAGCGGGCGGCAGTTCGAAAAACGGCCGCGACAGCAACGGCCAGCGCCGCGGGATCAAGATCTACGGCGGCCAGAAGGTGAGGGCCGGCGGCATCCTGGTGCGTCAGCTGGGCACCAAGATCCACCCCGGCGAAAACGTCGGCGTGGGCAAGGATTACACCCTTTTCGCCAAGGTCGACGGGGTGGTCGCCTATGAGCGCCTGGGCAAATCCCGAAAGCAGGCGAGCGTTTATGCCGAGTGAAATTCATTGATGAAGCAACCATTGCCGTTCAGTCCGGAAACGGCGGCGCCGGCTGCGTCAGTTTCCGGCGCGAACGGTTTGTCCCGCGCGGCGGTCCGGACGGCGGAGACGGCGGGAAGGGGGGCGACGTCGTCCTGAAGACCACCGACCGGAAGCGGACCCTCTACGATTTCCGCTTCAAGCGCCATTTCAATGCGGAAAACGGCCGCCCGGGCGGAGGGCGGCAGAAAACCGGCCGGAACGGGAAAGACATCGTCATCGAATTGCCGGCCGGCGCCGTGGTCCGCGACGCGGAAACCGGCGCCGTGCTGACGGACCTCGCCGAAGCCGACGTCGCCTATGTGGCGGCTATGGGCGGGCGGGGCGGCCAGGGGAACAGGCGGTTCACCACCTCCACCAACCGGGCCCCCCGCTTCGCCCAGCCCGGAGAGCCCGGCCAGGCTCTCACGCTCCACCTGGAACTCAAGCTCATCGCCGACGTGGGGCTGGTGGGCCTTCCCAATGCCGGAAAATCCACCCTCATCCAGGCCGTCACCGCCGCCACCCCCAAGATCGCCGATTACCCCTTCACCACCCTTTCCCCCAACCTCGGCGTGGTGCGGACCGCCTGGTCCGAACCGTTTGTCATGGCCGATATTCCCGGCTTAATCGAGGGGGCGCACGAAGGCGCGGGGCTGGGCATTCGGTTTCTCCGTCACATCGAACGGACCCGCATCCTGGTCCACCTCATCGACGCCCCGGAGATCGATCCGGACGACCCCTTGTCGGTGTATCGGGCCGTCAACCGGGAACTGGCCCTGTACAAGGAGACCCTGATCCGCAAGCCGCAACTGGTGGTCCTCAACAAAATGGACCGTTCCGGCGCCGACGTGGCGGCCGAACTTTTCCGGGAGGCGGCCGGCGACATGCCGGTCCTGACGATTTCGGCGGCCGCGGGTCAGGGACTGGACGGCTTGGTGTCCCGGATCGTCAAACTGCTGGACGCGGAAGCCTCCCATGACGAAATGGCGGCGGTAGCCGGGGGAATATGACCGCGGAGACGAAGACCGACAGAAACGCGCTTTTCGACGGCGTCCGGCGGGTGGTGGTCAAGGTGGGGAGCAACGTCCTGACCCTGGACAACGGCCTCAACCTGAAGGTGGTGGGGGCCATCAGCCGACAGATCAGCCGGCTGATGGACGACGGCGTCGAGGTGCTCCTGGTCTCCTCGGGCGCCCTGGCCGCCGGGGTCCGAAAACTCGATTTGAGCCGCCGGCCCGACGAAATCCCCATGCGTCAGGCGGTCTCGGCGGTGGGTCAGGCGGGGCTGATCCGGGAATACGAAAAGGCCTTCGGCCGGTATGGCCGGAAGGTGGCCCAGATCCTTTTGACCGGGGACGGGCTGACCAATCGCCTCCGATACCTCAATGCCCGGAACACGCTCCACACGCTCATCTCCTGGGGCGTGGTCCCCGTCATCAACGAAAACGACACCGTCTCCGTGGACGAGATCAAGTTCGGGGACAACGACAACCTCGCGGCCATGATCGCCCTTTTGATGGATGCGGACCTGGTGGTCAACCTCACCGACATCGACGGCCTCTACGACAAGGACCCGAGGACCGAGCCCGACGCCGAGCTGATCCCCGAGGTGCCGGTCATCCGGAAGAGCATCGAAAAGGCGGCGGGCGACATCCCGGGCGCTTTGGGCACCGGCGGCATGCTCAGCAAAATCCGGGCGGCCCGGAAGGTGACCACGGCCGGCATCCCCATGATCATCGCCAGTGGGAGCAAGCCCGACATCCTCCTGAAGCTCTTTTCCGGCGAGCCCCACGGCACCTTTTTTACGCCCAAAGAAGAAAAGCTGGCCAACCGGAAATGCTGGATCGGCTTCACCCTGAAGCCCAAGGGAACTCTCCGCATCGACGGCGGCGCGGCCCGGGCGATCCTGGAGCGGGGCAAAAGCCTCCTGCCCAGCGGCATCGTGGACGTGGAAGGGGATTTCGGGGTGGGCGTGCCCGTGGCCTTCCAAAACGGGGACGACGAGATCCTCGGGACCGGGCTGGTGAACTACAGCTCTTCCGACATCCGCAAAATTATGGGACTCAAAACCGACCGCATCCGGCAGGTGCTGGGGGAGAAACCCTACGACGAAGTGATCCACCGGGACAATCTGACGGTGACCGGCGAAGGATAGCGATGCGGCGGAAACACGGAATTTAAGGACCGAACCTAACCCCCCCGGCCCCCCTTCCCTGAGAGGGAAGGGGGGAGGTCGACGATCAAGCGCTTCGCCGATAGCCAAGACGCTTAACGATCGACCTCCCCCTCTCCTCTCAGGGGAGGGGGCCGGGGGGGAGGGGTTTATCGAGGCGCGGATATGACCATCGAATCCACCATCATAGAAATGGCCAAAGAAGGACGGGCCGCGTCCCAGGAAATGGCCCGGTGTCCGACGGAAAAGAAAGATGCGGCCCTGCTCCGGATCGCGGAAGGGCTGGAGGCGGAAGCCGCCGCCATTCAGGCGGAGAACGCCAAGGATCTGGAACTGGCCCGGGAAAAGGGGCTGTCGGCGGCCATGATTGAGCGGCTGACCCTCAAGGACGCCACCATCGCGTCCATGGCCGGGGGATTGCGGGAGGTGGCGGCCCTGGAAGATCCCGTGGGGGCTGTAACCAAGACGTGGAGGCGGCCCAACGGCCTCCAGGTCTCCCGGATGCGGATTCCCCTGGGCGTCATCGGCATCATCTACGAATCCCGGCCCAACGTCACCATCGACGCCGCCGGGTTGTGCTTCAAGGCGGGCAACGCCGTCATTCTCCGGGGCGGTTCCGAGGCCCTCCATTCCAATCAGGCCCTGGCGGCGGTGGTCCGGAAGGTCCTGGTGGAGACGGGGCTGCCGGAAAAGGCGGTCCAGGTGGTACCGGTGCGGGACCGGGAGGCGGTCAACATCCTCCTGAGCCAGGAGGAATTCATCGACCTGATCATCCCCCGGGGCGGCGAGGGGCTTATCCGGTTCGTGGTGGAGAATTCCAAGATCCCGGTGCTCAAGCACTACAAGGGCGTCTGCCACGTTTACGTGGACGAGGGGGCGGACCTGGACATGGCCCAGGAAATCTGCTTCAACTCCAAGGTTCAGCGGCCCGGCGTCTGCAACGCCATGGAGACGATGCTGGTCCACCGGAACGCGGCCGGGACGTTTCTGCCGGCCATGGCCCGGCGGTTCGCCGAAGCGGGCGTGGAGCTGCGGGGCTGTCCCGAAACCCGTCGCACCCTGCCCGACGTCCGGGAGGCGACCGAAGCGGACTGGCCCGAGGAATACCTCGACCTCCGGCTGGCGGTCAAAGTCGTCTCGGACATGGGCCAGGCCATCGATCACATGGCGCAATACGGATCGGCCCACACCGAAACCATCGTGACCGCCGACTACGGCCGGGCCCGGCGGTTCGTCCGGGAAGTGGATTCCTCGGTGGTGCTGGTCAACGCATCCACCCGGTTCAACGACGGCGGCCAGCTCGGCCTGGGGGCGGAGATCGGCATCTCCACCACCAAGCTCCACGCCTTCGGCCCCATGGGCATCGAGGAGCTGACCACCACCAAGTTCGTGGTCTTCGGGGACGGCCAGATCCGGACAGCCTGACGTTCGGGGAGGGGGGATCGCCATTTCACTTAAACTGACGTCGTCCGACCGCATCGGCCTGTTGGGCGGCACCTTCAACCCCATCCACCTGGGCCATTTGCGCACCGCCCTGGAGGTCAAAGAGATCTTCCGGCTGACCCGGATCATTCTGATTCCGTCGGCCGTGCCGCCCCACAAATCCGCGCAGGGGGTCGTGGGCGCCGGGGACCGTCTGGAGATGGTCCGGCTGGCCGTGGCCGATGCGGCGGGCTTCGAAGTTTCGGAGGTGGAGCTGGAACGGTCCGGCCCCTCTTATTCGGTGGACACCCTGGACCATTTTCGATCGGCGGCGCCCGACGGCGCCCGGCTTTTTTTCATTGTCGGCCTGGACGCCTTTCTGGAGATCGACACCTGGGACCGGTATCTTGAGCTGTTCAACCAGGCGCCCTTTATCGTCATGGCCCGCCCCGATGCGGGGAATCCGGAAGATCCGGAGGGGCAGCGGGCCATCGGGGAGTTCTTGACCGACAGGGTGTCCGACCGCTACGCCCGTTTCAATGGCCCTGAGCCGCCGCCCCACTTTACCCATCCGGACAAAAAGCCCATCTACACCGTGAACGTCAGCGGGCTGGACATTTCGTCCACCAAAATCCGGCGGTTGCTGCGCGATAGGCGGTCGATCCGGTTTCTGGTCCCCGACGGGGTAGTGCAATTTATCCATTCCAAAGGACTGTATACAACATGACGGAAAAGGAAAGAGATCTGTCTTTGGAACCGTATCTGAAGGCCGTTCTGGCCAAGAAGGCCCGGGAACCGGTGGTGCTCGACGTGGGCGAGCTGACCTCCATCGCCGACGCCTTCATCATCTGCTCCGGCCGATCCAACCGGCAGGTGATGGCCATCGCCGAACATATCCAGGTTGAATTGAAAAAACAGGGCATCCGCCCCCTGAGCGTGGAGGGGAACAAGGAGGGCCACTGGACTATCCTCGACTACGGCGACGTGGTCATCCACGTCTTTTTCGAATCGGTGCGGGAATTCTACGATCTCGAAGGACTCTGGATCGACGCCCGCCGCATCGCCATCCCGCCCGAACTGAGGGTCGTCGAGGATGAAGAAGAAGGGAGCCCATTGTGAGCGCCGTGCAGAAGCCCTACGAGACCATCGAAGATTTCGCCACCGGCCGAAAAGTGCCGGACATCGGGGCCGAAGGCAACCGCCAGGATGTGGAACGGTTCCTGGTGGAAGCCAAAGGATACGACAAATCCGACCTGGAGATCGACGCGCCCATGGAACTGACCGTGGCCGGCGAGCCCTACCGCGCCAAGGTGGACCTGGTGGTGCGGGTGGACGGGGTCCCCTACATGGCCTTCAAATGCGTCGCCGGCTCCCTGGGCAGCCGGGAACGGGAAATCGCCTCGGCGGCCCGCCTGGTCTTTCCCGACGCGCAGATCCCCATAGCGGTGTCGTCGGATGGGGAGAGCGCCATCGTCCTGGACGCGATTTCCGGCAAAAAACTCGGCGAAGGGCTGTCGGCCATCCCCTCCAGGGAAGCGGCCCGAAAGGCCCTGGAAAGCTACGAACCGACGCCGGTTCCCAAAGACCGGTTCGAGCGGGAAAAGCTCGTTTTCCGCACTTATGATCTGGAGAATGTGAACCGGCTATGAATACCCAGGCCAAAAGCCTTGAGGACATCAGGTTGCGGCAGTGCGCTTGGCAATTTGGGCGGGGCTTATAAGCAACTCGGCCGCCTGAAAGATGCATTGGAATGCCATTCGGAATCTTTGGAAATCCATAGAAAAATCAAGTATGTTTATGGCGAAGCCAATCAACTGGGAAGTATCGGTTTGATTTATCATGACAAGGGGGATTTTCAGAGGGCTCTAACGTATCTCAAAGATTCCCTTACCCTTCATTCAAAGATCGGTTATCTTGAAGGCAAAGCCCGGTCTCTCGCCAACATTGGCTTGGTCTATAGAGATTTGGGACAATATGAGCAGAGCTTAAAATATCTGAAAGAAGCCAGGTCTGTTTTTCAACATATCGGCTCGAAAAAAGAAGCCGAAGAGACGGAAAACCAAATTCAGGAAATCGAATCCGGCGCCTCATCCGCCGTGTGAACCGTCACCTGCGTAAACGCAATCCCCCATCCATATTTATTGCACGCCTCCACGCAGATCCGCTGGATGGCCCGGGTCAGGCGGTTGTAAAAGGGGGCCGCCTTGCCGCTGAAGTCGGCCAGGACGACGATGTCCAGGGAAGATGCGGCGGCCGATTCGAATTCCGCCCGGACGTTCAGGATCTCCTTTCTTCTCCTTTTCCTGGTCCTCCAGCCGGTACCGGGCGATGGTGAGCTGGTTGAGTACGTGCTGCCTTTTGTTCTCCCACGCCTTGGCAAGGGCCGCCAGCCGGGTCTGGAGGGGCTTTTTCTCCGCCCGGTCTTTCAGGGGTTTCGATGTTGGCCAGGGCCTTCTCGATGACGGCCAGCTGGCTTTTCTGGGCCGCCATCTCCCGCCGGAGCTTTTCCACCTGCCGGGGCGGCCGGGGGCGTCTCCTTCTCCGGCGGGGGACCTTTCTTTTGACACCTTCATCCAGGGGTGGTATGGTGTTTTTCACCAATTTTCGAGCGATTTAACCCTGCTGTCCGTCAAAACAACATCCCATGGAGATCCCCATGACCACAGAAACCGACCTGCAGGCGGGACTGGTGAAGGCGACGGGTCCGTTGACCATCTACGAGGTCGCCGCGCTTCGGGAGGACCTGTTGGCGGCCTTCGGGGCGTCGGAAGAAGCGACCCTGGATCTGGCGGCGGTGACCGAGTGCGACACCGCCGGCGCCCAGCTCATCTGTTCGGCCCGGATCACCTCCCGGGAAACGGGAAAACCGCTGAACATCCGGGCCGTTTCAGACGCCGTCTCCCAGGCCATGGAAAGCGTGGGGATGGATCCTTTCGACATACTGAACCCCTAGTGCCAACGCCGGGCCATCCCCTGATGCCCGAGGAGTCGCTGAATGGACAAGCATAAAATGGTTTACCGGGAGGAGGCCTTCGAACTGCTGGTGGATCTGGAGACCGCCCTCCTGGAGCTGGAAGAATCCCCGGAGGACGAGGAGCTGATCGGACGGGTGTTCCGGTCCCTTCACACCATCAAAGGGTCGGGGGCCATGTTCGGCTACGAGGACGTGGCGGCCTTCGCCCATGAGATCGAGGCGGTATTCGAACGGGTCCGGGACGGAAAGCTCCCGGTCGCCAAAGACCTGGTGAGCCTGTCCCTGTCGGCCTGCGACCTGATCCGGAAGATGGTGGCCGAGGAAAAGCTCGACACCACCCATGCCGCGGAGATGATGGGGCGGTTCCGGGAGATGCTCCCCGACCGGCCGGCCGGGGACGAACCCGAGGCGGCCGCCGTTTTACGACCCTTTCAACTGGCCACCTACCGGATCCGGTTCCATCCCCATGCCGAGCTGTTCGCCACCGGGGCCAATCCGGCCCTGATCATCGACGAGGTCCGGGAAATGGGCGAGTGCGAAGTGGTGGCCCATGTCGCGGACGTCCCGCCCCTGGACCGGCTCGACCCGGAGGCGTGCTATCTCCGCTGGGATCTGGTGCTCCGGACCGACCGGGGGGAAAACGCCATCGAGGACGCCTTTATCTTCGTGGCCGACAGCTGCGACCTGGACATCCAGGCCATGGACGCCGGCGCCGGCCCGGAAGGCGAGCCGGCCGATTTCCGCCGCATCGGGGAGATCCTCCTGGAGCGGGGCGACATCACGCCCGACGCCCTGGACGAGGCCCTTTCGGCGCAGGCCCGGGAGCGGTTCCAGGACCGGGGGGCGGAAAAGCGGATCGCCGACATGGGCGCCGCGTCGTCCATCCGGGTGCCGGCCGACAAGCTGGACACCCTGGTCAACCTGGTGGGGGAACTGGTGACGGTCCAGGCCAACCTCTCCCGCAAGGGCCGCATGTCCGACGACCCCGAACTCCTGGCCATCTCCGAGGAGGTGGAGCGGCTCATCACCTCCCTCCGGGAGAACGCCATGAGCCTCCGGATGCTGCCCATCGGCTCCACCTTCCAGAAGTTCCGGCGGCTGGTCCGGGACCTGGGGGATGAACTGGGCAAGGAGGTGGCCATGACCACGGCCGGGGCCGAGACGGAGCTGGACAAAACGGTGATCGATCAGTTGAACGATCCCCTGGTCCACATCATTCGAAACGAAATCGACCACGGCATTGAAGCGCCCCATGTCCGGGAGGCCCTGGGCAAGCCCCGCCAGGGGACGATCCACATGTCGGCGGAGCACTCCGGGGCCAAGGTGCTGATCCGGATCTCCGGGGACGGGGCCGGCCTCGACACCGACGCCATCCGCGCCAAGGCCGTGGAACGGAACCTGATCCCGGCCGACATGGAGCTGGACGAGGACGAACTCCACCAACTCATCTTTTCCGCCGGCTTCAGCACGGCCGCGCGGGTCACCGACGTTTCCGGACGCGGGGTGGGGATGGACGTGGTCAAGCGCCGCATCGAAGCCCTCCACGGCGCCGTGGAGATCGCAAGCCGCCGAGGCGCCGGAACCGCCATCACCCTCTCCCTCCCGTTGACCCTGGCCATCATCGACGGCCTTCTGGTCCGCATCGGCGCCACCCATTTCGTGCTCCCCCTGTCGGCGGTGGAGGAGTGCCTGGAAATGAGCCGGGAAGAGGCGAACCGCTGCCGGGACCGGGGCATGATGCGCTACCGGGAGCGGATGGTCATCTACCAGAGCCTCCGGACCTTTTTCAACGTCGACGGAGACCCGCCGGATATCGAACGGGTGGTGGTCTCGGACATCGGCGGGGAGAAGATCGGGTTCGGCCTGGACCAGGTCATCGGCCATCACCAGACGGTGATCAAGCCCCTGGGACGGATCTATCGGGATATCGAGGGCGTTTCCGGGGCCACCATACTCGGGGACGGATCTGTGTCGCTGATTCTGGACGTACACCGGATTTTCCAATCCATGGAAGGGCGGAAAACAGAGGGATAGCGCCGCGAAACGCACCGGAAAGGAGGCCCCCATGAAGCGTCTGAAGGATGTCAAAATCAAACCGAAACTCATCGGCTTGTTCCTGGCGGTGGGCATCCCGCCCCTGATCCTGCTCGGGGGGATCGGGGCCTGGCTCACGTCGGACGCCATGACGACCCAGGCCTTCGGCCAGCTGGAGAGCGTCCGGGAGATCAAGCGCCGCCAGATCGAGCAGTTCTTCTCGGAGCGGCGGGGCGACATGGGAGTGCTCATCGAAACGGTGCGGTCCCTCCAGGAGAGCGGGTTCGAGAAGCTGGCCACGGCCCAGGCCCTGAAAAAGAGCCGGGTGGAGGCCTATTTCCGGGAGCGGCGGGGCGACATGGAGGTGCTCTCCACCAACGCCGCGGTCCGGGCCGCCCTGTCGGGGTTTTCGGCTGCCGTCGATTACGAAAAGGGCGCCGGCGGCGAGGCCTGGCGGACAGTGGCCGACGAATACGGCGAATGGCTGGAACGGTACCGGGACGAATACGGGTACGGGGATCTCTACCTGGTGGATCCGGACGGCCGGGTGGTCTACACCGCCAACGGCGGCGCCGAATTGGGCGTCAGCCTGACCTTCGGCGCCCTCAAGGAGAGCCCCCTGGCCCGATGCGTGCGGAAGGCCGAGATCGGCGCGGCCGTCCAGGATTTCGAACCCTACGAACCGGCGAAGGGCCGGCAGGCGGCCTTCATGGCGGCGCCCATTCTCCAGGGCGAAAAAGTCTTGGGGACCGTGGCCGTCCGGCTGACGCCGGCCCCCCTGAATGCGATCGTCCAGAACCGGGAAGGGATGGGGAAGAGCGGGGAGACCTACCTGGTGGGCAAACACAACGACCGCATCAGCTTCCGGAGCGACATGCTGACCATGGGGGAGGGCGCCTACGTGGTGGGCCGGCGGATCGCCACCGACTACATCCGGAAAGCCCTGGACGGCGCCGCCGGCGAAGAGATCTTCACCGACAGCGCGGGGACCCTGGTGATGGCGGCTTACAGCCCCCTGGGAATCAAGGGGCTCCAGTGGGCCTGCATCACCAAAATGGACCTGGAGGAGACCATCGTCCCCAAGCAGACCGAGGGCAACGTCGATTTCTTCTCGGAATACATCCGCCGGTACCATTACTACGATTTCTTTCTGATCCACCCCAAAGGGAGGATCTTCTACACGGTGATCCATGAGGCCGATTACGGCACCAATCTCATGGGCGGCCCATTCGCCGACAGCAACCTGGGCGATCTCTTTCGGCGGGTGCTGGAAACCCGGCGCTTCGGCATCGTCGATTTCGCCCCCTACGCCCCCAGCAACGACGAACCGGCCGCCTTCATCGCCCAGCCCCTGCTGGTGGAAGGGGAAACGGAGCTGGTGGTGGCCCTCCAGCTCTCCCTGGACGCCATCAACGGCATCATGCAGGCCCGGGAGGGGATGGGCAAGACCGGCGAAACCTACCTCGTGGGCCCCGATCACCTCATGCGGTCGGACTCCTACCTCGATCCGGTCCACCATTCGGTGGCCGCCTCCTTCGCCAATCCCGGCCGCGGCGGCGTCAAGACGGCGGCGGCGGATGCGGGCCTGTCCGGGAAGACGGGCGAGGAAGTGGTCATGGACTACAACGGCAACCCGGTCCTGTCCGCCTACACGCCCCTGGACGTCGGGGAGGTCCGGTGGGCCCTGCTGGCGGAGATCGACCGCGCCGAGGTGCGGGCCCCCATCTATCGCCTCCTGGGGATCATCGGCATCGTCCTGCTCCTCATCGCCGGGGCGGTGACGGCCATCGCCTATTTCGTGGGCCGCGGCATCGCCGACCCCCTGGTCCGGAGCGTCGATTTCGCCGGGACCGTGGCAAAGGGCGATCTGACGGCCCGCATCGACCTCGACCAGAAGGACGAGATCGGCCTGCTGGCCGGGGCCCTCACCGGCATGGCCGTCCGGCTCCGGGAGATCGTCTCCCACGTCCAGACCGCCGGGGCCAACGTGGCCGCCGGCAGCCAGGAGCTGAGTTCCAGCGCCCAGGAGATGTCCCAGGGCGCGTCCCAGCAGGCCGCCTCGGCCGAAGAGGCGTCGGCCTCCATGGAGGAGATGACCGCCAACATCCGCCAGAACGCCGACAACGCCGACGAGACCGAAAAGATCGCCCGGAAATCGGCCCAGGACGCCCGGGAAAGCGGCGACGCCGTGGACAAGACGGTGACGGCCATGCGCCGGATCGCCGAAAAAATCTCCATCATCGAGGAGATCGCCCGCCAGACCGACCTCCTGGCCCTCAATGCCGCCGTGGAAGCGGCCCGGGCCGGCGACAACGGCAAGGGGTTCGCCGTGGTGGCCTCCGAAGTCCGGAAACTGGCGGAGCGGAGCCAGGAGGCGGCCCGGGAGATCAGCGAGCTGTCCCGGTCCAGCGTCGATGTGGCGGACCGGGCGGGGAAGATGCTGACGGCCCTGATGCCCGACATCCAGAAGACCGCCGAACTGATCCAGGAGATCAGCGTCTCCTGCAACGAACAGAACTCGGGCGCCGACCAGATCAACGGGGCCATCCAGCAGCTCGACGAGGTGATCCAGCAGAACGCCTCGGCCGCCGAAGAGATGGCCTCCACGTCGGAGGAACTCTCCAGCCAGGCCGAACAGCTCCAGATGCACATGGCCTTTTTCAAGGTGGAGGGGGGGACGGCGGCCGCATCCGCGGAAAAAGCGAAACCCGAGCCGAGGGAGACCGGACCGGCGCCGGCCTACGCGGCCAGACCGGCCAAAACCGGGGGAAGCGGAACCCCCGACGGCTATCCCCTGACCCTG
>CAZZBE010000020.1:0-32746 GCA_964652715.1 uncultured Desulfobacteraceae bacterium
GTCCCTTTGTCCCTTTGTCCCTTTGTCCCTTTGTCCCTTTGTCCCTTTGTCCCTCCCTAAACCGCCACAATGGCGATTCCCGCCTCATCGGCCAGCCGGATCATTTCTTCTTTGTCAAAGACCACGGCGCGGCCGGCTTCCACCGCCAGAGCAGTGGCGTCTGCTTCAATCATGGTCTGAATGGTTCCGGCGCCGATGGCCGGCACGTCGAAGCGTTCATCCTGGTTGGGTTTGCAGATTTTGACCACCACGGCGTCGCCGTCTCCCAACCCGGCGCCCCGGCGGATGGCGGCGTCGGTGCCTTCGACGGCCTCCACGGCCAGGACGGTGCCCCCGCCCACCACCACGCACTGGCCAATGTCGAGACGGCCGATCTCCCGGGCCAGCTTCAGTCCGATGTCGATGTCGGCCCGCTCCGATCGGTTGGGGCGACGCCGGGTCCAGCACCCCTCTTCGGCCAGCAGTTCAGGCAGGAGAAACGTGGCCGACGCCACCTGGATGCCCTCTTTTTCAAGGGTTTTGGCGAAGGCCCTCAGGAGAGCGTCGTCGTGGGTGTGCTTCATGCCGGCGATGAGGGCGATGGCCTTCATGTCCGGCCGGACGTCGGTGAACATCCGGGTTTTGCGGATGGCCCCCATCATCACCGCGGCGCCCACCTCGTGGGATTTCAGAAACCGGATCAGCCGCTTCACCTGCCCCAGATGGAGCCATTCCACCGCATCGGCGATCTCCGCCAGCCGGGGATCGGCTTCGTTGACGTAGGCCGCGGCGTACACCCCATACCCCTTGGCCCTGGCCTTCCGGGCGAAAATAAGGGGAAACTGGCCGCCGCCGGCGATGAGGCCGATGCGGTCGGCTGGCGCTATCTCAGCCGGATTCGGTTCCAACGATGGCCTCTATTTCAAATTTTGAACCGCATTTCGGTACTGCTCTTGTCTCCGAATCAGAAGTTGGTAAGCGCCGGCCCAGTCAGACCAGTCCAATACCCAATCGTCGTTTTCCGGTTCCGTGCCGCCGACATACAGTTCATAGAATGTTTCCGACAGAATGCCGTATTTTCGCTCATAGACCTTTAAGTCTTCGTATAGGGCATGAATGTCGTCCATGACATCCTGGCGTGTCATTTCGTATTTCCCGACTCAAAATGTTTATCGAAAAAGCATCCGCCCGCATAAGCAAATACAGCCTGAACGGCTTCCCGAGAAAGACGCGGATAGCTTTCAAAAATTTCCTGAAATGTCCAGCCATTTGCAAACAAACCCAGGATAAAATCCACAGATAGCCGCGTCCCCTTTACAACCGGCTTGCCCCCGAGAATCTCTGGATCGGCATGGATGTGCAGCCGCCAGTCCACTGTTTTTTTATTTGTTTGCATCGGATGTTCCCTGTCGATCAAATCATGTTCATCACGGAAATCACGACAATCACAGTTCAAATCCATTGCCGTCTACCGCGTAATCCCCCGATTCGACGACTTGAGAAAATCGATGAAAGCGACCACTTCGGGAACCAGTTCGACCTCCGCCCGGACCCGTTCCATGGATTCGTTGAGGGTCAGGCCGATGCGGAAGATGATCCGGTAGGCCTTTTTGAGCTGGGAAAGGGTGTGCTGGGACATGCCGCGGCGCTTGAGCCCTACGGTGTTGAGGCCGTGGAGCGTGGCCCGGTCGCCGGCGGCGATCACATACGGAGGGATGTCCTTGACCACCGCCGATTTGCCGCCCACATAGGCGTAATGGCCGATTCGGACGAACTGATGGATGGCCACCAGGCCGCCCACCGTGACGTGGTCGCCGATCTCGATGTGACCCGCCAGGGTGGCGGCGTTGGCCAGGATCACCTGTCGTCCGGTCTTGCAGTCGTGGGCGATGTGGCTGTAGGCCATGAGATAGTTTTCCTCGCCCACTTCGGTGATCCCGCCGCCGAATTCGGTGCCGCGGTGGACCGTGACGAACTCCCGGACGACGGTGCCTTTTCCGATCTTGAGATAGGTCTTTTCCCCGCCGAACTTGATGGCCTGGGGAATGGCGCCCAGGGCGGCGAACTGGAAGATCCGGCAGTTGGGGCCGATGGTCGCGTAGGGTTCGATGACGGCGTGGGGGCCGATCTCGGTTCCGGCGCCGATGAAGACGTTTTCCCGGATGACGGCGTAGGGGCCGATGGCGACCGTCGGGTCGATTTCGGCGCCGGGATCGACGATGGCGGTGGGGTGAATCATGGGACCGGGGCCTCCTCTCCGGGCGTCTCCCCGCCGATGGTGGCCATGAACTGGGCTTCGGCCGCCTTGGCGCCGTCCACGAGAGCGACGCCTTCCATTTTCACGGCCTTGGCCCGGGATTTGAGAATGTGAAGGTCGAGGATGAGCTGATCGCCGGGAACCACCGGCTTCCGGAACCGGACCTTGTCGATGGACATGAAATAGACCGGCAGTCCCCGTTTTTCCGGCGGCAGACTCTCCATGAAAAGAACGCCGCCGGCCTGGCCCATGGCCTCCACGATGAGGACCCCCGGCATGATGGGCAGCCCCGGGAAATGGCCCTGGAAAAAGGGTTCGTTGATGGTGACGTTTTTCAGGGCCCGGATGCGGTCCCCGGGATGGATCTCCATCACCCGGTCCAGCAGGATAAAGGGGTACCGGTGGGGCAGGTACGCCAGGATGCGTCGGATATCCAGGGACAGAGCGGCGTTTTGGGGGGCCGTTGCGGGATCAGCCATTTTCCTCGATCCTCTTGAGTCGTTTTTCGATGGCCTCGACGGTCTTTTTGATCTCCGGCAGCAGGGGGATGATCCGCTGGACCCGGAGCCAGATCCGGTGAGGGATCCCCGGCGCTCCGGAGACAACCTCGCCGTCTTCGATGGATTTGCCGATGCCGGCCTGGGGGCCGATGGTCACGTTGTCGCCGATGGTCAGGTGGCCGGAGACGCCCACCTGACCGGCCAGGATCGAATGGCGTCCGATGGTCGTGCTGCCGGCGATGCCCACCTGGGCCACCAGCAGGGTGTCTTCCCCCACGGTGACGTTGTGTGCCACGTGGACCAGGTTGTCGGTCCGCACGCCGCGGCAAATGCGGGTCTCGCCGAAGGTCCCCCGGTCGATGGCGTTGCCGGCGCCGATCTCCACATCGTCCTCGATGCGGACGATGCCGGTGTGGGGGATCTTTCGCCAGCCGCTCCCCTCCGGCGCCCACCCGAAGCCGTCGCTTCCGATGACGGACCCCGCCTGGATGGTCACCCGGTCGCCGATGCGGCAGCCGTCGCCGATAAAGACGTTGGGGCCGACGACCACGTCGTCTCCCATGACGACCCCGTCGCCGATGACCGCGTGGGGATGAATGACGGTGTTTTTGCCCAGGGTCGCGTCGTCGCCGATCACGGCAAAGGGGGCCACGGCCGCGTTGTCGCCGGCGGAGAAATTCCCGCCGATGTGAGCCGAGGGGCTGACGCCCGCCGCCGAACCCATCCAGCCGGGCCGGTGGGGCGGATGGAATCGGGCCAGGACTTTGGCGAATGCCGCCTGGGGGTACTCTGTCCGCACCAGGGGCTTGTCGGACGGTCCTTCGAATCCGTCCGGCACGAGCACCGCGCCGGCCCCGGTGGCGGCGAGTCTCTTGAGGAATTTGGGCTGGGCCGCGAAGGTGATCTGGTCCGGCCCGGCCGATTCAAAGGGGGCGGCCCCCCGGATCGGACCGTCCGGATCGCCCTCGGCGACGCCGCCCACCAGGTCGGCGACCTCCCGGAGGGTGAGCGTTATGGGGGATCCGTTATCCCGCTCCATCAGTTCCGCCGGTCGTATGCCCGGATCAGCTTGTCGGTGATGTCCACCGAATTCTCGGCGTAGAGGACCCCCACTTTTTCCATGATGAGGGTGAACCCTTCCCTTTTTCCGATGTCTTCGACGACATCGAAGAACTCCTTCTGGATCCGCTGGACGAGCCGGGCTTCGAACGCCTTGAAGTCGTTCCGGTACTTCTTCTGGAGCGATTTGGCGTCGTTGATTTTGATGCGGATCTCCCGGGCCTTTTCTTCCCGTTTTTCGCTGCTCATGACCAGGGCGTCCCGTTCGAGCTTGTTCTGGAGACCTTCGATCTCATTACCCTTTTGCTGAAGGCTGGCTTCCAGTTGCTCGGCCTTCCGCTTGATCTCCTCCTGGGCCGCCTTGCCGGCCCTGGATTCCTTGAGAACCCGCTGAAAATCGATGACGCCGATTTTGATGTCGGCGCCCATGGCCGGAAGGGCCAGCAGCGTCGCCAGGCAGGCGACCGTCAAAGCGATGGCAAACCGTCGCATATGTCCTCCTTGTGTGTCGTCTTCATTAAGATTAAAATGCGCTGCCCATGGTGAACTCCCACCGGCCGCCGCTGTCCTCGCCCTCGCGGGGGTCGAGGATGTATCCGTTCTCGATCCGGATGGGGCCCATGGGCGAGTACCAGCGGAAGCCGAAGCCGGCGCTCTCCCTTGTCACCCCCAGATCGAAATCCTGGTCCTCGTCGTAGACGTTGCCCGCATCGAAAAAGAGGACGCCCACGACGCCCGCCTCCTTCACCAGCGGGATCAGGTATTCGATGTTGAGCTGGGCGAACTTGACGCCGCCGATCTTGTCGCCGTTCTCATCATAGGAACTGATGTCCCGCCAGTCAAACCCCCGGAGGGAGTTCATGCCGCCCAGGTAGAACCGTTCGTAATCGGGTAGGCTGCCGCTGCTGTTCTCCTCCACGTAGCCGGCGCGGCCGTGAATGAAGCCCACGGTGCCCCAGAAGAGCGGGAAATACTGCCCGGCCTCGCCCATGTACTTGATAAACCCGATATCGCCGCCCAGGCCGGCGTATTCGACGGAGATGCTGTGGTCCCCGCCCTCGGTGGGGTTGAACATCCGGTCCCGGGAGTCGTAGCGAAGCGTTGTGGTTACCGCGCTGGTGACGTTTTCGCCCGACAGCTCCCGCACCAGGTCCGAAGCGTCGTCGGCGATGTTGTTGATGTCGGCCAGTTCGTAGGAGTAGGAAAGATAGAGCCGGGTATAATCGGCCACCGGGTACCCGAACCGCAGGCCGCCGCCGGTGCTGTCTTTGTCGTAGGTGTCGTAGTCCCGGTCCCAGTTGTAGAGGTCGAACCCGGCGGAGAGCGGGATGTCGAAGAGCCAGGGCTCGGTGAAGCTGAAGGTGTACCGGCTGGTGGTGCCGCCCACTTCGGCCTTGAGCTGGACGGTCTGCCCGCGTCCGAAAAGATTCCGCTGGGAGATGGAGGCCATGGCGAAAAGATTTTCCACGCTGCTGTACCCGCCCCCGAAGGAGAAGGTGCCGGTGGGCTTTTCCGAGACGTCGATCTTCAGGATCATCTGGTCCTCGGCGCCGCCCCGCACGGTGTTGACGTTGACGTCCTCGAAATAATCGAGCCGCTGGAGGTCGCGGATGGACCGTTTGAGGCGCTTTCCGCTGTAGCGCTCCTTTTCGATGACCTTGAGCTGCCGCCGGATCACCTTGTCCCGGGTCTTGACGTTGCCGCTGATGATGATCTTTTCGAAGAAGACCGGCTTGCCCTTTTCGATCCGGTAGGTGATGTCCACGGTGAGATCGTCGGGGTCCTGCTTGATGAGGGGGCTCACGTCCGCGTAGGCGTAGCCTTCGTCGGCGTAGATGTCGGTGAGGGCCAGCACGTCTTTCCGGACCGTTTCCCGGCTGTAGTGCTCCTTGTCGTTGATGGCGACGGCGGTCTTCAGCTCCGCTTCGGTCTTGATGATGTCCCCGTCGATGTCGACTTGCCCGACCCGGTACTGGGCGCCCTCGTCGATTTTGATGGAGACGTAGATCCATTCGTCCTCGTACCGGACCTGGGGATCCGACACCCGGGCCTGGATGTAGCCGTTGTTGTGGTAGAAGCTGGTGATCCGGGCCGCGTCCTGGTTGAGGTCCTCCGGGTTGAGTTCGCCGGACGAGGTGATCCAGGAGAAAAACCCCTTTTCGGAGGTCTTCATCAGCTTTTTGAGTTCCTTGTTCGTATAGGCGTCGTTGCCCTGAAACGTGATGGTCTTGATGTGAATCTTGGACCCCTCGTTGACGATGAATTCCAGGTCGGCCTGGTTGTTTTTCAAGCGCTCCACCCGGTATTCGACGTTCACGTTGTGGTAGTTCTTTTCTTTGTAGAAAGTCTCGATCCGCTTGACGTTGTTTTCCACTGAAAAGATGTTGAGGATCGACCCGGTGCTGAGGCTGATGTTGGCCCGGATCTCCTCGTCGTCGAAAACCCGGTTTTTGAGGATGTTGATGTACCGGATGGTCGGTTTTTCTTCCACCCGGTAGATCACCGCCTTGCCCCCCGGCGCCGCTTGGGTTTCAGCGCGCACGTCGTCGAAATAGCCCATGGACCAGATGGCCCGCAGGTCCTGGGAAAGCGCTTTGGGCAGGTAGACGTCGCCGGGTTCGGTCTCGATCACCCGGCGGATGGCGTCGTCCTCGATGCGGTCGTTGCCCCGGATATCGATCCGCGCCACCGGTTCCCGCTTGAAGAGGGCGATGCCGAAATCCCGGGACAGATCCTTGACGATCAGGGGCAGGTTTTCGATGCTGTCGCCTTCCACGTAGAAGGTCCGCAGCGGCTTGCGGCCGTAGACGTCGATCATCCTGGCGTCGATGGAGAATTTCTCCCCGATCCAGGTGAGGCTCCCCCAGATCATGTAATCCGCGGCCAGTCGCCGCCCCAGTTCCTGGATTTCCGGCTGGGTCCGGGCGATGACGGCCCCGGGCGGTTCCACGATGACGGCCCCTTCGTCCCGGAGATGGCCCCGGATGACCTCGGGGATCCGGGTCTTCAGATAGGCCAGCGGCTGCCGGGAATGGACCTCGAAGGGCAGGACCGTCACCCGGACCCGCTCTTCCTGGGCCCGACCCGGAGACACAAAGGAGAAAAGGAGGATCAGGGCCAGAAGGCCGGTTCGCGCCGCGGGAGGGAACTTTTTATTCATGTTTGCCTCATTTCCGTTACCTGTCCGTCCACAAGGGTCACCCGGCGGGCCATGTAAGCCGCCAGTTCCATGTTGTGGGTGACCACCATCAGGGTCATGCCCAATTCCCGGTTGAGTCTGTAGAGCAATTCATGGACCGCCTCGCTGTTGCCCTTGTCGAGGTTGCCCGTGGGTTCGTCCGCCAGCAGCAGGGCGGGCTTCAGCACCAATGCCCGGGCCAGGGCCACCCGCTGCTGCTCGCCGCCCGAGAGATCGGTCACCCGGTGGCGCATCCGGTTTTGGAGCCCCATGCGCGACAGCAGGTCCTCGGCCGCTTCCCGGGCCCGGGGCCGCGTCCGGCCGTTGATCAGGGCCGGCATCATCACGTTCTCCAGGGCGCTGAATTCGGCCAGCAGGTGGTGAAACTGGAAGACGAAGCCGATGGACCGGTTGCGAAACCCGGCCAGGGCCTCGTCGGTGTAGCCGAAGACATCGGTCCCGTTGAACAGGAGCTGTCCGCCGTCGGGCCGGTCGAGGGTCCCGATGATGTGGAGCAGGGTCGATTTGCCGATGCCCGACGCCCCCACCACCGCCAGGGTCTCCCCGGCGGCCACGTCGAAATCCACCTCCCGGAGGATGACCAGCCGGTCGCCGTCGCCGCTGGCGCTGGGAAAGCTCTTGGTGATCCCCTTTAGCGAGAGGAGCGGCGGACTATCCATACCGCAGGGCCTCCACGGGGTCGAGCCGCGACGCCTGCCGCGCCGGATAGAGCGTGGCCAGATAGCAGATGACCATGGCCGCGCCGGCGGTCAGGATCACGTCCAGGGCCTCCAGCTGAACCGGCAGGGTGGCAATATAGTATACATCCGCCGGCAACTCAATGAACTTGTACTGTTTCAGCAGCATGCAGAGGACGAACCCCAGCAGGACCCCCAGGGTGGTGCCGATCGCCCCGATGGTCATCCCCTTGTAGACGAAGATCCGCCGGATGGACCGGTCCGTGGCGCCCATGGCCTTGAGGATGGCGATGTCCCGGGTTTTCTCCATCACCATCATGATCAGCGACGAGGCGATGTTGAAGGCGGCCACCAGGATGATCAGGGCCAGGATGATGAACATCACCGTCTTTTCCAGCTTCAGGGCCGAAAAGAGGTTGTGGTTCATCTCCATCCAGTCCTTGGTCCAGTAGGGAAAGCCGAGGCCGGCGGCGATCCGGTCGGCCAGTTTATCGGCCTTATAGACGTCGGTCACCCGGATTTCGATGCCGGTGACGGCGTCGTCCATCCGGAGCAGCCCCTGGGCGTCTTCCAGGTGCATGTAGGCCAGGGAGCTGTCGTACTCGTACATGCCCGATTCGAACAGGCCCGCCACCCTGAACCGCTTCATGGCCGGCAGGTGTCCCATTGGCGAGAGCATTCCCCGGGGCGAGATGACGTAGACGCTGTCGCCGGTGATGACGCCCATATTGCCCGCCAGCCCCTTGCCGAGGATGACGCCGCCGGGGCCATCCGAATCTTTCAGGTTCGCCAGCCGCGCCAGGGCCTCCGGTTCCAGATTCTGGATAACCCTGTCCGCCGTATCGGGATCGATGCCCCGGATCACCCCGCCGGAAAGGCCGCCGGCGGACCGGAGCATGGTCTGGGAATAGACGAAGGGGGTGGCGGCCTCCACGCCGGGGACGGCCTCGATGTCCGAAAGGACCCGCCGGTGATCGGTGAAATCGCCGCCGTGGCGCATGAGGATGATGTGGGATTCGACCCCCAGGATCCGCGACTTGAGGTCCTTTTCGAACCCGGCCATCACGGCGATGACGATGATCAGCGCCATGACCCCCACGGTCACCCCGGCGATGGACAGCAGGGTGATCAGGGAGATGAAGGTCTGTTGCTTGGCCTTGAGGTAGCGGCCGCTGATAAAGCGTTCAAAGGACATGGGTTCGGCGGGTGTTCCGGATCTCCTATGCCCGTTTCATATGGGGAAACAGGATTACTTCCCGGATGGAGGCGGCGTCGGTGAGGAGCATCGCCAGGCGGTCGATGCCGATGCCTTCGCCGGCCGTGGGCGGCATGCCGTATTCCAGGGCTTCGATATAGTCGTCGTCCATGAGATGGGCCTCCTCGTCGCCGGCGTCCCGGTCCGAGACCTGCTGGAGAAACCGGCCCCGCTGGTCCTCGGGATCGTTGAGTTCCGAAAACCCGTTGGCGATCTCCCGGCCGCCGATGAACAGCTCGAACCGGTCGGTCAGATCGGGTATCGCGTCGCTCCGGCGGGAGAGGGGCGAGACCTCCACGGGGTAGCCGGTGATGAAAGTGGGCTGGATCAGCTTGGGCTCCACCAGGGCGTCGAAGACCTTGGTGATGACCTTGCCCAGCCGGCCCGTCTTGGTCATTTTGATCCCTTTTTCTTCGGCGAACGCGATGAGGCCCGCCTTGTCCGTGAGCAGCTCCGGCGGGACGCCGCCCATCTCCTCCAGGGCCGAGGCCATGGTGATCCGCCGCCATGCGCCGCCCAGTTCGATGGTCTCGCCGCCGTAAACGATGGTGGTCGAGCCGGTCGCCTGTTGGGCCACGTAGGCGAACATCTCTTCGGTCAGATCCATCAGGTCCTCGTAGGCGGCGTAGGCCTGGTAGAATTCGAGCATGGTGAATTCGGGGTTGTGCTGGGTGGAGACCCCTTCGTTCCGGAAATTCCGGTTGATCTCGAAGACCCGTTCGAAGCCCCCCACCACCAGTCGTTTGAGGTAGAGTTCCGGCGCGATCCGCAGGAACAATTCCATATCGAGGGCCTTGTGGTGGGTCCGGAAAGGGGTGGCCTCGGCCCCGCCGGGGATGGGCTGCATCATGGGGGTTTCCACCTCCAGGAAGTCCCGCTCCAGGAGAAACTCCCGGACGGCCTGGGTGATGCGGCTCCGCTTGATGAAGATCTCCCGGGTCTCCGGGTTCATCATCAGGTCGAGATACCGCTGGCGGTAGCGCTTTTCAGGATCCTTGAGGCCGTGAAATTTTTCCGGAAGCGGACGGGTCGTTTTGGACAGCAGGCGCAACTCCTGGGCCAGAAGGGTCCATTCGCCGGTCCTGGTCTGGAAGACCGGCCCGATGAGTCCAACGAAATCGCCCACGTCCAGCCCCTTGAACAGCATATAGGCGTCGTCGCCCACCTTGTCTTTCCGGATGTAGGCCTGCATCTGGCCGGTCCGGTCCCGGAACCGGATAAAGCTGCTCTTGCCGAACCGGTTGATGGCCATGATCCGTCCGGCCGCCGTGAAGACCGGTTCCGCGTCGGTGATCGCCCCGGGCGTTTCGGCGATAACGCTCCTGATCTGTTGTATCGTATGGCGTACCCGGAAATCGTTGGGGAAGAGGTGGACCCCCGTCGATTTGAGGTCGTTGAGTTTCTGTCGTCGTTTTTCCAGTAGGTCGCTCGTTTTGTCCATTTCCGCTCGCTGTTGCCTGTGAACCGCTCTAAATCCCCGTAAACAAGAAAAGTTAAGCAAATGACTTTAGGGGATTTCGGAAAGGGTGTCAAGAGCCGTTTCGATCGCCGCTGGCCAGCCGGCGTTCGTTTGCGCCGGACGCCTGGAACCGGATGCATGGAAATGGTGACGCCGTCTCTTTCGGGAACGAAAGGATTGCGTTAATATTCCCGGAATCGAAGCGTCCACCTGGCGGGCGTTTTCAAAAATGCTTTGACTTGGGCCGCCGATATCCTTAAGGGGTATTGCTTAAGATCTCAATCGGATCGTGGTTTGAGAAAAGGACAAACGTGATGAACCTGCGATCATTCTCATTTACCCGCGGCATCGCCGGAAAGGCCCAGGCCATCTTCAGCGCTGTCTTTTTGTTGGTGCTCGTCGTCCTGGGGCTGATCCTCTACATCACCCAGGAGCGGTCCCTGATGGACCGGAGCCGGACGGAACTGGCCAACGCCTCGGGCCTGATCCTCGACCTGGTCGACATCTACGTCGACAAGGCGATCCAGAACTACCTGCGGGCCACGGCCGAAAAGGCAAGGGATCTGGCGGCCTACCATTACAAACTCCACAAATGGGGGGGGCGCTGAGCGAAGCGGACGCCTACCTGCGGGCCAAGACCGTCATCCTCGATCCCGTCTTCGGCCGCATCGGCGAGACCGGTCTGAAGCGGCTCCTCCAGTTCGAGGCGGATTTCGTCGTGGCCGGCGAGGCCAGCAACGGGCTCCAGGCCGTGGAACTGAGCCGGACCCTGTCGCCGGACCTGGTCATCATGGACATCGACATGCCCCTGATGAACGGCCTGGAGGCCACCCGGCGGATCATGGCCGATCACCCCCTGCCCATCCTGATCTTCTCCAACGACGCGGGGCCCGACACCGCCTATGAGGCCATGGCCAGCGGCGCCATCGAGGCGATGCAGAAACCCGACATGGACCGGTTCAACGAACCCGTCTTTTACGCCCATTTCCTGAAAAAGCTCCGGTCCCTGGCCGAGGCCCGGCCGCATCCCCGGCGGTCGGCGGCGTCGGACCGGTCGGCGGGCGGCGGGCGGGACCGGTTCCGGCTGCTGGTCATGGGCGCCTCCACCGGCGGGCCGGCGGCGGTGCGGGAGATCCTGTCGAAGCTCCCCGCCGGTTTTCCCCTGCCCATCGCCCAGGTCCAGCACATGGAGACGGGGTTCGACGCGGGCTACGTTCGGTGGCTGGGGGACGGGTCCGCCCTGCCGGTCCGGCTGGCGGAGCGGGAGGTGGCCATGGAACCCGGCGTGGTCTGGGCCGCGCCCGTTGACCGGCATATCCGCATCGACCGGTCCGCGGCCCGGCCGACCCTGGTCCTGGACGACGGGGCCAAGGTCCTCAACCAGCGGCCCAGCGTGGATGTGCTCTTCACGTCGGCGGCGGAAGCGTTCGGCGACCGGCTGGCGGGGATCCTGCTCACGGGCATGGGCCGGGACGGGGCGAGGGGGTGCCTTTCCATCGTCGAAAAAAGGGGGATTACGCTGGTCCAGGACGAGGCCACGTCGGCCATCTTCGGCATGCCCAAATCGGCCATCGAACTGGGCGGCGCCTCCCGGGTGCTGCCGCTGCCCGAAATCCCCGGCGCGGTCCAGTCCCTGCTCATTCCGGCCGCCCGGAAGGAGGGGGATCGATGATGGCCGCGCCGCCGGCGGACCTGCCCCGGCCCGGATTCGATCGCCTCAAGGGATTCATCCGGTCCGAAACCGGCATCGACCCGCCGGAATCCAACGTCAAAACGGTCCGGAATTTCCTGCTGGAGCGGCTGGCGGTCCTGGGCGGCGATCTGGCGGGCTACCTCCGCCGGATCCGGTCCGACCCGGCCGAATACGACCGGTTCATCAATGCGGTCACCATCAACGAGACCTATTTTTTCCGGGAGGAGCGCCATTTCGGCGTGCTGGCCTCCCGGTTTTTCCCCGACCTGCCGGAGGGAGACCCCATCCGGTTCTGGAGCGCGGCCTGCGCCACGGGGGAAGAGGCCGTTTCCCTGGCGGCAGCGCTCTATTCTGGAGCTGGAAAACTACACCGTGGAGACCGCCGCCGACGACATCGAGGGCCTCGACCGGCTCAAGGAGCAGCGGTTCCACCTGATCATCACCGACATCAAGATGCCCCGGATGGACGGGCTCACCTTTGTGGAGAACCTCCGGCGGGACGACGGCAACCGCGGGACCCCGGTCATCGTGGTCTCTTCGGTGGACGACCCCGATACCCGGCGGGAATTCATGGAAAAGGGGGCCAACGGGTTCATCGTCAAGTCGGAGTTCGACCGGGGGAATCTTATTCAGGAAGTCCGGCGTTTGATTGGGTAAAAAATGTTCGGAGTTCCGCCTTCAGGCGGGATGGTCTATCCGCCTGAAGGCGGAACTCCGAACTCGAGGATATATGACCGAACCCAAAAAAATCCTGCTGGTGGACGATTCCGACGTGGTGGCGGGCATGCTGACCCGGCTGCTGCAGAACCACGGCTACACGGTGGTCCGGGCCGCCGACGGCGCCCGGGGGATCGAGATGGCCTACGCCGAGATCCCCGACCTCATCGTCATGGACGTGGAGATGCCCCTCATCCAGGGCTACCAGGCCAGTCGCCTGCTGAAGCACCGGCGGGGCGTCCGGGACATTCCCATCATCATGCACACCAGCCTCTCCGAAGATCGGGACAAGTACTGGGCCTTCAATTCAGGGGCCGACGCCTTCGTCAACAAGGATTTCGATAATCTCGATGGGCTCCTTGGACAAATTTCGGCGATCCTGTCGGATCCGGAGCGCCCCCGGATCGACCGGGATCGGGTCGCCGAAGAGGCCCGGGCCGTCGACCGGGACGCCGTCTTCGAGATGATGGGGACGCTTTTCGACGGGCAGCTCTTCCAGTCCAGCATCGTCAACATGCTGGGGGAGACCGGCAAGCGGATCGGATCGGTCCGCGACACCGTGGAGACGATCCTCGACATCCTGTCGAAGGTCTGCGACTACCACCTGGCGGTGATCCTGCTGGCCTACAACCGGCGGCCCATGGCCTTCATCCGGCCCGGAAAGGAAGTCTTCGGGGAGGATGTCTCGGATTTCCTCAGCGTCTGCTTCAACGATTTCTACCGCCATTTCCCGCGCCTCGACATGGAGGCCACCGAGCGGATCTACCTTGGGATAGACGACCGGACCGACTTCGACAAGATCCGGCTCGACGGCCACCGGGTCAGCTCCTACGCGGTCTTCGAAATCCGTGGGAAGGGCGGGGCGGTGGTGGGGAGCCTCCACGCGGGGAACCTGACCAACAATTATTTCTCGGATCATATCCTCGGCCACATCGGGATGTTCGTCGACTACGCCGGCCCTTTCCTGGAAAACACCCTGCTCTTCAACCAGGTCACGGAGATGGAAGATCGGATCCGCAACGTTTTCGCCAAATTCGTGCCCCGGGAGATCATCGACGACCTCGTCGAGCGGGGCACGGAAGATGCCTACCTCACCGGCGAAAAGCGGGAGGTGGCGGTGCTCTTCTCGGACATCCGGTCGTTCACGACCATCTCCGAGAACAATTCGGCCGAGAACGTGGTGGGCTTCCTCAACGGCTTCTTCAACATCATGGTGGGGATCATCAAGGCGCACGGCGGCACCATCGACAAATTCATCGGCGACGCCATTCTCGCCATTTTCGGGGCGCCCAAAAGCTACCCGGACAACGCGCTGCGGGCCGTCCGGGCGGCCCGGGAGATGATCGCCGCCCTGCCGTCGGTGGATCTGGGCGCGCTGGCGCTGCCCGACGAGGGGTTCGGGATCGGCGTCGGCATCCACGAGGGGGTGGCGGTGGTGGGCAATATCGGGTCGGCCGAGAAGTTCGACTACACAGTCATCGGGGACACGGTAAATTTAGCTTCGCGGCTTGAGGGGCTCACCAAGCACTATCATAAACCGATCCTCGTGTCGGAAGCCGTGGCCGGCAAGATCGATGACGCGGCGTTTCTGAGATTGGCCGACACCGTCCGGGTCAAGGGCCGCGACCGCCCCACGGAAATCTACGCCGTGGAAATGGACAGCGTCCCCTTCGACAAACGTTTCATGGACGCCTACGGGAAAGGCCTGAAGCTCTACCGATTGGGCAACTGGTCAACGGCCCTGGAATACTTCACCGCCTGCCTCGAACAGATGCCCGGCGACCCCGTCGCCGCCATGTACGCCGAGCGGTGCCGGCGGTTCATGGAAGCGCCTCCGGTAAATTGGGACGGGGCGGTGGCGTTGGATTTCAAGTAGGGCGGGGCGCGGGTTTCCGTTTTTCTCTTGACGCCTATTTGGTTTTTCACCTATCTGGGTGCTGGTGAACCGAATTCTTAACGAGGGCCAAAAATTGGGTGGACGAGGTGGACGGAGTGGACGGTGTGGACAGGGTGGACGAAAAACGCAGGGTTGACCGCCGAGATCAATTGCTTCCTCGCCATGGCGGCTACCGACGGCTCAAGAGCTTTCAGATCGCGCAACTGGTTTATGACGTGACGGTTCGATTCTGCGACCGTTACATCGACAAGCGAAGCCGAACCCACGATCAGATGGTGCAGGCGGCCCGTTCAGGTGTTCAAAACATCGCCGAAGGCAGCAAAGCGTCGGGCACTTCGAAGAAATCGGAATTGAAACTGACCAACGTCGCTCGGGCAAGCCTCGAAGAATTGCGCCTCGATTACGAAGATTTTCTCCGTCAGAGGAAACTCGCACTATGGGAAAAAACCGATCCCAGGCGGGCATGGCTAATTGCTCAGCGCTGCACAAATGTCGAAGAAGTCGCCGCATGGGCGCGGGAAGTCTATAAAAGAGGCTTGGAATCTGAAAATCCCGAAAGCGTCGTTGTGTCCACCCAGTCCACTCCGTCCACATCGTCCACTCCGTCCACCTATCCTGAAATCGCCGCCAACGCCGCTTTGGTTCTGATCGCCGTCGCCTGCGGTCTGCTCGACCGGCAACTCGCGGCCCAGGCACGGGCCTTCGAAACCGAAGGCGGTTTCACTGAACGCATGTACCGAAGGCGCGTGCAGACACGGAGAAATACATGATCAACGCCCCGGCCCTCAAACGCCTCAAAAACCTGCTCGCCCCCGAAGACATTCTGCTGTCCCCCGAAGACCGGGCCTGCTACGCCTTCGACGCCACGGGCCGAAACCGGATACCCGACGCCGTGGTCTTCCCGCGAAATACAGAGGCGGTTTCCGAGATCATGCGCATCGCCGACGGGCATCGCATTCCCGTCGTTCCTCGCGGGGCCGGCTCAGGGTTGTCGGGCGGGTCCGTGCCCCAGTCGGGCGGGCTGGTCATGGGTATGAACCGGTTCGACCGAATCATCGAAATCGACACCGAAAACCTGGTAGCGGTGGTTGAGCCCTGCGTGGTGACGGCTGAACTGCATAAAGCCGTGGAGCGGCTCGGCCTGTTCTACCCGCCCGACCCGGCCTCAATGGGCCACGCCACCATCGGCGGCAACATCGCGGAAAACGCCGGCGGCATGCGGGCGGTGAAATACGGCGTCACCAAGGAATATGTCATGGGCCTCGAAGTGGCGCTGCCCAACGGGGACATCGTCCATACCGGTTCCAAATGCGTCAAGGACGTGGTGGGGTACAACCTGACCCCGCTTTTCATCGGGTCCGAGGGCACATTGGGCATCGTCACCCGGGCCATCCTGAAGCTGCTGCCCCTGCCCGAGGCCAAGATGACCCTCATGGCGACGTTTCCCACCATGGGCGATGCGGCCCGGACCGTGTCGGCGGTCATCCGGAACCGGATCATCCCGGTGACCATGGAATTCCTGGACCGCCACGCCATCGGCGCCGTGGAGGCGTACCTGAAGATGGGCCTTCCGACTCAGGCGGGGGCATTGCTGCTCATCGAAGTGGACGGCGAAAAAGACCAACTGGATCGCCAGATCGACCGCGTCAAGTCCGTCTGCGAGGAAAACAACGTGATGGACGTCCAGATCGCCCGCGAGAAAGCCGCCCAGGACGAGCTTTGGCGTGCCCGGCGCTCGGTCTCGGCCTCCATGGTGCGCTTAAAGCCCCGGCGCATCAACGAGGACATCTCCGTGCCCCGGTCCCGGATCCCCGAGATGATCGCGCAAACCGAGATCATCTCCGAAAAGCACGGCGTGCTGATCGTCAATTTCGGACATGCGGGCGACGGCAACATCCACGTCAACCTGCTCTTCGGGGACCGGTCCGGCGACGACGAAAGGGTGCGCGGGGCCGTCAAGGATGTCTTCGAGGCCGCCATCGGTCTGGGCGGACGCATCTCCGGCGAGCACGGCATCGGGCTGGCCAAGCGGGATTACATCGGGTGGAACCTCGACGCCCCCACTTTGGGAATGATGCGTCGGGTGAAACGGATGTTCGATCCCAACAATATTTTAAATCCTGGCAAGATTTTTCCCTGACCGTCCATTTTTCCGATTTCGCCTCATCTCATCAAAACTCTTGAAATATCTTCCATAGCGTCATAAACTACGCCTTTTTAAAGGACCTGGCGACAGTGCGGTCGGCGTCGAATCCGACGCCCGTTTCGGATCGCGCCGTTTATCCCGGTGAAGCAACCATCCGGATTGATGACGAAGGAATGGAAGATGGCGGCTGAGGAAAGGAAAGCACGGTTCAAAGAACGCCTTCAGTTCGCGTCCGGCGGACAGGTGACGGCCTCGGCGCCGTGCCGCATCGACATGGGCGGCACCCTCGACATCAGCACGTTTCACCTGCCGCTTCGCCATCTCAAGCCATGCACCTTCAACATCGCCCTGGACCTTCGAACGACGGTCCGAGTTTCTCCCTACGAAGAGGGGCGCATCCGCATTTCCTCCCGCGGATTCGAGGACGCCGAATTTCCGGCGGACGCGGCCCCCTTCGATCATCCCATGGGGCTGATGTTCGCCGTGGCGGCGTATTTCGGGGCGTCCGGCGTTCATATCCATATCGATTCGGGTTCCCCGCCCCGCAGCGCCCTGGGGGGGTCGAGCGTGGCCGCCTGTGCGCTGGCGGCGGCCCTCGCATTGGTCGCCGAAGACGAACCACCGAGCCGGGCCCGGATCGCCGGCCTGGCCCATGCCCTGGAAGCCAGCGTGGCCGGCGTGCCCTGCGGATTTCAAGACCAATTGGCGGCGGTTTACGGCGGCGTCAATGCGTGGTATTGGCCGGTGGCCGTGGGTGATCCGCCGTTCCGGCGGGAAACTGTTACGGAAAGTGCCGATTTTGAAGCGCTTGAGCGTCATCTGCTGGTCGCTTATGGCGGCATTCCCCACGAATCGAAGGATGTCAACGGCCGTTGGGTCCGGGGATTTCTTTCGGGAAACGGCCGGGATCACTGGCGTCGAATCATCGATCTCACCCACCGCTTTGTTGCCGCATTAGGGGAAGGGAGTTATGCCGACGCAATCGAGGCCATGAACGCGGGAACCGCCATTCGACGGGAGATGACGCCCGATGTGGTCGATGAACTGGGAGGCGAACTCATTGAAGCGGCCCTTCGGCAAAATTGCGGCGCGCGATTCACGGGCGCCGGCGGGGGCGGGTGCCTCTGGGCCATTGGCGAGACGTCGGACATCGACGCTCTGCGCAAAGATTGGCGGGATTTGCTGGAAAAGCGGGAGGGGGCGAGGCTGTTGGATGCGCATATTGATGGCGAGGGGCTAAAATGCGACTCATTGTCTGAACCGGGATAGCCAGGATTAAGGGATTCCCAGGATTGTTTCCGTTTCGAATCCTGTTCATCCTTGAATCCTGGCCATCCCGGTTCAGACAGGCTTTGAATATCTACCATAAAAGGAACTAACCAATGAACTTTCAAGACGTAATTCAGACGTTGAACCGGTTCTGGGGAGAGCGGAACTGCGTGCTGGCCCAGCCCTTCGATTTGGAGGTGGGGGCCGGCACCTTTCATCCGACCACGCTGCTCAAGTCCCTGGGGCCCGAGCCGTGGAACGTGGCCTATGTCCAGCCCTCCCGGCGGCCCACGGACGGCCGCTACGGCGAAAATCCCAACCGGCTCCAGCACTACTACCAGTACCAGGTGATCCTGAAGCCCTCCCCGCTGGATGTTCAGGAGCAATATCTGGACAGTCTGAAGGCCCTGGGGGTCGATCCCCTGGAGCACGACATCCGGTTCGTGGAGGACGACTGGGAATCCCCCACCCTGGGCGCCGCCGGTCTGGGCTGGGAGGTCTGGCTGGACGGCATGGAGATCACCCAGTTCACCTATTTCCAGCTCTGCGGCTCCGTCGAACTCCATCCGATTCCGGTGGAGTTGACTTACGGGCTGGAACGGATCGCCATGTATCTCCAGGGCGTCGACAATGTCTACGACCTGAAATGGAACGACGCCATTACCTACGGCGATGTCCATCACCGGCAGGAGGTGGAGGGTTCCACTTACAACTTCGATACGGCGGACGTGGAAATGCTGCTGTCGCTCTTCAACCGGTATGAGTCCGAATCGATGCGCATCGTGGAGGAGGGACTGGTCCAGCCGGCCTATGAATACTGCCTAAAATGCTCCCACACCTTCAACCTGCTGGACGCCCGGGGGGCCATCAGCGTCACGGAGCGGACCGGCTACATCACCCGGATCCGGAACCTGGCCCGGGCCTGCGCCAAGGCGTACCTCAACCAGCGGGAGGCCATGGGATTTCCGCTGTTGAAGAAAGGATAACGAGATGAAAACGCTGCTGCTTGAAATCGGATCGGAGGAGATCCCGGCCGGCTATATCGGACCGGCCCTCGAGGCCCTGTCCGGAAACCTGCTCAAGAAACTCGACGACGCACGGGTGGACCATGGCGCGGCCAAGGTCTACGGCACGCCCTGCCGGCTGGCCGTTTCGGTGGCCGATGTGGCCGATCGCCAGGAATCGGTGACCGAAGAGGTGGTGGGCCCGCCGGAAAAGGTCGGGTTCGACGACAAAGGCAACCCCACGGTGGCGGCGGAGAAGTTCGCCGAGAAGCTGGGCATCCCCGTGGCGTCCATTCGGGTCAAGGAGACCCCCAAGGGACGGTATCTCTGCGCCGAAAAGACCGAAGACGGGGTGGACACCGCCAGCCTGCTGAAAGAGGTTCTGCCGTCGGTCATCTCCGCGACCCCCTTCCCCAAGACCATGAAATGGAAGGATTACGATTTTTATTTCGCCCGACCCGTCCATTCGGTTCTGGCCCTTTTGGGGGAAGCGGTCGTGTCGTTTAAAATCGAGGACATCCAGAGCGATCGGCAGGTCTTCGGCCACCGGTTCATGAAACCGGGGAAAATCCGGCTCGACCGCCCGGAGGAGTACGAGGAAACGCTGCGCTCCGCCCACGTCATCGCCGATTTTAAAAAACGCCGGGAGGAGGTGGCCGCCGAGATCGCTAAAGCGGCGGAAAAAGCGGGCGGGAAGGTGCTGGACGACCCGGAACTCCTGGACATCGTCACCAACCTGGTGGAGTATCCGGCCCCGGTGGCGGGTCGCTTCGACGACGAGTTCCTGGAACTGCCCGACGAGGTGCTCATCACCGCCATGCGGGAGCACCAGAAGTATTTCGCGGTGGTGGACGACGCCGGTAAGTTGAAATCGAGCTTCATCGCCGTCAACAACACGGTGGCCCGGGACATGGATCTGGTGGCCCGGGGCCACGAGCGGGTCATCCGGGCCCGGCTCGCCGACGCCCAGTTCTTCTACCGGGGGGATCTGAAGGAATCGGGCGACGCCCGGCTGGAGAAGCTCAAAGGCGTCCTCTTTCAGGCCAAGCTGGGCACCATGTACGAGAAGGTGATGCGGATCCGGGATGTGGCCGCCTTCATCGCCGACGCCGTGGACGGCGGCGAACTGGGCAAGGACGTGGACCGGACCGCCGTTCTGGCCAAGACCGACCTGGTCAGC
Source organism: uncultured Desulfobacteraceae bacterium (assembly GCA_964652715.1). GTDB lineage: Bacteria > Desulfobacterota > Desulfobacteria > Desulfobacterales > JAABSP01 > JAABTD01. The sequence goes on from CAZZBE010000020.1 coordinate 20,292, forward strand.
GAGATGGTGGGTGAATTTCCCAAGCTCCAGGGGATCATGGGACGGGTCTACGCCGCCGTCTCCGGAGAGGCGGATCCGGTGGCCATGGGCATCGAAGAGCATTACCGCCCCACCCACTCCGGCGGAAAGCTGCCCGACACCCTCACCGGGGCCGTGGTGGCTATCGCCGACAAGATCGATTCCATCTGCGGCTGCTTCAGCGTGGGTCTCATCCCCACCGGGGCCTCCGATCCCTACGCCCTGCGCCGCCAGGGGATCGGCATCGTCCAAATCATGCTCGACAAGGGGTTCACCTTCTCCCTTAAGGCCCTGATCCGGAAGAGCGCCTCCCTGTTCGGCACGGACCGGGTCGACAAGACCGTCGACGAGGTCTACGAGTTCCTCAAGAGCCGGATGGTCAACCTCCTCTCGGAGGAGGGGTATGCCAAAGACGTTATCCAGGCCGTCCTGGAAGTCTCCGTGGACCACGTCCCCGACGCCTGGAACCGGGTGAAAGCCCTGGAGTCCCTCAAAAAGGACGCCGATTTCGAACCCCTGGCCGCGGCCTTCAAACGGGTGGTCAACATCCTCCGGAAGGCCGGTCATGAAGGGAAGGCCGATGCGGACGAGGGGCTGTTCGAGCACGAGAGCGAGAAAACCCTTCTGGCGGCCTGCCGCCGGATTCAACGGAAAACCGCCGAAGACATGGCCAAAGGCGAATTCGAACAGGCCCTCCGGGACATCGCCGGCATCCGGACCCAGGTGGACGCCTTTTTCGACGACGTGATGGTCATGGTGGACGACGCCAAAATCCGGGAGAACCGGCTGTCCCTGCTGAGCCAGGTGGCGGCCCTGTTCGAGGATTTCGCCGATTTTTCGAAGATTTCAACCTGATAATTGATTAAGATTTGGAGGCAATATGCCAGGATATGATCCGGAAAAAGATAAAGTGCTAAAGAAATGGCAGAGCGAGGAGACGGGGCTGGTGGTTTCCATCAATCAGTACGGCGAGGGGGAGCCCAAGGTCCAGATCGGGCCCCGGATGGTCATGAAAAAAGACGGCACGGAAAGCCAGCGCAAGGCCGGAAGATTGACCATCGAGGATTTGATGTGGTTTTACGACGTCATTGACGAGGTGAAGGAGGAGTTGTCGGAATTGGCCGGGCCGGGGTAGGGGATCTGAAACAACCATTCATATGCTATTCCGCTCATATTTTAAAAAAATTGCAAACGTCGGCGCAAGACGATATTATTTGCGGTGACCGCGGCAATGGAGGGTGCAAACTCTAATTATCGTTCGGGAAATTTTCCATGAGCCGATTGCTGAGTCCAAAAATCGATTTTGTGTTCAGGGTCCTGTTCACCCGGGACATCGAGATTTTGAAAGATCTTCTCAACAATGTTCTTGGGTTGAAAGGCGACAACCGAATTGCCTCCGTGGAAGTTAAAAATCCGGAAATTTTGCCGGGGGAAATTGAGAAAAAGTTCATCGTTCTGGATGTCCGGGCCGTTGACGACGCTGGGTGGGAATATGACGTTGAAATGCAGGTCCGAAAATACGAAAACTATCCCAAGCGAACGCTCTATTACCTGTGCAAAATGTATGGCGATCAGTTGAAATCGGGCGAGGACTATCTCGATCTTTATCCGGTTGTCGGAATTCATTTTCTGGACTACTCGCCGTTTCCGTCGTCGAACCCCGACGATTTTCACTATCGTTTCGCGTTTCGGGATGTTCGGCGGCCTGAGCTTGAACTGAGCGACGACCTGTCTTTGCATGTTTTCGACTTGCCTGCCATTGAGCGGATTGCGGTCGAAAAGCAAAACGACGATCTTGTGGAATGGTTGCGTTTTTTCAATCGCGCCCATGATGAGGGGGAGGATGAAATGCGAGAAAAATACCAAAATCCCATGATCCACAGAGCCTACGACGGGCTTAAAACCCTGAGCGCGGATGAAAAAACCCGCGAACTCGCCGAAAGAAGGGAAAAAGCCCTGAAAGACGAAGTCTCGTTTTTGAACGAGGCCAGGAGGAAAGGTTGGCGGGACACCGCCCTCCGGCTGTTGAAAATGAACCTGCTCACGGTGGATCAGATCGCCGAGGCGACGGGCCTGGATGTCCACGAGGTGGAGCGGTTGAAGCGGTCCGGCAATTTTGGGAACAAATGATCGAATGAACCCAAGCGACAACGAATCCGTCATCAACCCCGTCAAAGGCAAAAGCGCCCCGGATGTGGGCCCCCTGGCGGTGATGGTGAGCGGGGAAGCGGATCTCGCGGCGCTCCACCGGGCGTTGGGGTTTCCCGACACCGGCGGCAAGAAGCTGATGCTCAGCCGCGTCTACGCCGCCAGCGAGAAATACCCCGGCCTTTCCCTGGCCGGACCGGCAGTGGGCGCCCCCTACGCCGTGCTCCTGCTGGAGGCCCTCATCTGCTGGGGCGCCCGCCGGATCTTGTATTTCGGCTCCTTCGGGGCCATTTCAACGCGGGTGGCCATCGGCGACGTGATCCTCCCCGACGGGGCGGTGGTGGACGAAGGCACTTCGCCCCATTATGCGCCGGCGATCGCCGGGAAGACGGTCGTGCCGTCCGCGGGAATGGTCGATGCCCTCCGGGGCGAACTGGCCTCGGCCGGTTTGACTTTCCATGAGGGGCCGATCTGGACCACCGACGCCATCTACCGGGAGACCCGGGGCAAGGTGGCCCGGTTCCAGGCCGCCGGCGTGCTGGGGGTGGAGATGGAACTATCTGCCCTTTGGACGGTGGCCCACTACCGCGGCGCCGAGGCCGGGGGGCTGCTGGTGGCGTCCGATGAATTGTCCGACTTCACCTGGAAACCCGGCTTCAAGGACGACCGGTTCAAAGCGGGCCGGGCGGCGGCCATCGAAGTGATTGAGGCCGCCTGTCGTCGGATGACCGGACCGTTGGGAGATAAAACCTAACATGACAGCGATTCCCCCCGACATCGCCGCGCGGGCCGAAAGTCTCCGCGAGGCCCTCCACCGGGCCAACTACCGGTATTACGTGCTGGATGACCCGGAGATTTCGGACGCCGAATACGACCGGATGCTGCGGGAGCTGATGGACCTGGAGGCGGCTCATCCGGCCCTCAAAACCCCGGATTCGCCAACGGTGCGGGTGGGCGCGCCGCCCTTGGAGAAATTCGAGACGGCGGCCCATTCAGTCCCCATGCTGAGCCTCGACAACGGGTTTTCCGACGGCGAGATCATGGATTTTCACGGCCGGGTCCAGCGGTTGCTGGGGACCGACGAACCGATTCTTTACACCGCCGAACCCAAGATGGACGGGGTGGCGGTGGAACTGGTCTACGAGGCGGGGCGACTGGTGATGGCCACCACCCGGGGCGACGGCGTCACGGGCGAGGTCGTCACGGAGAATGTCCGGACTATACGATCCGTGCCCCTGGTGCTGCTTTCCGATTCCCCTCCGGCGTTGCTGGAGGTCCGGGGCGAAGTGTTCATGGCCCACGAGCGGTTCAAGGAGCTGAACCGGCGGCGGACGGAGAAGGGCGAACCGGCCTTCGCCAATCCACGGAACGCGGCGGCCGGATCATTGCGACAGCTCGATTCCAAGATAACGGCGAAGCGGCCCCTGGAGATCTTCTGCTACGGGGCCGGTCTCATGCAAGGCCTTTCTCCGGAGACCCAGGGCGAGCTGCTGGCGGATTTGAAAAGGCTCGGCTTCCGGATCAATCCCCTGGCCCGGAGCGGCCTCGATATCGAAAGCGTGCTCGAATTTTACCGAACCCTGCTGGAAGAACGGACCGGCCTCGATTACGAGATCGACGGCCTGGTGATCAAGGTGGATCGCCGGGATTTCCAGGAGCGGCTGGGGGCCAAATCCCGGAGTCCCCGGTGGGCTATCGCCTACAAATTCGCCGCCCTCCAGGAGACCACCCGCATCCGGTCCATTGAGGTCCAGGTGGGGCGGACCGGGGCCCTGACGCCGGTGGCCCGGCTGGCGCCGGTCTCGGTGGGCGGCGTGACGGTGAGCCGGGCCACGCTCCACAACGAGGATGAGGTCCGGCGGAAGGACATCCGCGAGGGGGACGCGGTGCTGGTCCAGCGGGCCGGCGATGTGATCCCGGAGGTGGTCAAGGCCATCCCCTCGAAACGGGACGGTTCCGAAAAAATCTTCGAGATGCCCAAGGATTGCCCGGTCTGCGGATCCAAGGTGGAACGGGCCCCGGAGGAGGCGGCGACCCGGTGCATCAATGCCGAGTGCCCGGCCCAGGTCAAGGCCCGGATCCGCCATTTTGCTTCCAAGGCCGCCTTCGACATCGACGGGCTGGGCGAAAAACTGGTGAACCAGATGGTGGAAAAGGGGCTGGTCAAGTCGTTTGCCGATCTCTTCGACCTTGGACAGGCCGACTTCGAGGCCCTGGAGCGGATGGGGCCCAAGTCGTCCCAGAATCTGGTCAACGCCATCGACGACCGGCGGACGATTTCACTGGAGCGGTTTCTCTACGCTTTGGGTATCCGGCATGTGGGTGAGAATGTGGCCACCCTGCTGGCAACCCATTTCGGCAGCCTGGAGAGGGTGATGGATGCGCCGGCCGAGGAGATCGAAGCCGTCGAAGGCATCGGCCCGGAGATCGCCCGGTCCATCCGCCGGTTTTTCGACAAGGAGGAGAACCGCCGGGTCGTGCATCGGCTGATCGGGGGCGGGGTGACGATCGAAGCCAGGGTTCAGGCCGAAGAGGCGAAGGAAGGCGCGGAAACGCTGGCGGGGAAGACGTTCGTGCTGACGGGAACCCTCTCCGGGATGACCCGCAACGAGGCCAAGGCGCGAATCCAGTCCCTGGGCGGTCGGGCGACCGGATCGGTCAGCGGCAATACCGATTATGTGGTGGCCGGCGAAGCGGCCGGGTCCAAGTTGGACAAGGCCGGGAAGCTGGGGGTGGCGGTTTTGACGGAAGATGAATTTTTAAAAATGATCGGGGAGGCATAAATATGGCGGACAACAAGAGAGCCCATGCCATCATCAACGGCAAGGTGCAGGGGGTGTTCTACCGGGCGGAAACCCAGAAGGCGGCTCAGCAGCGCGGGGTGACCGGGTGGGTGAAAAACCGGCCGGACGGCACGGTGGAAGCGGTCTTTGAAGGAAACGAAAACGATGTGGCGGCCATGATCGAGTGGTGCAAGAGCGGGTCGTCCCAGGCCAGGGTGGACAATGTGGATGTGGACTGGGAAACCTGCACGGGGGAATTTTCCGCTTTCGAGGTGGCGTACTGAAAAGAAAAAGGCGATTTATCCGTACCGCATAAATCGCCCCGCGGAAAAAGCGGCTCGGCCCGTTCGGGTTAGACGGCCTCTCTGAGCTTTTTTCCCGGCTTGAATTTGACCACGTTGCTGGCCTTGATTTTGATGGGTTCGCCGGTCCTGGGGTTCCGTCCCTTGCGGGCCTTGCGGCGGATCTTGGAAAAGGTGCCGAACCCCACCAGGGTCACCTTCCCGTCTTTTTTCTTGAGCGTCGCGATGACATTCTCCATAAAGGAGTTCAACGCCTTCGACGCCTCGACCTTGGTGATGTCGGCGTCCTCCGCCATCTTCTCGATCAATTCCGCTTTGGTCATGCTGCTCATCTTCTTTCCCCCTTTAGATTGGTGGTTCCTTTAGCCCCTCTCTCGCCGTCGAGACAATCCATATAGGAGGTTCCATTCCTTGTCAATACAATTAAGAATAATTGAGCGGCCAGCAAGGTTTTTTTTGCCATTATCGCTATAAAACCGCTCTAAAACGGCCATCGCGGGCTTTGTTTTTCTTGAATCATTGGTTGTCAACGGTCTACGGACGTTAACAAGCTTGGAGAATATCGTATCGAGGGTTAAAAAAGGGCCTCCGCGAACCGTGCCGGATCGAAGGTCTGAAGATCCTCGATCCGCTCCCCGATGCCGACGTATTTCAGCGGGATGCCCAGGGCGCCGCGGATGCTCACCACGATGCCGCCCCGGGCCGTGCCGTCCAGCTTGGCCAGGGCGATGCCGGTGACGCCGAGGGCTTCGTGGAACATTTTGGCCTGGGAGAGGGCGTTTTGACCGGTGGTGGCGTCCAGGACCAGGAGCGTCTCATGGGGCGCTTCGGGCAGCTTTTTCCCCATGGCCCGTTTGATTTTTTTCAGCTCTTCCATGAGATTGGTCTTGGTGTGAAGCCGGCCGGCCGTGTCCACGATCACCACGTCCTTTTTACGGGCCACCCCCGCTTCCACCCCGTCGAAGGCCACTGCCGCGGGATCGGCCTTGTCCCGGTGGCGGACGAAATCGGCCCCCGCCTGCTCCGCCCAGATCCCCAGCTGTTCCACGGCCGCGGCCCGGAAGGTGTCCGAGGCGGCGATGAGCACCGATTTCCCCTGGCCGGCGTAGCGGGCGGCCAGCTTGCCGATGGTGGTGGTCTTGCCCACGCCGTTGACCCCCAGCACCATGATCACGTGGGGGGAGGCGGTGATCGTTTCGTCGGCGGCTCCGCAGGTTTCGCCCATGAGATCGACGATTTCGTCGCGGAGGACGGCTTTGAGGTCGTCGGCGGAGTTGATCTTGCCTTTCTTCCTGGAGACCCGTTCGATGATCTCCATGGCGGGCTGAACGCCGATGTCCGATGTGATGAGCCGTTCTTCCAGTTCCTCCATGAGATCGTCGAACCGGTTGGAACGAAACAGGTCGTCGATGTCGGTGGTCAGGATGTCGCGGGTCTTGGAAAGTCCCTTCCGCAGGCGGCCCGCGAACCCTCTGGGTTCGATGGCGCGGTCGGTCGTTTCTTTCTTTTCCGGGTCTTTTTTCTTCTTAAACCATGCCATGCAAGATGTCCTATCTGCCTTCCAGGTTGACGGAGACCACTTTCGAGATCCCCTTTTTCTCCATGGTGATGCCGAACAGGGTGTCGGCGAATTCCATGCTCTTTTTCTTGTGGGTGATCATGACGATCTGGGACTGCTCGCCGATGATCCGCAACAGCTCGTTGAACCGATAGACGTTGGCCTCGTCCAGGGGCGCGTCGATTTCGTCCATGATGCAAAACGACGCCGGTTTGATCAGGAAGATGGAAAAGACGAAGGCGATGGCCGCCAGGGCCTTTTCCCCGCCGGAGAGAAGACTGAGCCGGGTCAGCTTTTTGCCGGGCGGGTGGACCATGAACTCCACGCCCGTCTCCAGGGGCTTGTCCGGCTCCGTCAGCTCCAGGCGGGCCGACCCGCCGTCGAAAAGCCGGGGGAAAACCTCGTTGAGTTTTTCGTTGACCTGATCGAAAGTGGCCAGGAATTTTTCCTGGGAGATCTGGTTGATTTGCTGGATGACCTGGTGGAGGTCGTCCACGGCCTGGACCAGATCCGCCTGCTGGGCGAGGAGGAAGTCGTGGCGCTCCTTGAGTTCCGTATATTCCCGGATGGCGCCCATGTTGACGTCGCCGATGGCCGCGATCTTCTTCCGGCATTCGGTCAGTTCCTCGGTCATGGCCGCGTCGTCGGCCGCCTCCGCCATGGCCCCGGATTCAACCATCTCGGCCCGGAGGCCGGACAGGTCGCCGTGGTACCGTTCCGCCAGACGGGATTCGATGTTGTCGGCTTTCATCCGGCGCTGGGACTGTTCCATCTCCAGGGACCGGACGGCCTCCTGGATCTCCTCCCGGCCCCGCCGGGATTCGGCGACGGCCGCGTCCTTTTTTTTGAGATCGCCGTCGATGGCGAAGAATTCGGCTTCGCTCTTTTCCAGGGCGGTGTTCAGGTGCTCAAGATTGGCGTACATCACCGTCAGTCCGTGGGATTCGGCGGCGATCTTTTCATCCGCCGATTCGCGCCGTTTCTCCTTGAGGTCGATGTCGCGCTTCAGCCCTTCCAGCCGGGCGAGGCCGTCTTCCCGGAATTCCCTGAGCCGGTTGAGGGCGTCGCGGCTGTTGTCCAGTTGCCCTTTAAGGGCGGTGAGCCGCATGCGCAGGTCCACGGTCCGGTCGTTATAGGCCGACAGCCGCTCGGACAGGGCCGCGGCCTCCGCTTCCTTTCGGGCGACCTCCGACCGCGCCGTCGCCGCCTCCTCCGCGAGATCGGTCAGGGCCTCCCTCGACCTTTGGACTGTCTCGTCCAGCTCGTCGGCCTCGTCCAGGATGCGGACCGCTTCCCCCTGGACGGATTCCAGATGGCGTCGGGCCTGTTTCAGGGCTTCGGTTGCCGCGTAGACGGACTTCTGGGCCGCCAGTTCATCCTCCACGGCGACCTGTCGGTCCCCGGAAAGGGTTTTTCGCTCCTCGGTCAGTCCGGCCAGGCGCTCCTCCAGCGCCGCCTGGGCTTGTCGTTCCTTGTCCAGCGCCTCGTCGAGATCGGTGATCTCCCGGGCGAGGGCCTTCAGCTCCTGCTTTTTGGCCAGGATGCCGGAAAGAGTCTCGGGACTGCCCCCCACCAGGACTCCCTGGGCCGTGATCACGTCGCCGTCCAGGGTAGCCACCGTTTGGGGGGCGTCTTCGTCCCGGGCGAGGGCCATGGCCCCGGCCAGGTCGTCGGCCACCCGGACGTGGCCCAGCAGGGATTGGCCGATGGTTTCGTATCCGTCCCGCACCTGGACATGGTCCAGCAGGGGCGAAAGATTTTTCGCCCCTACACGGTTTTTATCCGTTTTTTGGCCGCCGTTCACCGGGCGGATCGAGGAGACGGGGATGAACCCGGACCGGCCCCTGTTTTCGGACCGAAGGAAGGCGACGGCGTCGCGCCCCGCCGCCGGCTTCTCGACCAGCACGTACTGGAGGGTTTCCCCCAGCACCGCCTCCACCGCGGTTTCATAGCCGGGCGCCGGCTCCAGGATATCGGCGGCGAGCCCCAGCACCCCCTCGGCGGGCCGGCCCTCATTCCGGGTCATGACGGCCTTGACGCCTTCCCGGTACCATTCGTAGGCGTCGGCCATTTTTTTCAGGGCCGCATGGCGGGACTGACGCTTGTCCCGCTCCAGTTCCAGTGCCTGGGCCCGACGGGTCCCATCGGCCAGCTCCCGCCGGCGGCTTTCCAGGGTCTCGCTTAAACCGGCCAGTCGAACGTCAAGGATCTTCACGGCTTCCCGGCATTGGGTCAGCGCCTCCTGCGCCGCGGCTTCCCGCCGTTCCCTTTCGTTTGCCTCCCGCTGCGCCTGGAGCGTCTCTTCGTCGGCTCGCTTGCGCCGCCGTTCCAGGGTTTCTTTGTTTTCGAGGGCGTTGTCCAGGGCGGCCCGGCGCCGGGTCTCTTTCTGGAGGAGGTCGTCGAGGGCCGCTTTTCGGGCGGTCAGCTCGCGGCCGGCCGATGCCTGGGCGTCCTTGAGACCGCGGGTTTCGGCCTCCTCCCGGTCGAATTCGGCCTGGACATCCGCGGTCTCTTTTTCCAGGCGGCCGGTTTCTTCGGAGACCTGGGCCATTTCGTCCGCCAGGGTCCGGTTTTTCTCTTCCAGCGTCTCCCGGCCCTTCTTCAGCTCGCCGACCTCGTCGGCCAATCGCCCGATCTCCTCCCGGAGGTGGGCCAGGTCGTTTTCGGTCTTGTCGATGGACCGCTGGGTGTCGAACCGGTCCGATTTTCGCTGGGAGATCTCCTGGTTTTTCTGGCGGCGGGCGAGTTTGATCCCCTCGATGTCGGCCTCCAGCCGCCGGATGGCGGCGGTCTGGGTTCCTTCCGCGTCCTTCAGTTTCCGGAGTTCCCCTTCGGCTTCCCGGATCCCGGCCGAGAGGTCGTCGTGCCGGCGGATGGAGAGGTTCAGGTCGAGGACCCGGATCCGGGCCTGGAGGGTTTTGTACCGCTCCGCCTTTATGGCCTGCCGCTGGAGCCCGTTGAGCTGCCGGGCCACCTCGGCGACGATGTCGTTGACCCGGTCCAGGTTGGCGTTGGTGGCCTCCAGTTTCCGCAGGGTTTCGGCCTTCCGGCTCTTGTATCGCGTGATGCCGGCGGCCTCTTCGATGAAGAAGCGGCGCTCGTCCGGGCCGGCGTCGGTGATGGCCCCGATGTTGCCCTGGCCGATGACCGCGTACGACTTGGCGCCCATGCCGCTGCCCAGGAAGATGTTCTGGATGTCCTTGAGCCGGCAGGGAAGCCGGTTGAGGAGATAGGCGCTTTCGCCGGACCGGTAGAGGCGGCGGGTGATCATCACCTCGGTGAAATCCTTGAGGACCTCGGGGCCGGGGCCTTGCCCGTCGTTGGCCAGCACCAGGGAGACCTCGGCCATGTTGAGCGGCGGGCGGCCGTCGGTTCCGGCGAAGATGACGTCCTCCATGGACTTGCCCCGGAGCTGCTTGACGCTCTGCTCCCCCATGGCCCACCGGAGGGCGTCCACGATGTTGCTCTTGCCGCAGCCGTTGGGCCCGACAATGGCGGAAACCCCGGGGGGAAAGTCGATGCCGACCTTCTCCACAAAGGATTTGAACCCGGTGATTTCCATTTTTTTCAGTCTCATGGACCGAAAATCTCCTCTGCTGAAAACGGGACTCCCCTCTCTTTTCCGCGGAAAAGGGGAGGGGAGCGGGTAAAACGATCAGGGGGTAGACTGGACCCCGGCGGCCTCTCAGGGCCCGGCGGTCCAGGTGTATTCTACCGGCAGGATCTCCTTATAGAGGATCTCTGCCGCTTCGTCCGGGTTGTCCGGGCGGGTGGCCGATTCCATCAGGATCTCCACCTCGGCGACGGTGTTGGGGATGTCCAGGTAGAAATACCGGGAGACATTGCCCGTTCCCGTCAGGATCAGGGAGGGTTCATGGTGCTGGCCCCCGTTCCGTTCCACGGGTTTGGCCCACATGTAGGCCCCTTCGGGGGCCCCGACCACATAATCGAAGGTGGCGAACACCTTCTCCCCGAGCCCGAGGACGTCGGGGCTTGCCGGGTCCAACCGGATGTTAAGGGCGTAGGTTACGGGGATCGGATCCGCCAGAAAATCGAGGACCGTCGTGTTGAAGGCCTCGGGCCGGTCGGCGTTGGGGCAGGCCCCCGCCCCGGCGATGCGCTCTTCCAGGAAGGGGGTGTATCCCCTTGCCCGAACGGCTGCAACGGCGGAATCGAAGCCCGGATCATCCTCGCCGCCGATGAGGGCGGTCTTGTGGGAAACGGCCTCCATTTCCGACAGACGGGATTCGGAATCCGGAAAGGTGCGGTCCCAGGGACTGACAAGGATCAGCTTGTCGACCTTTTCAGGATAAAAGACGGCCATCTGGGCCGCGACGGCGCTGCCCAGGGAGATCCCCGCGATGTGGGCCGTTTCGAGGCCCAGTTCCGCCATCAGGGCGGCGACGTCGGCGGTGGTCCGGTGGCCCCCCCCGGTCCAGGAGAACCCGTCAACGGGGGGGTCCCCCACCAGGGTCGAGTCGCCGAAGCCCCGGATGTCGAAGCGGATCGTCTTGTACTGTTGGGAGAAAGCGGAAAACTGCGGATCCCAGGCATCCATTCCCTTGAAATCGCCCTGGCCGTCGGTCTCCAGGCCGTGGATCAGGATCAGCGGCTCGCCGTCGCCGGCCATCTGGTAAAGGATTTCGGCGCCGTCGGACATGAGGACCGTGCCTGTGGTCGCCGCGGCGCAGTCGTGGCGCACCGTTGCGCCGCGGGCTTCCAGGCTGGGGATGCGACTGTCGCAGGCGGTCTCCCCCAGGGGGTTTCCCCTCAGATCGACGACAACGCCGGCGCCGAGGCCGGCGTTGTCCACCAGGGGCCGGATGTCGGAAACGGCGTTGTCCGAGACGTCCAGGTCCGCCAGATGGATCAGATCTGAAAGCGGGCCGAGATCGCTGATCGCATTGCCCGGCAGACTGAGCAGGGTCAGATCCACGAGGTGCTGGATGCCCGCCAGATCGGCGATGTCGCTCTCCGGGGCGGAGAGGGTTTCCACGCCCGCCAGATCTTCGGGGAAGAGGTCGCCCTCGGGGATGTTGACGGCGCTCCGGACGGCGGCTTCCAGGCCGGGGTCCGCGAAAACGACCGCCGTTCCGGCCTGGGCCTTCCGATAGGCGATGGTCCATCGGCCGAACCGGGTGTCTCCGGAAAGTTCGCTGTAGGCGATCCGGAAGAAACCGTCCTCGCCCCAGGTCGTGTCCCAGCTGTTTTTGACGATGAAGGCGTTTTCGGCGTCGTCCCAGCCGACGATGAGAACCCCGTGGCCGCATTCGCCGGCCCCGTCTTCGCACCCGCCCCGGACGTGGGAGTAGACGCCCCGATCGTAGTAGTAGAAATCCGGAAAGACCTGGAGGATGGTCGCCAGGGGGCCGTAGACGAAGAGTTCCTGTTTGAGCCGGTCGACGGTGGCGGTCTGGCCTTTGGAGACGAAATGCCACCCGTCGGCCTTGACGGGGTCGCTCTCCCAGTCGGCGCAGGCGTTTTCGCACCGGCCGTTTCGGGCCGTGTAGGGATAGCAGGTTTCCGGGGCCGTGCCCGATGCGTTGAGGAATTCGGCGGCCGCGTCGATGTAACCGCCGCCGCAGCTGCCGGCGTCGCCGCAGGAAAGGAGGATTTGTTCCGACAGGTCGTCGGCGCCCATGGGCG